>JBBSVJ010000101.1:0-12387 GCA_038233665.1 Lysobacterales bacterium
CGCGCCAGCGATCGCCATGACGACAGCCACACCGAACAATCCGATGAATCCCGCGTTGAGCTGGGCCAGATCAGTCTGCCCGAACCCACGATCAATCATGAAGCGCGCTGCCGCCGGCAAGGCGAGGGTTGCCGCTGAGGAAATACCCAGAAAAACCAGCCAGCCTGTGATCAGCAATCGTTGCTCGCGCAGAAACGGAACCAAGCGGCGGTAGGCGCCGAGCTTGCTTGGCGTTGCAGGGATTTGTTCGGGCATGGGGAAAATTCTACGAGGCAACCGAACGAATGGGCTCTGTGCCAACTGAATTCAAGTGTTTGGCAACCCGATCAGCGCGCCGAAGCGAGGTCCATATCAAGCGGTTGAATCGTGCAGCTCAAGGCAAAGTCCGTGGAAGCTCACGTGCACAGGCGCGACGTGTAGTCGCTAATAGTGTGTCGATGAAAGTCTCAGGGTTTGACCATCGATTCGCTCCTTTGCAGAAGTCACGTGAAAGAAAACCATCGCGCGAAATTCAAAGACAAGAACCTGCTTTCGCCCGATCGCAAGGATTAATCCAGTATCTCTGCTGAGATGAGCGCAACAGAATTCACTCGGCCAGCTCACTCAATCAGTCTGCTCAGTGACGATCTCGCGACCCCGCGTGAGATCACGCAGAAAACCTGAGAATCCATCGAGTTGATCGCGTGGCAGGCGTAGTTCCAGATCAGCGCCACACGCGTCAAACGTTTCAGCGGTCTTCTCGGCGGCAAATTCGCTCAATCGCGCAAACAGGATGGGCAACTCGGCGAACTCGCAATGAATCTGCACATTCAGGGTTTCGACAATTGGCGTTCTCTCAGCCAGACGCAGACATTCCGCCGCGCAGCCGCCGTAGGCTCGCGCCAGCCCACCCGCACCGAGCTTGATACCGCCGTACCAGCGTGTAACGACGACAATGACCTTGTCGATGCCTTGTCCTTCGATCGCTTGCAGAATCGGCCGGCCGGCTGTGCCACCTGGCTCGCCATCGTCGGAAAAGCGATACTGCTGGCCGATCCGATAGGCCCAGCAATTGTGGGTTGCCAATGAATCGCTGATCGCAGCGAGAAAAGCTAGCGCGTGATCGGGGTTGTCAACGGCAGACGCGTTGGCGAGGAATCTGCTCTTGCGAATCTCTTGCAGCAGAGTGGCCGGTTTGATCAGGGTATGCAGTTCACTCACTTGGCCAGCCGACGCAGCTCGTCGGAGAGCTTCCAATCCGGATGCATCCGCCGGAACAGGCGCAGATTCTCGATCGCTTCTTGATTGCGACCTTCACGCTTCAATCGCACAATTTCGGCCAGCCAATCCTGCGGAGCAAGATGCATATTTTGACGCAGCTTGATCGATGAACTCGGCGACGGTACGCGCGATTGTTCAACGATGGCTTTCGGCGCACTCATTGCAGCGGCATTACCTGACGCTTGAGCGTCCGCTTGGCTGCGCTGGCGTTTGCTCGTATCGGCGGACACGCCTTCATGGGTCGCACTGTCTTTTGCTTCAGGAAACGCCTGAGCTTCATCCGCCGCCGTGATGATCGGCGCGGGCGCTACTTCCATCGCTCTCGCTTCAACGGGCGGACGTGGCGCAGCCGCAGGTGGCGGAGGAGGTGCCGCCATCGGCATAGATCGCGAAGGCAGTTTCTTCCTCGCGGGAGGCGTCGATTCCTGCTTTGCTGGCGCCGCTTGGGCCGACGTTTCCTCATCCGCCACCGTGGCTGCGGCTTCTGGCGAAACGGATTTTTCCAGTCGCGACGACTCACTGATGGGTTCGACCGGGATCACCGAGCGCTGGCTGCGCTCCGGTCCCCTCTGCGCATCGTGCGAATCCATCTGCCTGCCAACCTGCCAGGCAATACCTGCCGCCAGCACGATGCCAGCCGCGGAGCCAAGCCCCAACAACCAGCGTTGGGCGGGCGGGGCACGCTCGCCGCGAACAGCTCGCGCGGCGTGAGCGATGACAATACGATCAAGCCGACGTGGCGGCTCAGGGCGTGACAGACGCCGATAGATCGCGCCAATCTCGCCGCCATCGTTATCTAGTAGACGTTTCAGATCCTGTTCGGGATCGCGAGGTGTGCTCATGTTTCAAACCTTGCACGGACGCGGGCGAGGGCATAGCGAAGACGTGATTTGACCGTCTCGCGGCCAGCGCCGGTAACCTCACCAATCTCCTCAAGACCTAGCCCATTTTCCATGCGTAACAAGAATGTTACCCGCTGTTCCTCAGGTAATTCCTCAAGTACGAGCTGCAGCTTTCGACGCTGCTCGAACTCGCTCAATACGCGCTCAGGCCGCTCGTCCTCGGGCGCATCAAGTTGATCGAAAACCCTTTCGGTCTCCTCGGCTGAGGCTTGCGGCCGACTGCGACGGAAACGGTCGATCACCAGATTGTGCGCAATCTGCAGCAACCACGTCGTGAACTTGGCCTCGACGCGATAACGCTCGCGCGCTGCCACCGCACGGCTCCAGGTTTCCTGGAACAGTTCATCGGCATCGGCGCGGTCGCGCAGGGATCGCAGAAGAAAGCGGTAGAGGGTGCCGCGATGGCGCCGATAGAGCATTTCGAAAGCGACCATGTCGCCTCCGGCATACGCAAGCATCAGTTCTTCGTCCGTTCGTTCCGACCCCATGGGTGCGAGGTTAAGGCAATCCATGGGATCCGTCATCAATGGTGGTGCGTCGTTCAACGCATTGATGCGGGTTTCGGGGTTTTGGTCCTTCGATGCGGACGACATCTCCGATCGTCTTTCTCCCCTCGGGACAACGTGCCGAAGGTGCATGACGACGGCATGGAGGCGGTTGGTAGAATCGCGTCGGCAAAGCGATCGATGGCTCGCGATTGCTTCAAACCATCGTCATATCCAACCCTTACCCACCGCTTGGGGCCACTCTCTCGCGAGGGGTCAGGGTGAAACCAATCTTATTCGATCTGCTCCCGCGCCCAATTCGCATCTAGGGCTTCCATCGCATCGAGTGGCTTGAAGTTGGCGGCCTTGTCGAAAGCCACGGCAACATCGTCTTCACGCTTGTCACCGTGCAGCAGCAACAGCCCGTTGCCGTATTCGATCCAGGCAATCGGCGATTGTGGAGTCAGCTTTAGCGCCGCTTTCAAATATTTTTCCGAATCGGCCGTATTTGCACCGTAAGTCAGCTTGGCCAGCATGCCGCCGACCTTGTTGACGATTTCGGCGTGATACAAACCAAATGCCGTCATCGCCTCGGCGTGTTTGGGCTCCAGCTTCAAGGTCTTTTCGAGCGATTCACGAACCTTGCCCGCCAAGCCCTGGGTCAGTGCCTTGGCAATCGAGATCGACTGACTCAAGCGACCGACCGCAAATGCACGTCGATAGTGGCTGTTGGCAACTTCGGGCAGGGCCGCTACAGCCTCATCGGCAAGCCGCACGAGGTCCTCGTAACGACTGGTTCTGGCATCTTCATCATCGACCAAAGTTGACGCATGGATTCCCGCCGCCTTGATCGCCACCGAAGCACCGAGTGCCTTCAGCGCAATGCCGGATTCATAGGCCTGCTGAAAATCACCACGGTGAAAATCGCGCCAGGCATCCTGCAGTTGCACGGCAATCGAGGCCGAATCCTTGCCGAGCTTTGGATTGGCCTTGAGCAAGCCGGCGACGTATTTCTCATCGGGATAGGGCTCCAGATCGCCCGCATGCAGCTTCGGCCAGGCCTTGGCCAGCTTGTCGCCGGCATAGTCGAATGCCTTGTCCGGGCGCGGAAACGCCGCCCATTTTTTCTTCGCCATGATTCGACCCTCAATTCGTCAACCCGCATCCTGCACCTGCAGCGCATCCGGCGGCAAGCCGCTAAACTTCGAGGCATCAATTCACGCGCGTTGGCGCACATCCCTTGTAGGAGCTCCGCAAGGGGCGAGCCTTTCGGCGGAGATGTGGGAAATGCTCGCCCTTGGCGGGGCTCCTACAAAAGCACTGCCAATCCTTTGATCCAATCATCTCAATGACCCCTCCCGAAAATCACACCAACCCCGCTGCCCGCGCCGCCCAACTCCGCCAGCGTATCGAGGAAGCGAACTACCGCTACCACGTCCTCGATGATGCGCAGATCCCCGATGCTGATTACGACAAGCTGATGCGCGAGCTTGAGACCATCGAGACGGCGCATCCCGAACTCGCGCTGGCGGATTCACCCACCCAGCGCGTGGGCGCGACACCGTCGCGTGGATTCACCGAGGTACGCCACGAACTGCGCATGCTCTCGCTGGCCAATGCCTTCAGCGACGATGAGATCGCCGATTTCGTCCGCCGCATCGAGGAGCGTCTTGAAATCGAGAATCCCATGTTCTCGCTCGAACCAAAGTTCGACGGCCTCGCGATCAGCCTTCGCTATGAAAACGGTGTATTCGTGCAAGGCGCGACGCGAGGCGATGGAGAAACCGGCGAGGACGTGACCGTGAACCTGCGCACGATCAAGGCAATTCCGCTGCGCCTACGCGGTCGCGATTGGCCCGCCGTGCTCGAAGTGCGTGGCGAGGTTTACATGCCGCGGGCCGAGTTCGAGCGTTACAACGAGCGCGCCCGCGAGCATGGCGGCAAGGTGCTGGCGAATCCGCGCAACGGTGCAGCCGGCTCGCTGCGTCAGCTCGATTCCTCAATCACTGCATCGCGGCCGCTCGCGTTCTTCGCCTATGCGCCGGGATCGGTCGAGGAGGGCGCTCTGCCGAAAACCCACTCGGTGTTGATGCAGAAGTTCCGCGAATGGGGTTTCCCGGTCAGCCATCTGGTCGAAACCGCCCGGGGCGCGAAGGGCTGCTTGGACTACTACCGGCGCATCGGTGAGTCGCGCGATGATTTGCCGTTCGATATCGATGGCGTCGTCTACAAAGTCGATGATCTCGATGCACAGCGCGAACTCGGCTTCGTCGGCCGTACGCCGCGCTGGGCCATCGCACACAAGTTCCCGGCTCAGGAGCAGAGCACGCGCATCCTCGCCATCGACATCAATATCGGTCGCACCGGCGCCGCCACGCCGATCGCGCGGCTGGAACCGGTGCAGGTCGCGGGTGTCGTTGTCACCAATGCCACCCTGCACAACGCCGACCAGATCGAACGGCTCGATGTGCGCGTCGGCGATACCGTCATAGTGCGTCGTGCCGGTGATGTGATTCCCGAAGTCGTGCGCGTAATCGAGGATCAGCGACCCGCCGATACCACGCCGTGGCAGATGCTTAAGGCTTGCCCGATCTGCCAGTCCGAACTCGTGCGCGAGGAAGGCCAAGTTGTGTGGCGCTGCTCGGGCGAACTGATCTGCCCGGCCCAGCGCAAGGAAGCCGTCATCCATTTCGCCTCACGTCGCGCAATGGATATCGAAGGCCTTGGCTCGCGTCTCATCGAGGATCTCTGCGATCTCGGTTATGTCGTCTCGGTCGCCGATCTATACAAGCTCGGCCTCGACGATTTCATCGAGATGAAGCGCCGCGCCGACGAGCGCGATAACTCGACACCGGAAACCGTCAAGGCCGGCAAGGTCGCGACCAAGTGGGCCGAAAACCTGATCGAGTCCATCGAGCACAGCAAGCAGACCACGCTGGAACGATTCCTGTTTGCGCTCGGCATCGAGCATGTCGGCGAAAGCACAGCGAAGGCCTTGTCGGCGTGGTTCGGGCGACTCGAATTGATTCGCCATCTGCCATGGCCACTGCTCAAACTCGTCCCCGATATCGGCGGCGAAGTCGCCCGATCGATCAATCACTTCTTCGCCCAGGAAGGCAATCAGTCGGCCATCGATGAGTTGCTGATGCGCGGCGTGAGTTTCAAGGATGAGCACGATGTCTCGCCGAAACTGCGTCTGGCGATTTCGCCAGCCGCGGTACTCGTCAGTCTCGAAATTCCGAAGATGACCGAGAAGCGCGCCACGCAATTGGTCGTCGCGTTCGACGATATCGCTAGTCTGTCCGACGTTCCCGAACATCAGCTGATCACGGCCGGACTGCCGGCGGATACAGCCGCCGCGTTTCTCCGCTGGCATGAGGATCCAACACACCAAGTGCTGTTCAAGCACAACATGAAAATCTGGAACCAACTCCGTGAGCTTGCCGGTTCAACTAGCGAGACCGAGAAATCGCTTCCGCTAGATGGAAAGACAGTCGTGCTGACCGGATCGCTGTCGGCAATGACCCGCGACGAAGCCGGCGCAAAGCTCGAAGCCCTCGGTGCCAAGGTTGCCGGTAGCGTGTCGAAGAAGACCGACTTTGTCGTGACCGGTGAAGCCGCTGGTTCCAAGCTCGAAAAGGCCCAAGCCCTCGGTATCGACATCTGGGATGAAGCACGCCTGCTCGAATTCCTCGCGGGCAATCTCGCGTGAGCGCGATAACCCTGCACGAAGCATTGGTTCTGCGAGCACGACTCTACGCGTTGATCCGGGGCTTCTTCGCCGAACGCAACGTGCTTGAAGTCGAAACGCCCATATTGTCCGCAGCAGCAAACACGGAACCGAATATCGAAAGCTTCAGCACAATGTTCTCCGGGCCGGTCACTGCGGGTTCCCCGGAACGCTGGCTGCGCACCTCAGCCGAATTCCCAATGAAGCGTCTGCTCGTGGCGGGCGTGGGCGATTGCTACGAACTCGGCCGCGTCTTCCGCAACGGCGAAGCGGGCAGGCGGCACAACCCCGAATTCACCATGCTCGAATGGTATCGGGTCGGCTGGGATCATCTGCGTCTGCTCGACGAAACGGTCGAACTGGTTCGCCTCGCATTGAACATGGTCGGTCGCGAAGCCAACCTTGTCTCGATGACCTATCGCGAACTGTTCGTCGACACCTTGGGCATCGACTCAATCACTGCATCGATTGATGTCTTGCGCGAACCGCTGCACGACATCGAAATAGATGGTGAAGGTCTCCAGCGCGATGACTGGCTCGATCTGCTGATCACCCACCGCATCCAGCCCGATTTCCCAATCGATCGCATCACCGTGATTCGCGACTGGCCAGCCACGCAATGTGCACTGGCCAGAATCCGCCATGACAATCCACCCGTCGCCGAACGCTTCGAGCTCTACCTCGGCCCCTACGAACTCGCCAACGGCTACCACGAACTCACCGATCCCATCGAACAACGCGCCCGCTTCGAAAACGACAACCGCCGCCGCCAATCACGCGGGCAACGCGAACTCCCGTTTGACGAGAATCTTTTGGCTTCGCTTGAACGCGGCATGCCCAACTGTGCGGGCGTTGCCCTCGGAATTGAGCGGCTGTTGATGTGCCTCGAAGGAAGCGCAGATATTGGCGACGTTTTGGCCTTCAGTTTTGCGCGAGCCTGATCGTTTCGATGGAGGTGCGCGTTCTGCAGACGATCAACGATGCGCAGCATCCCGGCACACAGCGAGCTGCCTCGAATCGGCGAAAACCAGGATCTCGCGTGGCTTTGCATGAAGCATGTGATTACAATGCCATCATTGCAGTCAATGCATTCACTATTGGAGAGCACGCCTGTGGCCAGCATGACCATTCGCAATCTGGATGAGGATCTGAAGACACTTCTGCGTTTGCGGGCGGCGCGGCACGGGAAGTCGATGGAAGAGGAGGCGCGAAGCATTTTGCGCGCCGCTCTGGCCGATCGTGGGGAAGACAACTCGGGCGCGGCGCTGTATGCCGCGATCCGCGCTCGCGTGGAGCCTTTCGGGGGTATTGACTTGGATTTGCCTCCGCGAGAGCCCCAGCCGGAGCCGCTGGATTTCGACGAGTGATTGTTCTCGACACCAACGTATTGTCGGAACTGTTGTGCCCGCGCCCACATCCCGGAGTCGTGGAATGGCTGATCGCGCAAACGCGTTCGATGGTGTTTACCACCGCCATCAGTCGCGGCGAAATGCTGTTCGGCGTGCAGATCCTTCCGGATGGCCAGCGCAAGGCGCGGCTACGTCAGCAGGTGCTGGCAATCTTTTCCACGGATATGGCTGGGCGGGTGCTTCCCTATGACAGCGACGCCGCCGATGCCCATGCCGAATTTGCCGCCATGCGGCGCGCGCAGGGCCGTCCAATTGCGCAGTCCGATGCGATGATTGCCGGTATCGCGCGTTCGCGAGGCGCTACATTGGCTACCCGCAATGTTCGAGATTTCGAGGGCTGCGGCATCCCGTTGATCGATCCCTGGCGCTGATCGTTTCGTCTTTCTATGACGCGCACGACCATGGTTTCTAGCGGTCTGGATTCCTTCTTCAGGTCGCTGAAATTGCACGTCCCGGCCGAATCCAGATCCACGCGATAACCGCCGCCACAGCCGCCGTCACCGATCCAAGCATGAAAGCGGTCTCGCCGCCTGCCGCTTCCCAAACTTGTCCTGAAAGTAGTGCACCGAGTACGCCGCCGATGCCGGAGGAGAAGCCGTAGTAGATGCCTTGGGCATGACCGTTCTGACGGCCGGGGAAAAACAGCACGAGGAACTGCATGCTCGCGGCGAAAAAAGCCGCGAAGCTGAGGGCGTGGAGGGTTTGTGCGAAGGCCATGAGGATGGCGTTGTCGGGCGCCATTGCGATCATCGCCCAGCGAAGGCTGGCGGCGATCAGCGACACGATCAGCACGGTTGCCGCATTCCAGCGACGGAAGATCCAGGCGGAAAAGGCGAACACGAGAATCTCGACAACCACGCCGATCGACCAATAAATGCCGAGGGCCGAGGTGCGGTAGCCGTGCTCGTCGAGATAGATCGAATAGAAGGTGTAATACGGTCCGAACGAGATCTGCATGAGCAGCGCGACGATGAAAAACGCGATCACTTCGGGTCGGCGGAACTTGGTCAAGAAGCTCGGCGATTCGGTGTCGGTCACGGCAACCGGTGCGCGTCCGTAGTCGTTGAAGAACGACGCGACGGCCATTGCCACGAACAACGGCAGCATAAGCCAGGGCAGGGATGTGATAGCGAGGTGATCGAGCAGCACGCCGAACAATGCCACTACGCTGACGAATCCAATCGAGCCCCATACACGGATGCGACCGTAGCGTTCACTCTTGCCGACCAGATGCGACAAGGTGATCGATTCAAACTGCGGCATCACCGCGTTGTACATGAAACAAAACACGCACATCGCAACGAACAGCGCGGTGAAATCGTGCGGCACGGTGAAAAACGCAAAACTGGCGGCAGTCATTACGGAGCCTGCTCGCAACCAACGGATCGGGTGTGCGGATCTCGCCGCCAATGTGCTCCAGGTTGTCGGCGCAAAAATGCGTGTGCCATACCAGAGACTCATGAGGATGCTGATCGCGGCGATATCCTGGCCGCGCTCCTTGAGGTACAGCGCCCAGTACGGATTGAATGCGCCAAGTGCCGCGTAGTAGGCGAAATAGAAGCTCGACAAGCGCAGCGCCGGAACGATTGAGGACGGGCTGGCATCCGCGGTTTTCATCTCAGAATTCCAGATCGAGACTCGCGCACAGATAATCGACCAGCGGCGCGACACGCTTGAAGCGATCAACCAACAACGGTTTCAACTCGCCCGAGATGGCGATGCTGTCGGCAAACCCTTCGATGGCGACGAAATCCTTGCGTTTGATATCTTCGATCAACTCATGCTCGGGATCGAACCCACGCGGGTGGCGGACGAGGCTGTCGCCGCCGAGGATAAAGTGGGAAGTGAAGGATTTCGAGCGAGTGGCTTTTTTCCAGGCCGCCGGATTATTGGCGATAAAAGCGCGGATGCGCTTGATCGACTCGGATTCCGGATGCCACTTGCCGCCGCCGACAAAACAATTGCCCTGCTGGAAGTGCATGTAGAAGGACGGCGCGTCGACCTGTCGTGCGCGCTCGTGAAACATCCGCGCACCAGACCAGGTTTTATAGGGCGTTTTGTCGTTGGCGTAACGCGTATCGCGATAGATTCGGAACATCGATCCACCCTGGCCGCGCGGATCCGCCACGAAATGTGGCGAGATCTTGGCCAGCGGAGCCTGCAGATCGGCAATCAGTTGCAGAAACGGCTGACGCAACACCTCTTCGTAACGCGGCTTGTTGTCGTTGAACCAAGGCCGGTTGTTGTTTGCCTTGAGATCGCGCAGAAATTTGAAGGTGGCGGGTGTGAAGTAGGTGCTTGCCATGGGATCCCGAGATTCGATAGTGCGGCTTGGCTATGGTCGCTGGTTGGGGAGGAGTGGGGCAATGATTCGTTTGATTCGGCGCGGGGCGGCGCATGCAACCATCGGAGTTACTCGATCTGCCGTTGCTGCTCGCGTCCCCAATCCTCCAGTGAATCAAGCAAGGGTAATTTGACCGGATCAACCTCATTTCGTTTCTCCTCGATCAAGGCGAAATATTGATCGAGAGTCAGCGTGGTCAAAGGCGTCTCCGTGGTTAATCGGCGATGACGGAACGCTCGCCAACGTGTCGCTTCCTTATCGCTCAAGGATTCCGGCCAATTGCGCGCGCGGTAGCGGAACAACAGCTCGGCGTAACGAACATCAGTGAAGACAATGGGCGATGCACCCAGCATCTCTCCTGGCGTGTGCCGAACCTCACGAAGCAAACGCTTGTCGGCATCAGGCAGGAACCCAGAGTAGAGGGCAAGTTCCGGATCGGCCGGTGGGTCGTGTGAGGCCTGGGCGGCGAACACCGCCTGCATCTTCAGCGCGAGTCCGTCCATACCGTTCAGCATCTCCAGATGACGCAGAGCGCGTTCGCTATCGAGGCCGATACGACCACAATCGACCTCCTTGAGCACACTCAAAGGCGCCAATGCCGGTGAACGATTCGAATGCACGAGTTTCAACGGGATGCGCTCAACATCATCGGGCAGATCGGCGCGTGAGACGAAAACCCGATCAGCGATCTCATCGGCATCCAGTTCAAGCAACGGCGTTGGATCGACATCAAGATCGTAAACGATCACACCGTTCGGCTGCTGCGGATGGACCGCCAGTGGAACCACGATGGCCAGACAACCTCGACTGGCCGGATAGCGCGAAGACACGTGCAACACCGGTGTGCGATGCACGACATCAAGCAACTGGAATGCGCGCTGCTTGCGGCGCAGATCGAAATGGAAATCGAACAGCCGCGGCTGGTGGGTGCGGATCAAGCGGGCCAGACCAATCAGTGCCTCGACATCGGACAGCGCATCGTGCGCGCGATCCTGTTTGAGCCGGTTGGTTCTGGCCAAATCTTCCAGGCGAAAGCTAGGCGTGCCGTCATCGCGCCGCGGCCATTCGATGCCTTGCGGGCGCAACGCGTAGCACATGCGTACAAGATCGATCAGATCCCAGCGCGAGTTGCCACCTCGCCACTCGCGCTCGTAGGGATCATGGAAATTGCGATACAGCATCTGCCGCGTGAATTCGTCATCGAAACGAATTGAGTTGTAGCCGACGCCGCAGGTTCCTGGTTCTGCAAGTTGTTCCAATACGATCGCTGCGAACTCCACTTCGCTGCAACCCTCACGCTCGGCACGTTGCGGCGTGATACCGGTGATCAGGCAGGCTTCCGGATGCGGCAGGATATCCGGCGCCGGCTTGCAATACAGCATGACCGCGTCGCCAATGATTTCCAGATCAAGATTGGTGCGGATACCGGCGAATTGTGAAGGCCGGTCTCGACGCGAATCGGCGCCGGTGGTCTCGTAGTCGTGCCAGAAGAAGGTTGTATCGGTCATGGGATAAAGAGCAGCGCAAAGGGTCATGCATGCTAACGCGTCGGCCTTCTGCACTGGGCAACCATGGCCTTCTGCCGGTATCGCGGCAATAATCGTAAACACCACTGCAGCGGAGAACACCATGACGTCCACTCACGAGGACAATCTGATCTGGATCGATCTGGAAATGACCGGACTCGATACCGACACCGATTCGATCCTCGAAATCGCTACGGTGGTCACCGACAAGGATCTGAATATTCTGGCCGAAGGCCCGGAATTTGCGATCCGTCACGAGGAAGCACGTCTGCACGCCATGGACGAGTGGAATCGCAACCAGCATGGGAAATCCGGCCTGTGGCAGCGCATCCTCGAATCGGAAGTTGATATGGCGTTGGCCGAGTCGCGCACGGTCGAATTTCTTCTGCAATGGGTGCCAGCGGGAAAGTCGCCAATGTGCGGCAACTCGATCTGTCAGGATCGACGCTTCATGCACCGTTTGATGCCGCGATTGGAACGGTTTTTCCACTACCGCAACCTGGATGTGTCGACGATCAAGGAGCTGGCAAGACGCTGGGCACCGGATGTCAGCAAGGGTTTCACCAAGGAGTCCTCGCATACGGCCTTGAGCGATGTGCATGATTCGATTGCCGAGTTGGCCTACTACCGGCCGCTGCTGGGGCGGCTTGCGGAACCGACGCCAGACGCATAAGGCGGAACTAACGTGAGTCTTTATTCTCGTCGTCGCAGCCTTCGCTGGGATGACGACA
>JBBSVJ010000102.1:0-12300 GCA_038233665.1 Lysobacterales bacterium
AACCAGCCGGCGTATTCACCTCGACCGCGACCATGCACGGCGGCCAGGAAAGCACCTTGTTGTCGATGATGGTGCCGTTGCTGCATCACGGCATGTTGATCGTTGGCATCCCCTACACCGAGGCGGCGCTCAATCGGACGACGACCGGCGGCACACCTTACGGCGCCAGCCATGTCGCCGGGGTTGATGGAGAAACTCCGCTCAGCGAGGACGAGCGCATTCTCGCCCGCGCTCTCGGTCGCCGCGTTGCCGAAATAAGCGCTCGTCTCGGGACGCCGGCATGATTGCCATGCGTTGTGGATTCGTCGCTTGGGCCGCGCTGGTCATTCTGCAGGTGCTCTGGCATGCCTGGCTCGCACCACCCGCGAATGGGCAGATTGGCCTCGCCCTGGCCCTGACCTTGCCACCATTGCTGCTGCCACTGCTCGCGTTGCGACGCGGCGCCAAGCGCGCCCTGCTTTGGGTAGGCATCGTCAGTCTTGGTTATTTCTGCCACGGCATTGTTGCTGCCTACGCCATTCCGTCAATGCGTTTACCCGCAGTGATCGAAATTATCCTTTGCGTTTGCTTGATCGGCACCTTGGGCTGGATAACGCGCAGCGCAAAAAAGGCTTGAGGCCGCGATTCGGCTTTATTCGACGCAAGGCTATACTCCCGCCTCATGGCTAATCCCCCAAGCGCACCCATCCTTGGCAATCAGCATCTGACCGATCGCGTGCTGCAGGCGTGGCTAGATCGCAGCCTGCCGCCGTCGATGCGCTCGGCGATCAACGACGATCTCGATGCACTCGGTGCGCAGGCCGCGCTTGCCTGGGTGGAAGCACGCGCGCGCGCGCCATGCGAACCGTCGCTGACTCGTTTTGATGCCTGGGGCGAGCGCATCGATCGCATCGAATCGACACCCGTTTGGCATCGCGAAGGGGCGCTGGCAGCGCATTACGGACTGATCGCCGCCGGACACGAAATCGCGCACGGCGAATTCGCCCGCTGCGACCAGTTCGCCCGCGTCTATCTGCATCATATCGCCAGCGAGTTCTACACCTGCCCGCTGGCGATGACTGACGGTGCGGCGACCGCGCTCAAGGCATCCGGCAACGAAGAGCTGATCAACCGCGCCGTGCCGCATCTGATCTCCCGTGATCCGGCGCAGTTGTGGTTGTCCGGCCAATGGATGACCGAGCTGATGGGCGGCTCTGATGTCGGCAACAGTGAAACCGAAGCGCGACCGGCCGGCAATGGTCGCTACCGCCTGCACGGACGCAAATGGTTTACCTCGGCGCTGATCGGCGAAATGGCCTTGACCCTCGCGCGTCCACAAGGGGCTGGCGAAGGCGCCGATGCTCTGGCCTTGTTCTATCTCGAAACGCACGATGACAAGGGCCGCTGGAACGGCATTCGCGTCGATCGGTTGAAGGACAAACTCGGCACGCGTGAGCTGGCCACCGCTGAGATCCACCTCGATGGCGCGCTGGCAACACCGGTTGACGGTTTGGTCCGCGGGGTACGCCTGATCACGCCGATGCTCAATGTCACGCGCACCTGGAACGCGGTTTGTGCGCTGGCGACAATGCGCCGCTGCATCGCATTGGCGACCAGCTATGCGCACCAGCGTGAATCGTTTGGTCGCCGTCTCATCGATCATCCGCTGCATGCAGCGACGTTGGCCGACATGCAGGCCGAATTCGAGGCGGCGTTCCAGCTGGTGTTTCATGTCACTCATCTGCTTGGACGTAGTGAATGCGGTATCGCCGACGATAGTGAACTGGCCTTGCTGCGCTTGCTCACGCCGTTGGCCAAATTGTGGACCGGCAAGCTTGCCGTGCGCATTGCCTCGGAAACCTGTGAGTCGTTTGGCGGTGCCGGCTACATAGAGAACACCGGCATTCCGCAACTCCTGCGTGATGCCCAGGTTTATCCAATCTGGGAAGGCACGACCAACGTCCTCGCGCTAGATAGCTTGCGTGCCATCAACAGCGTTGGGGTTGAACCCTTGCTGGAGTCAGCGAATCGCATGCTTGCCGAGATCCTCGATGCCAAGGCATCGGCGAATCTCCAGTCGCAAGCCATGAGCACCTGCTCGGCGCTCAAGCAGGCTAGTCAGTGGCTGCATCGCAACGCCGCGAGTCCGGATACCTTGCAAGCCGGCGCTCGCGGACTGGCCATGACCCTCGCTCGAAGTATGGCCGCCGCCTTGCTCTGTCGTCAGGCGGCCTACTCGATCAAGGAAACCGGCGATATGCGACCCTCGCAGGCGCTGGCCCGATTTATCTCGGCAGGCCTGATCGACCTGCCAAACTCGGTCAGCTCGCAAGCGGCCGACCTGCTCGATCCACCTCACTGACCCCATCGCCAGTCCGACTTCTTTTACTTTGCACAGACTCGGGCTAGACCAAGGAACCTCCATGCAACACCTGTCCATCGTCACCACCGGCGGCACCATCGACAAGATCTATTTCGACGACAAGTCGGCTTATGAAATTGGCGATCCACAAATTGGCAAGATTCTTGAAGCGCTTGGCGTCGCTTTCACGTTTGAAGTTTTACCGGCGCTGCGCAAGGACAGCCTGCATATCGACGAAGCCGATCGTGATCTGCTGCGGCGCCTGATCGATGCGCAACCGCATCGACATGTGCTGGTCACCCACGGCACCGACACCATGGTCGAAACCGCGGCTGTGCTGGCGAGCATCAAGAACAAGGTCATCGTGCTCACCGGCGCATTGAATCCGGCGCGCTTTCAGGGCTCGGATGCGGTGTTCAATGTCGGCTGTGCGGTCGGCGCGGTGCAGAGCCTGCCGGACGGCGTTTACATCGCAATGAATGGCCGGATCTGGAATCCTGCCAATGTACGCAAAAATCGAGATGCCAACCGTTTTGAGTCGATTTGATTGCGACTTGCCGCAAGGCTCGCCCCTGGCGGGGCTCCTACAAAAGATGACCTGGCGCTCGATGCTTGTGTAGGAGCCCCGCCAGGGGCGATAGCCAAGCAACTTTAAAGCTCGAAACGTCGCTTCAACGATCGTCGCGTGAATAGACCCAGCCGTCTTCAACCTTGACCGGAAACTTCGCCGTCGGCAAATAGGCGGGTGGGTTCATCGCTTCGCCAGTGCGCACGTCAAAACGCGAGCCGTGGCGCGGACACTCCACCTCGTGACCATGGATCGGGCCGCCGGTCAGCTCGGCACCGTCATGCGTGCAGATATCTTCCAGCGCATACAGCTCGCCATCGATATTGAACACGGCAATCGGTGTATCACCATCCCAACCAGTGTGTACTTCGCCCGGAAGCAGCTCGGCGGTGTGACAAATGCGCACCCAATCGCTCATCGCGGATCTCCCAGCAATTCATTGCTCGCAACCAGTGCGCAGATGCGCCGCACATCTCCATCCATGGCGCGATCGCGCTGCATGAAATCAATGTGTTCGCGGATCTTCGCAAGGGCATTGCGCACGGCATCGCCCGCTCGAAATTCGCCAGCCTCGGACAAGGCTTTCATGAGGTCGCCCATTTCCGCGTCGAATGCGGCGCGACTCGGATGATCCTCACGTGGCGCGTTGCAGATCTTCGCTTCCAATGCAGCTGCGTCGCCGCGCTCGGCGAGACCACGTGCGGCATTGAGCATATCCTGGCGATATTCGAGTGCTTGTGCAGCGGTGTACAACTCCAGCGCGAGCACATGACCGAGATCTTCGGTCATATCGAGTACGTGGCGTGCCTCGTTGGTGCCCATCGAGACGTGATCCTCGGCGTTCGCGCTGGTCGGAATCGAATAGACCGAGGCCGGATGCGCGCGTGTTGCCATGTCGTTGACCAGGGCCGCCGCCGTGTATTGCACGATCATGAAACCCGAATCGGTCGCATCCTCGTTGCCGATCAAAAACGCCGGCAAGCCGTCGTTGTTGGCAGGATCGACAAGCTTGTTCAAGCGACGTTCGGAAATAGAAGCGAGCACCGGAATCGCCGCTTTTATATAGCTCATCGCCAAGGCCAGCGGCATGCCGTGGAAGTGGCCGGCCGAGATGACCTGATCCTCGATGAAGCGCGGATTCTCGGCATCCGGGAACACCAGCGGATTGTCGGTAACCGAGTTCAATTCAATATCGATGATCCGGCAAGCCTGCGCCCAGGCATCGCGCACGGCGCCATGAACTTGCGGCATGCAGCGCAGACAATAGGCATCCTGCGGCTGGTGTTTCTTGCCACCCTTGAAGGGCAGGAAGCGTTGATAAAACGCTTCGCGACCGTGGCGCTGCGACGGCGGCACATAATCCCAGCAAATATCAAAACGGCGCTGCTGCTCGATCGGATCGCTCCACGCATCGGCGGTCCAGGTACGGAAACGCGGCACCAGGTGATACGGGATATCAACGAGGGTCGAGCCTTCAAGCAGCTCGCGGATATGCCGCGCCGTTTCGACCTGCCCCGGATGTGGACGCAGGGCGTGCACTTCGGGGCGCATGGCACCACTGCGACCGGCAAACGCATCGAGCGTCATCGCAGCGGCAAGGTCCGCCGTCGCGATCAGATTTTCGATACGCGACAAGGCCAATACCGCCGTCGCGAGCATCTGCGTCGTGCCGTTGTTCAGCGCCAGACCTTCCTTGAATGACAATCGGATCGGTTCGACACCGATACGCTTGAGTGCCTCGGCACCACTGACACGCTCGCCATCGACAAAGGCTTCGCCGCCTCCGAGAAGCACAATGGCTAAATGCGATAATGGCGCCAAATCACCACTCGCGCCGACCGAGCCTTTGGCCGGAATCAACGGAATGACTCCGCGGTTGAGCAAGGTGGTCAGTGCTTCCAGCGTGGATACGCGAATGCCAGAATGTCCGCGCAGCAACGTGTTGATCCGGATCGCAAGAATCGCCCGCACGACATCGTCGGCCAGCGGCTCGCCGACGCAGACCGCGTGGGTAATCAGCAAGTTGTGCTGCAACTCTTCGAGCAAGCTGCCTTCGTGGTGTTCGGGGTTTCCGCCCGGCAATTCATCGCGTGCGCGATGTGCGCCAAGCAGCTTGTCGGCATTGCTGCCGAAACCGGTGGTCACACCGTAAACCGGTTCGCCACATTTGACTTTTTCAGCCAGAAAATCCGCCGCTCGCTGCACGCGCACCAAGGCATTTGCTGACAACGAAACATCGCTGCCTTTGCAAGCAATCGCGATGACTTGTTCGCGCGTCAGTGAAGATCCATCGAGCTCGATGGTCATGCGCGCACACCCATCGCGGCGATCTGTTCCAGCTCAACGCGCAAGGTCTTGACCAGCTCCGCGCGTTTGACCTCGAACTGATCCTCGCGACGCAAATCCTTGACCGTCACCGTTTCGTTGGCGATCTCGTTTTCACCGAGCACGAGGACAAACCGGATACCGGCCTTGTCTGCATACTTGAATTGCTTGCCGAGCTTGGACGGCTCCATGACCACTTCGGTATTGATGCCGGCCAATCGCAATTCGGTAGCCAGAGCCAAATAGGTCGGCAGCTGCGTCTCGTCCATCTGCGTGACCAGCGCCTGCACCGAACTGGTCGCCGTGCCAATCAATCCGGCTTCGCGCAATTGCCAGTACAAGCGCGTCGCGCCAATCGAAATACCGACGCCGGGCAAGCTCGACTTGGTGTAGTTGCCGGCCAGGTTCTCGTAGCGCCCACCGGAGCAAATCGAGCCAATCTGCGGATGCTCGTTGAGCGTGGTCTCGTAAACCGTGCCGGTGTAGTAATCGAGTCCGCGCGCGATCGAAAGATTCAGCGCGTAGTGCGATTCAGGCACGCCGAATGCCTTGATCAGACCGAGCACTTCGCGCAACTCATTGCGGCCTTGTTCGAAGGTTTCACTGCCTGATCCTAGCGACTCGAGTTTAGCCAGCGCATCGGCCAGCGAAGTTGAGCGTACCTGAACAAAGGCAAGGATCTTGTCGACCACATCGGCAGCCAAACCAAATGCCTCGCCGGTCAAGGTTTCGCGCACATAATCGATACCGCGCTTGTCGAGTTTGTCGACCTCGCGCAGCACAGCCATTTGTTTATCGCCATCGGCAATGCCGAGACCCTCGAACCAGCCGCGCATGAGGCGACGATTGTTGAGCTGGATCGTGAATGGCCCAATCGCCAGATCGCGAAACACGCCATAGATCGTTGCCGGAATCTCGGCGTCGTAGCGTACCGACAAGGCATCCTTTCCGATCACATCGATATCGCACTGATAAAACTCGCGGAAACGTCCACGCTGCGCACGCTCTCCGCGGTAGACGCGCTGAATCTGGTAACGCCGGAACGGAAAGCTCAAACCATGCTCATGCTCGGCGACATAGCGAGCGAGCGGCACGGTCAAATCAAAGCGCAGAGCCAGATCGGGCTTGTCGCCCTGCTCCATCGAACCGGTGGACTGCACGAAATACACCTGGCGCTCGGTCTCGCCGCCGGATTTGGTCAGCAACACGTCCGCGAATTCCATCACGGGTGTCTCGATCGGCAGAAAACCGAAGCGTTCGAAGTTGCTGCGTACGGTATCGAGCATGCCCTGGAAGGCAATCTGATCGAGCGGCAGCAGTTCCAATACGCCGGGCATGGTGCGGGCGGGTGTCAGAGCCATGAAATCCTCGGAAAGTCAGCCGCCACGGCGCGTTTGTGCACCACGGAGCGGGTCGCCTAGATTATCAGATCGGCCCCAGACCTTTCAGACAGACGTTGCGCTACACCACCACCACCGCTATCATTCGCGCCCCGCCAAGCGCGGGCCGGTATCGGGGTGTAGCTCAGTCTGGTAGAGCGCTACGTTCGGGACGTAGAGGTCGCAGGTTCGAATCCTGTCTCCCCGACCAATCATTACAAGGCTTTCAAAGAAACCCGCCGAGCGCGGGTTTCTTTTTGTCCTGCAACCGTCCGGCAAAACGCCAGAATCCTTCATGCAGCTCCACTTGATGGCGCGAGATCCGGAATCGACTCCCCCTCAATCAAGAGAGGCGATCGGATGCTCAGAAAATGGCCGGCGAATGCGGCCGATCTTGGCAATTGAATTGATCGCTTGAATCGACTATTCGTGACCAGCTCAACAATGTGGGGAGCACTTCTGACCCAATGGCCGCCGGAGTCGGCCAGAAGCATATCTTCACGTCGGAAAACGGACACGGACACGGACAATTCAAATTAGAACAGAATTACCCTCGCCGAGGGAACCGTGCACAATTAGACACTAGGATTAGACGCCACTATCGATCCAACGCATTGATTGTATTGATCGATACGTCGCGTCATTTGCACAAAATGTCATGTTAGAATCAAGGAATAGACACCACTTTGGTGTCGAATAGTAGTTATGCCCCTCATGAGCCTCGATAAATCGTTAAAACCTGGGCTCTATTGGCGGCTCTATTTTGGGTTCCTCGTTCTTGGTACGGCGCTTGTCCTTGTTCGTGGATTCTCTTCGCCACTCGAGTCTGCCTGGGATGTTTTTAATGCGCTGTTTCTTTTCGGCCTTTGGGGATACATTCGTCAAGTCCCTATGGGCTGGCGGCCATTTTGGGTCATCTATTTCATCTATATGGCATGCGGCGGACTTGTGACTCTGTACTATCTCGCGGCAAGCATCATAAACCTCGAAAAATCGCTCTTTAATGGTCTCGCAATTGGCTCGGTTCTGGCGGTTCCAATATTTTTTGCATTGTGGCGTTACACCTTTCAGTCGCCGCATATATGGCGCGCAAGAAGCGCATAACTGTTCAATCAAGCCGACCGCTGACGCGGCGGCTTATTTCCGGTGTTATGCCTCTTGGCGGTCCTATCGATGACTGAAGCATTTGAGGACATCAGTTCCGCCTTGGAGCGCATTACACGTCTCGAAGGCGAAGTTCGCAATTTCATAAACACAGGGCGCCACCAAGTCGAGTTGCTTGGCTCTAGAGGTACTTGGAATCAGATATGTAGCTCTCTGGATGTAATCGGAGACACAACGCTTTCGATCCATGATTACTTTGCTTCGCCATACCCTTCTAGCCATGGCCTGAAGTACATTTACACATACGGCATTCTTCAATCCCTTTTCCTGCAACAAGACGCTGTGCGCCATCTTTCCGAGGCCTTCGACATATCTCATACGCCGAGCGATCGGCTCACACGAATTAGAGAAATTCGAAACTCAGCGATTGGTCACCCAACGAAACAAAAAATTAAGAAACTATCGTATTACATTTACTTTTCTCGCATCACAATGAGCCAGGCTGGGTTCTCGCTGATGCGAGCATCGGCCGAGAATGATCCGCAGTTCATCGACGTCGACCTTATTTTGATTGTTGCGGAGCAATTGGGAGAGATAGAGACGACTCTTTCATCGCTATCTAAGAAGCTACAAGAGGCAGATCAGATGCATCGTGATAAGTTCGGGAACGATCTTCTTAAAGACATCTTTCACGCATCGACTGGCTACTTATTCGAAAAAGTGTCCCAAGGTATACATTCGCCCTCAGATGGCAATAGCTCTTTCGGCCTGTCTATGCTGGGCTCCATCGAAGACATGTACACGAGATTTGAGGCCGCGCTTTCGGAGCGCAGCGAGCTCAATGATTACACGCGTTACGATCTAAACGAGTACAAGCACGCAATTTCTGTTCTCAAAGACTATCTGTCAGAAAACCCAAGGGGTCTTACTGAAAGTGATGCCCGCGTCTACCATTTCTACCTGCGCGAACAACATGAGCACTTCGTCAAGATTGCTGAAGAAATTGATAGTGAGTACAGAGAGGCATAACAAATCGTTCGAGGCGGACGGTTACGCCGCCGCTCAACTCAAGCGTTAGGCATACCGCAGTTCTTATGAAGTCATTCATTGCATTCATTTGTCTATTGTCGCTGTCGTCGGTAGTGCTCGCCGTGAACAAACATGGCTTGGACACTCCAGACGTAGTGCCATTGGTTAGGTTTCTCGAGGCGGAGCCGCTTTCAAAGGACGCGCCCTTGGTCCGCTCGCAATTGCTTCGCTGGGAGGAGAAGAGCAAGGACGTTGATATCCTTGTTTGCTCTGAGCTTCTTGCGCTACTGCCGGACGAAGCCATCGAGTTCAGTTCAGAACTTCTCGCTCAATACATGTTTGGAATGATGTCCGAACAGCTTGCAAATCCAGAATCCAAAGACCGAAAAAATGTGCTCTCATCCCAAACGGCGGGTATTCGAAGCGTTCTCAAAGCGTATCGCTCCATCATTGCTGAGCGACCGAATGCCAGAATCCCCGAGTATGACGAGCACTTGGAGCGGGAACAGTCAGGCACTTCCGGCGAATACTGGCGTCCACTAATCGATGCCACATGTAGCTGGCCAGATAGCTAGCGGCAGGAATGCCTAACTTTTCATTCGAGCCGACGTGCTAACGCACGCGGCTCAATTCTGGTGTTAGATCTCAGGGGAGGGTTCTCGCTAGTGAAAGAAAGAAGTTACGACTTCACAAAGCATGTCCGCTCCGGGCCGAAAGTAACGAAGCGCGAGATCCTTGAGTCACTCCAAGCATTTGCGCGCGAAAAGACGGCCGACACGTTTACCCAAAAGGCCTATGATCGTTGGCCTAAACGTGTGCTTTGCTCATCCCAGATCGGGGTTCGTTTCGCCGGATGGCACAAAGCCATGGAAGCAGCGGGGCTTGTGCCGAAATGGACGTTCTCGAAAGACCCCACGGAGATGGTCGAAGCCTTTATGGATTGCTGGGAGGAACATGATGACTGCCCGACGGATAGGGCTTTCGAGAGCTACCTCAAAAAGCACGGATCAAAGTACACGCTTGGTCACTACAGACGGCATTTTGGTGGACTGCGGAGGCTGGCAAAGCGGATCGCTGATTTCCATGGGAAGCGAATTTCGGAGGAGCAACTTTCAGAACGCTGGGAGAGGCCTCGGAAAAGCCGTCTGCCTCTACCAGTCGGACTTAGGTATCAAGTTCTTACCCGGGACGGCCACAAATGCACCATCTGTGGCAAGACTGCCGCGGATGGGGTTACCTTAGAAGTTGATCATATAGTTCACGTGTCAAAGGCTGGAACAAACGATCTCTCCAACCTCAGAACACTGTGTGATGGCTGCAATCGCGGACGGGGTGACAAAGACTGAAATCTAACTTTTCGTTCAAGCCGACGTGACGGTTCCTTCGGTTTAGTGGACACCCTGAACTAACTTTCAGGAGTCCTCAACATGGCCAAACCCGGCCCCGACCTCTCGGCTTGGCGTTGGCATCTGAATCCAGAGCAGAGGATGCTTGGCTGTCGACGCCCGATAGCGTCGATGCGTTCCGGCAGCAAGTGGAGGGGATTCGACCCAATCCATCGAATTTACCGTCAAAAAGATTGAAGACAGGATAATTTCTCTCGGCGATCGGGACATGAAGATCCGCATTTACGATCCCGGCGCGCCGTCATACGTGTTGTCATCTGAAAGCTCAACTGCCTGTATTCGATTATTGAAGCAGTTGTCCGCTCGCCCGGAGCTCAACTATTCCAGCCGTGCAGGTGGTTTCCCGATACGCGCGTAAATCGGAACCGGCATAGCGTTTGCGTTTTCGCTGGCCTCTTTGGATGAAAGAAGGGCGAGTGCTTGCTCGGCTCGGATTGCCTGGGCGAGGTAGCCTTCTCCGCGGGCGCGATGCTGAAGCGCGCGCAAGCGCAATGTCCTCTCGTCGACATTACCGACCCAGGCTTCAGCCCATTCGAGATCGAATGCGAGGGTGCGATCGGAGAAAGCTTGACTGATTGCTTGTGTCTTTTCGAGTGTCAGTCGCGCTTCTTCAACTCTTTTGCGGGTCAACTGCGCATCGACGACAAGCAACCACGCACGCGCTTCATCGCGGGCTTCGCCGAGCGCGGCAAAACGTCGAGCGAGAGATTCCGAGGCGACTTGTACGCGAACCGGATCGTGATCACTGAGCAACTCGTTGCGAAGAAGTTCGAGTTTGCTCAGAGCAATCCAGCCCTCGTTGCCATCCTGCTTGCGCAGGATGAGGGACTGCTCATGCAGTTGATGTGATTCGGCGAGGTTTCCCTGGGTCAACGCGATCTGCGCCTTCATCGCAAGCAGATGCGATCGACTGAGCGGCGACACCGATTCGACATGCGTGATCGCATCCAAGACGCGCTTGGCGGCTGCAGCATCACCTGTTGTCAGCGCGAAATCGGCCTCGCCAACCGCTGCGCGTAACGCCAGATCGTTCTGGCCGTCGGCTTGCCAAGCCTCGCCGGCTTCCTTGAAGTAACTACGCGCTTGTTCAAGCTTGCCATCACGTGTCGCAGCGAGTGCGAGATTGTAGGCGGTTCGCGCTTGCGGGCCGGTGAGGTTCAGTTCGCGAAACAAACTCAGTGCGTGTGTATTGAGTTCGACGCTGCGTACGAGTTGCCCTTGGGTCGAGGCGGACGCCGCGAGATTGCCAAGGCAGGTGGCCTGCCCTCGTCGATCACCGAGTGCTTCGAATGTTTCCAGCGCTTGTTGCCATTGCAGATCGGCTTCCACGAAGCGCTTCTGTCGCACCAGGGCCAAACCGGCATTCACCTGCAGCGCCACATGTCGACCAGCACGACCGCTTGACCGAGCGAGAGCGAATGCCTGCGCGAACGCCTGCAGCGCATGGTCGATATCGTTGCGTGCGACTGCATTGAGAGCATCGGCGTTGAGCCAGCCAACCGAGAGATCGGGATCTCCCGATCGATCAATCGCGGGCTTGATCCGCAGCAAGATGGCATCGGCTTCAACGGCTTGATTCGACAAGGTCTGCACGAGGGCCGCATCGATCCCGATGCGCGCGCGCGGCAACGCCGCCGTCGTCTCGGACTGGAGCTGGTCAATGATCAACTCGGCATCAGCAAGATGTCCTTGCTCGCGCAGAACGTGCACGCGACGAAGGCGCAAGTCGAGCAATGAACTCGAATCGACGCGCGCGGACCAGGCCTGATCGGTCTTGGCGAGCAATCGCGCGGCTTGATCGAGTTGACCTTGCCCGTTGAACGCCGCGGCCTCGGCCAGCGCAGCAGAAACAGCGAGTGCTGGCAGATCGTATTGCTCGGCGATCTGCCGAGCTGATTCGGCTTCGCGCGCTGCCAGTGCGAAATCGTTGTCGAGGCGCGCAATTCGAGATCGCAACAAGATCAATCGCGGATCATTGCGAGTCGCTGGCAAGGCGGCCAAGCGCGCGAGCGATTTTCGCGCTGACTCACCTTGCAGTGCATCGAGTTCGCTTTCGACCAGATGAATTGCACTCTCGACATCGTCGGGATAGAGATCGACCAAGGCGCGATACGCCGCAGCGGCGGCCACGGGTTGAAAGCGCAAATT
>JBBSVJ010000103.1:0-12079 GCA_038233665.1 Lysobacterales bacterium
AAACAACCGTTCCAATGTTGCCAGCTGTTTCAGGCGGAGACTTTCCATAAGCCGGATTGGTCCAAAGCTGGAACATGTACTCGCCGCGTGAAAGCGACTGCGGACCAACATTGAACGGGCGATTGGGGCCATCTGCGCACATGGTATTTTCGGCAGGAATAATCGGAGCCGTGATTGCCTGGTCACGCAGAAACTCGATGTAATCCTTGCTCGACATCTGGAACTTCAACTCGGCGGCGATGCTGATCGGCCGTGCGGTTCCAGCGGGCAGCGTGAAGGTGTAATCGGTGATGTCGTAGTTGACCAAGGTGCCTGAACCCGGCGACGTTTGTGGGTAGCTGTAGGCCACCGGTCGCATTTCGTCGGCATTCGGATCACTGGCGCTCGCCGGGTGGAAACCGAGTGGCGGGATTCGATTGTCCTTGCGGATGCAATTGTTCAGCACAAAATGGAACTGCGCCTTGCCCGCATCCTCGATCTTGCACTCGCCGGGTGATCCCGGTGTCCAGATGCCTTGCAGGGTTTCATAGACCTTGGCTTGCGCATCGAGTGTGAGTTCGGCCGTCAACGGATCATAGGCCGCGCTCTCGCCGACCACTGCGTTGGTGGCGCTGCGGGCCTTGACGTTGAGCCACATGCGACGACCTTCGGCATAGCCTGTAGGCAACTTGTGTCCGCTCAGGTTGATAACTTTGATCCGCACAGTGATCGAACCCGCGGTGCCTGCCGTTGGCGCCGCATAGGAAAGGATTGAGCTCTCAACCTGCGCCGCCGAGGCAAGCATTGCTTGCGCGCTGGCGATCGTGCGGTCGTAGTCGGCTTCGCGGCCGAACCCTGTTACATCGTTCGCGTATTCGGCCTTAATGATCGAGGGGACCCAGGTATTGGCCCCGGCAAACTCGTGGACAGGCAGGTTGCCGGTTCGAGAACCCGAGGGGTTCTGGTTGCAGGCCTTGGCCGTTGCGTCCTCGCTGATTCGCATATGACAGCCTTGGCATTGCTCGGCACGCGCAATGGCGGGGGTTCCAGAAGCGCCTTCGCCAAGCCCGTCGCGGTAGATCACATCAGCAAACAGGCTCCGGCTCCATTCCGAATAGGTGCGCTCGATCGGCATCGGTCGTGTCGTTGTCACTCCGCCTTCCAGCACGAGAGTCTTGAGCGGGCCTGCGTCGGTATCCGGTGTGGATACGTCATGACAGGTTCCGCAGAGTTTTGAATCCTCGTGATAGGCGGATTTGACCCAGCCATGCGGCGGCTCTAGCGCTCCGTCGGCGTAGGTATAGGGGCCGCGTCGACAGGGGCCGCCATAGGTGGATCCGTTCGGGTTCGTGCAGCTCGTCGCATTGTCGATCCAGATGTTGGCGTTGCCGATCATACCGGCCTCACCTCCGGGCCCAGAGGGCATCATGCGGTGGCAGAAATGGCAGGTGACACCGGCATAGTCGTTGCCCTTGGTGTCGTTGTCGTCGTAGTCGCCGGTCAGCTGGCACGCGCTCGCACCGCCGGCACCACTGCTGCCGCCGCCGATTGCCTTGACGACACGACCGTTCAACCAACCAGGTGGGGTATGGCAACGCAGACAAAAATCGCCGACGCCGGGATAATCCTTGTTGGCAACATCAAGTGCCGCGAAGAACAATGGATCGCGCATCGCATTTGCCATCATCGAGCCGCCCCACGAACTGTGCGGCATGAACTGCGGCGAGGTTCCCGAAAAGCCTCGGTGACAGGACATGCACGCTTCCGGCTCCTCAAGCGCCCAGAGCAGGCCCGGCTGGGTGCCATGTGGGGTGAAATCGATGGCAAGGACGTGGCCAGAGCCGAGCAGCAATCCGAGCGCAAAGCACACACGAAGTAGCAGCGTCGATGGCAGTTGCAAGCCCCGGAAATCAAATCGCAAAACAGTCACCTCGACCAGCTTGAAGGCACGCACGATGGCGTGATGTGGTTGCGATCCCTTGCGTGTTCCGCGTTCAAGTCGCCGACTCAGCGAACGAGCCGCTCTGTCGAACTCGACGGAAACCCCGGCTATTATCCGCCGATTGACGACAATTGGCTGGGAAACCCACGGATTTTTATCACGAACCGGGTGCGCATGACACACGGAATCGCATTCGCATGTGTTCAATTTGCGTAAGACAGCACACATCGGCGACGCTTGTGCGAGTCATTCAGTCTTGCGGACCCCCCTCCGAGCAATCGCTCGGCGATGTCCAGATACAAACCCGGCAAGCGCGCCAGATCCTCTAAATCGACGCTCTCGTCGATCTTGTGAATCGTTGCATTGATCGGACCCAGCTCGACCACTTCGGCACCGAGCGGCGCGATGAAGCGACCATCCGAGGTGCCGCCGCCGGTACTCATGACTGGAGTGATCCCGCAGGCGGACTCGATTGCCGCGACGACCGCATCCCGCAGCGGGCCCGGCTCAGTCAGAAAAGCATCACCCGACAGGTTCCACTCTAAGTTGAAGTCCAGTGAATGACGGACGAGGCAGGCCTCAAGCTCTTCGCGCAGGCTATTCGTCGTGCTCGCGGTGCTGAAGCGGAAGTTGAAGGTCACCTCTAGGTGGCCGGGGATGATGTTGTTCGCACCGGTTCCGGCGTGGATATTCGAGATCTGGAATGACGTTGGCGGGAACGAGACGTTGCCTTCGTCCCAGCGAATTGCGGCCAATTCGGCCAGCGCCGCCGCCGCGGCATGGATTGGATTGAGTGCTTTTTCAGGGTAGGCGACATGACCCTGCACACCGCGCACGGTCAGTTGGCCGTGCAGTGAGCCGCGACGGCCGACCCGAACCAGATCGCCGAGCTGCTCTTGGGAAGAGGGCTCACCGACCAGACACCAATCGATGCGCTGATTGCGGCTACGGAACTCCTCGACAACGCGTCTCACGCCATTGATCGACGGGCCTTCCTCATCGCTGGTCAGCAACAGCGCGATGGTGCCTTGATGATCGGGGTGTCGCTGGACAAAAGCTTCCAGCGCCAGCGTCATCGCAGCCACGCCGGATTTCATGTCCGCAGCACCGCGTCCGAAGAGATGGCCGTCACGGACGGTCGGCTCAAATGGCGGACTCGACCATTGTTCCTGAGGCCCGGTCGGCACGACATCGGTATGGCCGAGAAATACCAACACCGGCTCTGCCGTTCCGTGTGTCGCCCACAGATTGTCGACCTCAGCAAAACTCAGATTTTCGACATCAAATCCCACGGCGGATAGACGCGCTGCAAGCAAGGCCTGACATCCCTCATCTTTCGGGGTCACCGATGCGCGGCGGATCAGTTCACTGGTGAGATCAAGGATGGTCGTCATGATTCTAAGTGTGGGTGATCGGAGCGATGCAGGAGCCCCGCCCGGGGCGAGCTTGTGGCCAATTTCAAAAAAAGCTCGCCCCTGGCGGGGCTCCTACGGGATCTTCTCAAGTCTTGGAAGAAAACAATCCGGCATACAGCTTGTCATTGAAACCGAGCTGCACTTTGTCCTCGGCCATCACCAGCACAGGTCGCTTGACCAGCGCCGGATACTCGCGGATCAACAGATTCCATTCGGCTACCGAGCCGGGCGTTTTTCGGCTTGGCGGGAGGTTGCGCCAAGTCGTGCTGCTGCGATTGATCAAGCTATCGAAACCGCCCACCGCGTCGGCCCAGGTTTTGAGCATGGCTGGAGTGGATGGCTGCTCGCGATAGTCGATGAAGCGATAGTCGATAGCCTGCCGATCCAGCCATTTGCGCGCCTTGCGGCAGGTGTCGCAATTATTCAATCCGTAGAGCTCGATGGTCATGCTCGCAATAACTCGTTGATGGCGGTTTTAGAGCGGGTTTTTTCATCGACGCGCTTGACGATCACCGCTGCATACAAACTGTGACTGCCATCGGCCGCGGGCAAAGAACCGGCAACCACAACGCTACCTGCCGGAATACGCCCGTAGCTGATCTCACCGCTTGCGCGATCGTAAATCTTGGTCGACTGGCCAAGGAACACACCCATGCCGATGACGCTGCCGCGCTCGACGACAACCCCTTCGACGACTTCCGAGCGTGCGCCGATGAAGCAATCATCCTCGATGATGGTCGGCCCGGCTTGAAGCGGCTCAAGCACGCCACCGATACCGACACCACCGGACAGATGCACGCGCGAACCGATCTGCGCGCAAGAGCCAACCGTGGCCCAGGTATCAACCATCGTACCGGCGCCAACGTAGGCGCCAATGTTGACGTAGCTGGGCATCAGCACGGCATCGGTAGCAACATGCGCGCCACGCCGCACCAGCGCACCCGGTACGACGCGCGCTCCGGCGCTGGAAAACGTGTCGGCATCCGCATCGACAAAGCGCAAAGGCACCTTGTCCCAAGCCTGCATCGGGCCACCGTCCATGATCCGATTGTTGTTGATGCGGAAGTACAGCAGCACCGCTTTCTTCAACCACTGGTGAACGATCCAGTTGCCATTTAACTGCGCTTCGGCGACGCGCGCCTTGCCGCTTTCCAGCAGATCCAGTGCGGCTTCAACCGCGGGGCGGATCGATTTCTCGATCTCGCTTTCGGTCAATTCGCTGCGCCGATCCCACGCCGAATCAATGATCGTTTCAATAGCTGACATGGGTTTCCTTGCGAGGTTCGGGTTGACGCAAATCGAGTTGCTCAAGCAGAGCCGCGCGCAGATTTTCCTCGGCGCGCTCATCGAGCAGCTGATCATTGTCGTCGCTGATGCGGAAAAAGTCTTCGACGCGTTCACCGAAGGTGGCGATACGCGCGTCGTGGACGCGCACGCCGAGTGCGCGGAAGGTTTGCGCGACCGATGCCAGCAGACCGGGGCGATCCGTACAAACCAGCCCCAGTCGGGTGCGTTCGGCAACTATGCTGAACACGATTCGAGGAACAATGTGAAAATGACGCAAGGTTCTCGGCAAGGCGCGCCGTACCGGCTGCGCGCTCAATTCATGCTGAGCCAATGCTGCACGCAAGGCGCGATCCAGCGCGCTGACCTGGTCGGCATCGAGCAAGGGTCTGCCCGCCGAATCGAGCACAAAAAACGTATCCAGCACCTTGTCCGAATGCGCCGAGATGACGCGCGCCTCAACCACGTTGAGTTGCGCACGATCAAGCACCGCGGTGATCGTCGCGAACAGGCCATCACGATCGCGCGAATAGACAAACACTTCGGAGGTTCCGCGCACGCCCATTGGGTTGATTCGAATCAACGCTTCATCGCGGTCGGCATGAGCGGCTATCGCCTCGGTCTGCCAGGCGATCTGCTCAGGCCGATAGCGCAGAAAACTTTCCTCGGGAAAATCCGCCCAGATTCGGACGACTGCATCGTGGTCGATGCCTTTCGGAGCCAGCATCCCCTCGGCACGCATGCGGGTTTCGGCGACGCGTTCCTCGGCCTTGGGTAATTCGCCGGATTCCTCGCGCAACACGTAGCGTGTCGCGGAATAAAGATCCGATAGCAAACGATCGCGCCAGGTATTCCACAATTTCGGACTGGTGCCGTTGATGTCAGCGACGGTCAGCAAATAGAGATAATCGAGTCGCTCCCAGTCATCAACCTGCCCGGCGAAGCGATGCACAACGGCCGGATCAGTGATGTCCTGGCGCTGTGCGGTCACACTCATCAGCAAATGATTGCGCACCAGCCAGGCAACCAGACTGATCGCCGCGGGACGCAAGCCGAGCCGTGTGCAAAAGGCCCGCGCGTCCTCCTCGCCGAGTGCCGAATGATCGCCGCCCCGACCCTTGGCGATATCGTGGAACAATCCGGCGAGCAGAAGCAACGCGGGTTGCGGAATGCGCTGATAGAGCGAGTGCGCGAGCTTGAAATCTCGCGCACCTTCATCAACCGCGAAACGTGCAATGAAACGCAACACACGCATCGTGTGCTCGTCGACCGTGTAGACGTGAAACAAGTCGTACTGCATGCGTCCGGTGACTTGGGCGAAGCCGGGAATCAGCCGCGCGAGCACGCCATGCCGCGCCATCGCGGCCAACGCCTCAACCGCCGCCGCGCCATGCTCGAACAGTTGACGCAAGGATTGAAAGACCTCTGCCTGATCGAAATCCAGGGTCGGATTGGCCAGCGCCAAGCGCACTTGTCGCAACGCATTGGCGCGCAACCCGCGAATTCCAGACTCGGTCGCCATCAGCGCATACAGCTCGATCAACGCGCGCGGTTCTTCGCCAAGGCGATGGCTGTCATCGACATCGAGGCGATCACCGATTCTGAGATATCCGCCGCCAAGTTTTTCCGCACTCTCCGCCGACGTCGCCAGCATCTCGCTGCAGCGAGCGAGCAATTCTTCGTTGGTCCCGGCGATCCGGCGTGCGGCGCGATAGTAATCCTGCATGCATTGCTCGACGCCGAGGTTGTCGGCGTGTTCATCGCGATAGCCCAGGCTCTTCGCCAGCTCGCGCTGGTAATCGAATAACAGCCGCTCCTCGCCACGACGGGCGAGCAGATGCAGCGCGTAGCGGATGCGAAACAGGGTGGCCTTGGCCAGGGCCAGCGCTTCGGCCTCGGTCGCATCAAGCAGACCCGCCTCGACCATCATGGCCGGATCATCAGACCCGGCAATCGCACGACCCAACCAACCGATCACTTGCAGATCGCGCAATCCGCCGGGGCCTTCCTTGAGCTGCGGTTCGAGGTTGTAGGCGGTGTCGCCGAAGCGCAGATGGCGTGCTGCCTGCTCGGCTTTCTTCTCGATCAAAAAACCGCCGGGTGTCCATAGGGTTTCATCCGGCAATGGCGCAAGCAGTTCCTCGGCCAGTTCGCGAGAACCCACGAGAAAGCGCGCTTCGATCAAATTGGTATAGACACTCACATCCTGCGCGGCCAGCGCCCGACATCCACTGAGATCGCGCACCGCCAAGCCAGGTTTGATGCCCAGATCCCACAGACAGGCGCAAAAAGATTCAATCGCCCGGATCATGCGTGGATCGGGCGACTCGACGGTCAGAATCAGCAGATCGACATCGGAATGCGGAAACAACTCGCCACGGCCAAATCCTCCGACTGCAATCAGCGCAGCGTTGACCGTCTCACCGAGCCAGCAGTACCAGGCATATCCGAGCATGCGTTCCACAGCGGCCGTGCGCGCCGCAATGATTTCCCCCGCATCGGCATGATCGCGGAATGCGCCGGCAAGATCGCGATCGTAGTCGGCGAGATACTGACGCAAAGCCAATCTCGCCGGGCCGACGACACCCACGCGCGGTACCGGCTTGGCCAGTCTCGGCAATGCCGGTACACGCGTCGCCGACTGGACGGATGCAGCCACTGGATTTCAGCTTGAGGCCGCTGTCGGCCACGGCGTCAGGATTTCGAAGCCATCGTCGGTTACCGCAATCGTGTGCTCCCACTGCGCCGACAGCGAATGATCGCGGGTGACCACCGTCCAGCCATCCGGCAACAAGCGCGTGTGGCGCTTGCCCGCGTTGATCATCGGCTCGATGGTGAAGGTCATGCCTTTCTTCAACGTCAAGCCGGTTCCGGCCTGACCGTAATGCAGAACCTGCGGATCCTCATGGTAAATACGACCGATTCCGTGACCGCAGTACTCGCGCACGACCGAGAAATTGCGCGACTCGGCGAACTTCTGGATGGTCTCGCCGATGTCTCCGAGCGTGGTACCGGGTTTGACGATGGCGATCGCGGCGAGCATCGCATCACGTGTCGTTTCGACCAGGCGTCGTGCCAGCACCGACGGTTCGCCGACGAAATACATGCGACTGGTGTCGCCATGCCAGCCATCCTTGATCACGGTGACATCGATATTCACGATGTCACCGTCCTTGAGCACCTTGGTCTCGGACGGAATACCGTGACAAATGACGTGATTGACCGACGTACACAGGGTTTTGGTGAACCCTTTGTAGCCGACATTGGCCGGGATGCCATCCTGCACATCTACGATGTGGTCGTGGCAAATCTTGTCCAGCGCCTCGGTGGTCACGCCAGCTTTGACGTGCGGCGCGATCATTTCGAGCACTTCAGCGGCGAGACGACCGGCTATGCGCATCTTCTCGATATCTTCTGGGGTCTTGATGGTGACTGACATGGGATCTCCGGCCCGGCCTATTCGTGAATACGCGCGATGATCGCGCAGGGCATTGGATTCACACGGTTTTTCGCGAGTGAGGCCATAGCAGGGACTATTGTCGAATGAGCAAAAGGGCGTGTGGATTCAAGGGGCAAGTGAGGGCGTGTGTAATTCATGAATAGTCCGGGCTTAGATTCTTGGGCGCTTGTCGCAGGCGCCGTGGACAGGCTACAATTCTACGGATAACTTGGGCAGCTTGCTCGTTTGCAAGCCTTCCAGCTTATCGGCCCCGCAATCCATGCGCGGGGTCATCACTGGCGAACAAGGGTAAACACCTATCCTCGTTTGACCAAATCCGCACACGTATCGTCACCGTTTTCGGGGTGCCTCCTTGGAGGTCGCAGACGGCGGATACGTGGAGGTCTCAACCCCGGGCATTACCGTACACCACACCTAAACCGTGCGGCTGCCCACGAATGGAGCTTTACCATGCCACAAGTCACCATGCGCCAGATGCTCGAAGCGGGCGTCCATTTCGGCCATCAGACACGTTACTGGAATCCCCGCATGGCACCGTACATTTTCGGTGCACGCGGACGTATCCACATCATCAATCTTGAAAAGACCTTGCCGCTGTTCAACGATGCGATGAATTTCGTCTCGGGACTCGCGCAGAAGCGCGGCACCCTGCTTTTCGTCGGCACCAAGCGCTCCGCGCGCGAAGCCGTGATGGAAGATGCCGCTCGTTGCGGCCAGCCCTATGTTGCCGCGCGCTGGCTCGGCGGCATGCTGACCAACTTCCGCACGGTCAAGCAATCGATTGCCCGCCTCAAGGAAATCGAGGCCATGTCAACCGACGGTCGCTTCGAGAAACTTGTCAAACACGAAGTGCTGCAGCTTAGCCGTGAGCGCGAAAAGCTTGAGCGTTCGCTCGGCGGCATCAAGGATATGGGCCGCCTGCCCGACGCACTGTTCGTGATCGACATCGGCCACGAGAACATTGCCATCCAGGAAGCCAAGAAATTGGGTATTCCGGTGGTTGCCGTGGTCGATACCAACTATGACCCGAGCTTGGTCGACTACGCCATCCCGGGCAATGATGACGCGATCCGCGCCGTCCAGCTCTACACCAGCGCTGTCGCCGATGCCGTGCTTGAAGGCAAGGCCGCCTCGCCAACCGTCGCCATCAACAACGACGAGTTCGTTGAAATGGACTCCGATGGCAACCCGATCGCCAAGGATGACCGTCGCAAGCAGGCTCCGCGCGGCAAGCCGCCGGCCAAGCGCGGTCCGCCACCGTCCTCGGGCGCGCGTCGCTCGGGTCCGGCCAAGCCGCATTCGGATGCCAAGCCGGCTGAATCTGCCGAAAAGGCTGCTGAGGCGACCGCCAAGCCAGCCGAAACAGCTGAGAAGTCTGCTGAAGCAAGCGCCAAGCCCGCGGTGGAAGCTCCAGCTGCCGAGTAAGTCACACGGCTGCCTTTTCGGTTTGAGAAGGTAGCCATTGTCCTTGGTGCTCACCTACGTCGTTGAGCGCCAAGGACTCAAGATGCTGCGTGGCCAAGATAGCCCGATCACTCAAGGCATGTTTCGCCTTGAAGAGAACTCGGTCCGAATCGAGGTGCAGCCATCCCGTCTTTTTTCGCGCGACGACCCGGTCGCGCCAAGCTGTGAGGTTTTAGCGATGGATATCACTGCCCAGATGGTCAAGGAACTGCGCGAGCGTTCCGGCGCCGGCATGATGGAATGCAAGAAAGCACTTGTGCAGAACAATGGCGACATCGAAGTCTCGATCGAGTGGCTGCGCAAGTCCGGCCTGGCCAAGGCCGACAAGAAATCCGATCGCGTTGCTGCCGAAGGCCGCATCGTGCTCGCCCAGGTCGGATCCAAGGCCGCGCTCGTTGAGATCAACAGCGAAACCGATTTCGTCGCCAAGGACGAGAACTTTCTCGCCTTTGCCGATCAAGTCGCCACCGCTGCGCTAGAAGTCAACGATATCGACGCACTCAAGGCCGCTCCGTTCCCCGGTGGCGGCACCGTTGAGGAAGCACGCGCTGCGGTTATTGCCAAGGTCGGCGAGAACGTGCAGCTGCGCCGCATGGTTCATGTCGATAGCAAGAACGAAGTCGCCGGCTATCTGCATGGCGGCCGCATTGGTGTGATCGTCGAGGTCAAGGGCGGATCGCCTGATCTGGCCCGTGGTCTTGCCATGCACATCGCTGCGATGAACCCGCCACACATCTCCGAGAAGGACGTGCCGGCCGAATTCGTCGCCAAGGAAAAGGAAATCGAGTTGGCCAAAATGTCCGAGAAGGACAAGTCCAAGCCACCGGAAATCCTTGAGAAGATCATCAGCGGCAAGATCAACAAGATCATCAACGACGTCACCCTGACCGGCCAACCCTACGTACTCGATACCAACGAGACCGTCGGCAACGTGCTCAAGAAGGAAGGCGCCGAAGTGATCAGTTTCCATCGCTTGGTGGTTGGCGAAGGCATCGAAAAAGTCGTCGAGGATTACGCGGCCGAAGTGATGAAGCAGGCCGGCCTGGCCTGATTTTCACACTCTAACGACTCACGAAAAGGCCGCGATCATTCGCGGCCTTTTTGGTTTCTGAGGCCTGCATTTCACCGCAAAGTCACCGCCCGCGCGCGATGCGGATCAAGCCCAACCGCGCCAACGATAGACCCACAAACCCAGAATCTCCTTCATCGCCCGCGAACTCCGATCCAGCGCGTCGATATCGGGCAGCCAGCGCAACAGCCAAAAGCCGGAAGGCGGTTCTGCCTCGAAATCCGTCGGCGCGGGAATGGCCTCAATGCCGAGCTTGCGAAAAGTCGCCAGCGCGCGCGGCATGTGCAGCGCTGAGGTCACCAGCAATATCCGTTTGATGCCGTGTGCACGCAAAAGTCTCTCTGTAAAAACCGCATTCTCACGCGTCGTTCGACTCTCGGTTTCCAGCAGCATCACCGCTTCTGGCACACCAAGGTCCTGCATGAACGCCGCCATTGCCGGTGCTTCCAGCCAGTTCATTCCAAGTTCTGCGAGACGACCGCCCGAGAGAACCACGCGTGGCGCACGCCCGGCCCGGTAAAGTCGCGCACCAAACCAGACCCGGTCTGAGGCAGCCTTGAGGTCGATACCCCAGGTATTTCTGCCCACGCCTCCGCCGAGCACGACGATGGCATCGGCGACAGGCAACGCTGTCTCTGCCTGTTGCGGGTAGGTTTGTTCAAGGGTTCTGGCCAGGTTCGACGAGGGCACCGACAGCGACCAGACATAGAGCCAGCCGAGCGCAAAAACGCACAACGTCAAGCCCACTCGTGGCCAACGCTTGCGCATCAACAAACCCAGCGGCACCAGGAGCAGGCAAAGCGGCAGAGGATAGACAAGCTGGGTAAGGATTTTTGCAAGCAGCATCAGTGGTTTTCGCTGGGGACTCGGAAATCGGCGCACATTAAAAATAATGGAAAACCGCGAGGCATACTCGCCGATCGGGTCAACGCCCCATTTTCCATGAGATCGCGGAAAAGCGCATCGCCTCGATTGTTGCCATTACAACGCGTGCTTTTTCTTTTTCCAGCCGACGGCTCCATCGATTCGTCACGAGATCACGTCAGGTTGCAACCCACTCGATCCTCAAAGATCCGCCGCACGGCTGATACGGCCTCCACCAATGGATTGATGTGAACGGTATCTCGTAGTAGCGTTCCACGTTCAATTCAGGGGGAATCCATGAAGATGCATTCGAGTGCAACGCAGTTTGTGCTGTTGTCTGCTGCCATCCTTTCGGGGGCTGCGCTTGCGCAAGGCACCGATGCGCAAGTGAACCAAACGCTGAGGCCGGTGACAGCGTTTTACGGTGAATCTCCTCCGTTGAGAGAACTGGCTTTGCATCCGATCGACGTTGCGCCAGGTAACGGCCAGTTGTTCGAGTTTGAGCTCGATGAGCTCTATGAGGTGCCGAGCGACTCGCCACTTTCACTACCGGTGGTTCCGCCGCTCCTGCAGACTTTCGCTCCCAAACCGCTGGCGGCCGT
>JBBSVJ010000104.1:0-12046 GCA_038233665.1 Lysobacterales bacterium
GAAGCGGAGCACAAGCGCCGCCTGCAAGAGATCGAAGAACGGAAACGCGCAGAGATCGCTTCGGCGCGAGAAGCGTCCGCAGCCCGGGCCAAATCTGAAACGTCTTCGCCCCAGCCCGTCCCTTCTCCCCACAGCGATCGCGGGGGCGTATCGTCGATCACAGAGCTTCGTGTCACTGTGAACGGCAACGCCGTGGGGAATTTCGATTCACGCACGCCTGCTTTCGAGAGCGCTGTTACGGAGGCAGTTCTCAGGGCAATGCGTCAGGCGGTGTTCGCCAGCGGCGCCGGTTCTACGCTCGGAGGAAGGTAGATTGGTGCTCTCGAATGTTTGACCAGACCAAGGAGTAATTATGGAAACCCAGCCGCGCTCGACGTTTCTCGTTACCGCCGAAGAGCAGGTGAAGTTTTACGAGGAACAAGCCGAATCAGACAAGGCAGCCGCACGCCTCTTCGCAGTTGCACTTTTCAAGCTGGAGCGATCATTTATCAAGCTTCAAGCAATGCACACCGCGCTGCTTGGTGGCGAGCATTGGGACGCTGCCGAAATCCTAAGTGCCGGAATTCGCGAGGTAAGTGAATCCCAGCTCGCAATCGTCAACGCGTCCCAGAAGATGAGTGGGCTCTGCCATATCGCGTTTACCGAGCGCCTCAATGAACTTCGCGGATAGACGGGAAAACTAAGATGAGCGAAGAAGACGCCACCAACTCAGAGATAGTGCCCGCCGATCTCGCATCGGTTTACAAGGATATGGCCGAGCTGATCGGTCTTTTCGACGCGATGGACAAGAAGTGCAATGCTCTGCAATCAGCAGCGGAGTCGTTCGCGGGCCTCGTGGGAGCCGCTATTGGTCTTGCATCGCGATCCGCCCACACAAAGAGCACGTGCGATTACCTGATGGAATTCCGGGCCAGCATCGACGATGCCGGTAAGCCCTCACCTTTGTACGCGGCGCTGATCCTTGGAATCGAGGCTGGCGTTAAAAAGACTCCGGGTGACGGCGGTGAATGCGTGGCAACCGGGATGCTTCACTAGCCGCATCGGCAGGTAAGTGAACGCAGGTGAGGCGAGCCGCGAGCGATAGCGCGGGCTTCTTCGTTTCGCCACTGTAATCTTGGTGTAATCGTGCGTGAAAACGTGTGCAATTACCGGGGTTGGAATGAAAGCAGACGAAAAACGAAACCGTTGTAACGTGCTGTTTATGAAAGCGAATGAAAGTAAATGCACAAAGCGGAAAGGCTCCGACAGCGGCTTATGAGTCCGCTGCTCTAACCAATTGAGCTATAGGCCCGATACGGGTTTCGACATCGCAGCAACCGCCGACGCGATTAGGTCGCGAATCAAACGATCGTCTCCGGCTTGCAGGATCCAACAGCAGGTTGGAACCCACAAAACGCTCGAGGCGCGCGATTGTAACGGCAACGAGACTCGTGTGGGCGGCATCGGTGTCACCTTGAGTAACGATGATTGCAGATGCACCCTGCATTGGACGTCGCCGATCGTTGCACCGACAATGCCGAGTACCGATCACTGCTGCGGAAATCCGCTCTCGCATGCGCATCTTTTCGCTGGAAGGCAAGCTCGCAGCCACCCTGATCCTGTGGTCGTCACTGACCGCCGCGAGCGTCGCACTCCTCATGAATTGGACCCAATCGCCCATCAGCGCCGCTATTCTCGGCGTTGCTTTACTGAGCTTGCCGGGCCTGTGGCTGGCGCGTCGTCTAGCCCAACCAGTGGCTGCTCTGATCCGCGCGCTCTCTGGAAGCGTGGCGGCATTCGGCGATGGTGATTTCAGTTTCTCGATCCGCAACAAGCGACGCGATGAGGTAGGCGATCTGGTTGAAGCGCATAACGCGCTTGGCCGCGTATTGCGTGAACAGCGGCAGAACCTGTTTCAACGCGAACTCTTACTCGATACCGTTGTGCAGAACTCCCCAACCGCGCTTACCCTGATTGAGCCGGGCGGCCATGTGGTCTACTCGAACCTGGCCGCGCGGGCCTTGTTGAATGGAGGCCGCGCAATGAACGGCGTACTGATCGACAGCATCATCAACGAGGCACCGCCGCAACTCGGCGAAGCGCTGTCCGCTGAAACGGACTCCTTGTTCAGCGTCGAAATCAATCATGAGGAAGAAACCTTTCACCTCTCGCAACGGAGTTTCAAGCTGCAGGGACGAACCCATCGCATGATCATGCTGCGGCGAATGACTCGCGAACTGTCGCGCCAGGAAGTAGCGACATGGAAGAAGGTTATCCGTGTGGTCAGCCATGAGCTCAACAATTCGTTGGCGCCGATTCGCTCTTTGTCACACTCCGGTCGGGAGCTGGCACGACGCGGAGAGCTGCAACGCCTGGAACTGGTCTTTGGCACGATCGAGGAGCGCGCGGAACACCTGGGCGCTTTCGTGCAGGGTTATGCGCATTTTGCGAAATTGCCGACGCCACAGCCATCTCTTGTCGAATGGGCACCGTTTCTCGCCGCGCTGGGCCAGCACTCGCAGTTCACGATGATCGGATCGCCGCCATCGAATCCCGGCTGGTTCGATCGCGCGCAGATCGAGCAGTTGCTGATCAACCTTCTTAAAAATTCGCGAGAAGCGGATGGCGACGTCAACGCCATTGAGTTGGCGATTGAAGAGCGAGGTCGCGAGCTGCGCATCGCGGTGCGTGATCGCGGCCCCGGCATGAGCGAAACGGTACTGTCGAACGCCCTGCTGCCTTTCTATTCGACCAAGCGCAGCGGTACCGGTCTTGGCTTGGCGTTGTCTCGTGAAATCGCTGAAGCTCACGCGGGTCGACTGCAGCTGGCCAATCGAATCGAGGGTGGCTTGCAGGTCAGCCTGATCCTGCCGCGGCGGGCTGAATCCGCAGTGGGCTAAATACTTTTGTGCGCCCACAACTGCTAGATTGCATCGTCATGAATTCGCTTGGAGAGCGGAATGTCTGGTTTAGTTGGTTTGGTCATCGTTGTTTTCGTTTTCATCATGCTCGCCAAGCTCGTCCGCATCGTTCCACAAGGATTTGAGTGGACCGTCCAACGCTGGGGCAAGTACACGCATACGCTGTCGCCGGGGTTCCATCTGCTGGTTCCGGTCGTGCAAACCGTTGGACACAAGATCAACATGATGGAGCAGGTGCTCGACGTGCCCTCGCAGGAGGTCATCACCAAGGACAACGCCGTCGTCCGTGTCGATGGCGTCGTGTTCTACCAGGTGCTCGATGCGGCCAAGGCAGCCTATGAGGTCTCCAATCTAGAACAGGCGTCGCTGGCCCTGATCATGACCAATATCCGTACGGTGCTTGGCTCGATGGACCTCGATGAGTCATTGAGCAAGCGCGATGTGATCAACGCCAAGCTGCTTTCCGTTGTCGATGAAGCCACCCATCCCTGGGGCGTAAAGGTGACGCGCATCGAGATCAAGGACATTTCGCCGCCGCGCGACCTGATTGATTCGATGGCCCGCCAGATGAAAGCCGAGCGTGAGAAGCGCGCCAACATTCTCGAAGCCGAAGGTTTCCGCCAGGCCGCGATCCTCAAGGCCGATGGTGAAAAGCAGGCCGCGATTCTCGCAGCCGAGGGCGAACGCGAAGCCGCATTCCGCGAAGCCGAGGCGCGTGAGCGTCTGGCCGAAGCCGAGGCAAAGGCAACCACCATGGTCTCCGATGCGATTGCCGGCGGCGATATCAATGCGATCAACTATTTCGTCGCCACCAAGTATGTCGAGGCGCTCAAGGAAATGGCCCATTCACCGAACCAGAAGATGTTGCTGATGCCGTTCGAGGCCAGCGGCATCATCGGGTCGCTGGCGGGTATCGCTGAAATTGCCAAGAATGCATTCGACAAGTCGCCAGCGCCGCCACCTCCGCCGCCACGTGGCGGCCCCGCCATCATGCGCTGAGTGAAGAACGGAAATGGAAGAGTCGTTGTCTCACCTTCTTGCCAGTTACGGCTGGTGGTTGCTGGCTCTGCTGCTGATTGCAGCGGAGCTGATTGCGCCTGGGTATTTTCTGCTTTGGATCGGGCTCGCCTCGTTGTTGATGGGCATGGTCATGCTGATCGTTCCTGGCTTGGCGTTTCTCGCTCAGGCCCTACTCTTCGCCGTGCTTTCGATCAGCGTGTGTTTCGTCTATTGGAAGTACATCCGCCCCGCTGCCGAACTTCGCGATGACCAACCACTACTCAACCGCAAGGGCGATCGCATGATCGGTCGTCGCATAACTGTGGTTGATGCCATCATCAATGGCCGTGGCAAGGCCACGGTCGGTGATTCTGTTTGGCTGATCGAAGGTGCCGATTGTCCGATTGGAACGTCGGTCAAGGTCATCGCGGTCAATGGCACGACCTTGCAAGTGGTCGCCGACACAACGCATTGAATTGGTGGCTGGCCTGCTGGATTGACGACGCGCTGTCGCCACGCCTGATCGATCCACTCCAACGCCCGACCGTCACTGGCTGAAGACGGCCGGGATGGCTTATCCGACACTTCCGCAGAATCATCGACGGCGCATCGCGTGCCCGGTTCGTCTGAATACTCCGGGTTGTCTATAATTGCGCACTCCTTATAGGTTGATGACATGACCCGCAAAACGGTTCTCAATGCGTCGCATCGCGCGCTCGGTGCAAAGATGGTCGATTTTGGCGGTTGGGACATGCCGCTCAACTACGGCTCACAGATTGATGAGCATCACGCCGTGCGCCGCGACGCGGGCATGTTCGATGTCTCTCACATGACGGTGGTCGACATGCACGGGCCGCGCACGCGGGAATTTCTGCGCCACCTGCTGGCCAACAACGTCGACAAACTCAAACGGCCCGGCAAGGCGCTCTATTCGTGCATGCTCAATATCGAGGGCGGCGTAATCGATGACCTCATCGTCTACTTCGTTGCCGAGGATTTCTTTCGCACCGTCGTCAATGCCTCGACTCGGGAGAAAGATCTCGCGTGGATCATCAGTCAAGCGGGTGCTTTTGATGTCGAGGTCCGTGAGCGCGCCGATCTCGCCATGATTGCGGTCCAAGGCCCCGAGGCGCGGACCAAGGCAGCATCCGTGTTCAATGATGAGACAGCCGCCAAGGCTCTAAAGCTTGGCAAATTTGTTGCCATGCAGGATGGCGACCTGTTCATCGCTCGCACTGGCTATACCGGCGAGGACGGCTTTGAAATCATGGTTACCGAATCCGCCGCCGTTGACCTTTGGGATCAGTTCATCACCGCCGGCATTAAACCAGCAGGCCTTGGCGCACGCGATACGCTGCGACTCGAGGCGGGCATGAACCTGTACGGCCAGGATATGGATGAGACGATCACGCCTTGGGAGGCAGGACTTTCCTGGACGGTCTCCCTTGATGAAGGCCGCAACTTCGTTGGTCGAACCGCGTTGGAAGCACAGACGGCCGCTGGCGTTCAATTCAAGATGGTCGGCATCGTCATGGACGAGAAGGGCGTTCTACGCCACGGTCAGACCGTGCTAACCGATGCAGGCAACGGCGAAATCCTCTCGGGCACGTTTTCGCCGACACTCGGCAAGGCCATCGCTTTCGCGCGGATTCCGAACGCCGCTGGCGTAGAAGCTCAAGTCGATATCCGCGGACGTCAGATCCCTGTGCGCGTCGTGACAGCGCCGTTCGTTCGTGATGGTCAGGCTGTTGTTAGCTGAGCCACGCCCTGACGGCTGCAGCTGGTAGAATCATACGACCGCTTTTTCTCAACCTAGCCACCTCATCCAGGCCAGAAAACATGAAAGAAGTTCCCGGCGACCTGTTGTTCCTCAAATCCCACGAATGGGTGCGCGTCGAAGATGACGGCACAGCCACAGTGGGTATTTCCGACCACGCTCAGAGCTTGCTCGGCGATTTGGTCTATGTCGAGTTGCCGAATGTTGGCGACAGCGCGAAAGCCGGTACCGCGGCAGCGGTTGTCGAATCCGTGAAAGCAGCCTCGGATGTCTATTCGCCAGTAAGCGGCGAGATTGTTGCCGTCAACGATGCGCTCTCCGATTCACCGGAAACGATCAACGAAGATGCGTATGGCGACGGTTGGATTTTCGTAGTCAAACTGGATGACCGCGAGGAGCTTGATGAGATGCTCGGAGCCGACGCGTATGCCGAAGAAATCGAGAGCGAAGACGGCTGAGTCCAACGATCAAAACTCCGCTTCACACTAACGAAAACGGGCCGGAGAAATCTGGCCCGTTTTTTTTCGTCTGTGTTTTGTGTTGGTTGAACACCTTTTTCCCGCCATCAGTAAAAATATTTCCACCTGCCGTTGGGGTGCGGTTTATTTTTCAGACCGGTGTTTTGATGCATGTAAATCTTTCGCATTCAATCGGAATAAAGAGTCAAGTCATCGAGCAATAATTATTTTCCGACAACACCCTGCGGCCCGTAGAGGCCGTCATATATAGCTGTCCGAGAAATAAACCAATTACTATATAGACGTAAAGACGTTTATACGCCCATGATATTTACTATGCTGATAGTAATCAGACCTGACTTCCGCCGACACTGACGACCCCCTCGGGCATTCCCCAGAGCCTTGTTTTGTGTCAGAAATTTGTTGACACGCGCATCTGACAGGCATAATTTTCGCGTCAGCAAAACAACGGACTTAAAAAAGAGAATCATGGCTGCATCCAGATTCGTCGAACCCTATATCGAACATGGCTACAAATCGTCGGCCACAAGAAAAATTACGGTATCGATTCCACTGCACATCCTTCGACTTCTGTCCGACGAACGGACCCGCCGCCAGGTAGCGAACCTGCGCCACGCGACAAACAGCAATTTACTGTGCGAAGCATTTCTTCATGCTTTTACTGGGCAACCACTGCCAACTGACGAGGAGTTAAAACGCGATATGGCCACAAAGAAAGCAACTGCGAAAAAGAAACCGGCTGCAAAGAAACCTGCCGCAAAAAAAGCGGCAAAGAAAGTAGCTGCCAAGAAGGCTCCAGCAACAAAGAAGGCCGCCAAGCCTAAGGTTGCGAAGAAGTCACCCGCAAAGAAGGCGCCTGCAAAGAAGGTTGCCGCCAAGAAGGCTCCGGCCAAGAAGGTTGCGAAAAAAGCGGTCAAGAAAGTAGCCGCAAAGAAGGCACCTGCAAAGAAGGTAGCCAAGAAGAAGACCGCCAAAGCTAAAGCGGTCACCGCGGTAAAGAAGGCTCCGGCCAAGAAAGCGCCAGCAAAAAAGGCGCCCGCAAAGAAGGCCGCGAAAAAAGCTGCCAAGAAGAAATAGTAGTCGCTGAGGTTCGTTGTCGGCTGGCAACGGGCCCTTGACTGGACGCCGCGCATCGCATTGTTGGTGCCAGGCAGTGCAGAGTCACTGCACATCAAGTGCAGATAAAAAAGCTTCATGCTCCAGCAAACGAACTACTCTCCCTGCGGTATGCCCAGCGCAGGGAGAGCTTTCGAAGATATCCAGATCAGATGCCGCCGCAATATCGGTTGTGAGGCCACGCTGTCGCATCCGTCAATCTAGCGATGCCGACCTACCACTCTGATCACCTCTGTTCGGCTTTCTCTCGGACAGCTGCCTATCGCCGCCACGAAGATCGATGATGATCGGCAAGCGGGCCGATGCTCAGCACTGACTACATGCTGAGAACGAGAATCGGCATTCTGAACCAGGCAGCTCGGAGCCAACATTGCCACTCGAGGCGAGCTCTTGGCGATTTTTCAAACCGGCTGCGCGCGACACCTGGACAGTCGTGAACGCTTGGTGGCCAAAGAGATTCTTTAAGACAACCCGGCTGGGCCGCTCGTCCAATCCGCGCCTGGACGTCGCTTTCTGCCCGTCAACAGTTGCTGCGGACGCGAGGCCACGCTCGTTTGCCCGGCCAGTGATTCGTCAGGGGCTCGGCGTAAGAGGCGCGGTTGGTTGTCGATCGGTTTCCGGCTCGCTCTCGAACGCTTTCGCGACCAACATCGATACCAACGATGAGCGCATCAGGCTGATCCCGAGGCCCGCTGCCGAAAGCGCAGAACGTGTTGCATTCTGCAGCTTGCTGCGACCGAGAAGGACTCCTGTCAACAATCCGCCGGCGACCAGAATTGCCGGCCGGTAGCGCCTGAATTTTTCTCGCAACGAAAGCGTATTGCGATAGAGTGCGCGTCGTTGACTAATCAAATTCAACGCTGCAGCTCCGGCGAGGCGCCGCTCCTGCTTAAGGCTCATGATGGATCCCCTGGATTTGACGGTAGTTTGTTGACGGCTGAGCCCGACGATGGCGATAACATCAGAGCGCGCGTTCTAGGCAGACTCAGATCTCGCCAGCACCGACGCATCGCAAATATCACCCAAACGACGCCGACAAGGTTGCCGACTGCCACGCTCGCGACGGCAATAAAAATGTTTCCCGTCGCCTGATAGATTCCGGCGACTACCGCAGCAAGCGTCGTCAACCAACTGGCGGCGCCAAGAATGATCAGCCCGAATGACAGCCAGATAATCGTAATTGCACTCACCCGAGCGAGCCGAAGCTCACTACGGATGAGTGCAAAAGATGCCTCGGCAACTTGAATCGCGTCGGCCAGCCCCTCGCGCAACGAATCTAGCAAGGAACCTGCGGGCTGAGATTGCGCGCTGTCGACTTGCTCATTCTCGGCAATCGTCACGAGATCCGCCTCAGCGACGACGAGCCACGCGCGCCAAAATCACACCAGCCGCGAGAGCAATGCCAATCGCTGCGAGCGGATGTGCGCGGATCTGCTCTGTCGCGACCGATCCGATGCGCTTCGCGCCATCGCCAAAACGCTCACCCGCAGCATTGAGCTCTTCCTGCAGCGCGCTTCCATTGTTGCGCAGACGCTCACTGAAGCGACTCGCTGTACTTGCGACTTGGTCAATACCTTCGCTGATCTGGTCGGCGATTTTGCTTGCTGCGGCATTTCCGCTTTCGATCGCTTGGTTGGTGGCTTTCGATGCTGTGCTCATGAGGATTCCTTTTTCCGGTTGTTGTAGTTGTTTCTGGCAAAACGATTTGTCTAGCCAAAACTCTTGGGGTAACCATGCTTGCACGCTCATCCTGAAGCTCGGATGCATGAGCAAGCGAGCAGGTCCATCGGGCCTCAACGCCGTTTTCCGCCACGCTGGCGCGACTTGCGCGGTCTGGATGTGTGACAGCTTGCTCAGGAATGCGTTATCTTTCTTGCGTCCGCAGGTCAAGTGATGCAGAGGACAGGGGCGCGCCACGCAAACGATTCGAGCCGAGTCGCTTGCCTGACGTTGAAACTTCGGGACAACTGCTGCCATGCGTGGAAACGGCGGTGGGTTGGCGTTTTCAGCCATCTCACTATCAAGTGTCGCGCTTCGGCTGCGTTCTGAAATTATGCTGTAGCCTCTGTTGGGCACGCCACTTGCATGCGTGATCTTCATGTCTTGCTTAACCGGAGCGCCTGGTCATCATGAAATCGTCCCCATCCCAATCACGTTCCGTTCGCGGCTCTGCTGCGTTGACGACCATCATTGTTGTTATTTTACTGGCAGCAGTGGCGGGAGGCGCTTGGTGGTATTTCACACAGCGGGGCGCGTCTGCGCCGAAAGCAGTCAGTTCGGTTTCGCCGACCACTCAGACATCAAACCCAGGCGCAACGGAGGATGCCGAGGCGAAGGCCGCCGCTGCGGCAGCCGCCGCTGCAGCGGTCGAAGGCTTGAGTATCGACCAACTCTACCGTGAGGCACGCAGCGCGATGGCAGAGCAACGTCTGGTGGCCCCGGCCGGCAACAACGCGCTGGAGTTCTATCTGGCTATTCTTGACAAGGACGAAACCAACTCGGGCGCTGCTGACGCGCTGCGCGAGCTGTTTCCTTTCGCCAGCGGAACGGTGGAACAGGAGATCAACCAAGGCAACCTGGAAGAGGCCGATCGCATTATTGCGTCTCTCGCCAAGGCCGATCCAAGCAATTACACCTTGACCATTCTTCGCAGCAAGCTCGATGCTAAAAAGAAGCAGATAGATCAGCAAGCGGCAGAGGTTGCGGCTGCTGCAGCGGCACCTGCTCCGAAACCTCAGGTAGAAGCGACGCCGACACCCGCTGAAACGGCTGCGGCCCAAGCCGCTGCCGAGCAGGCAGCCACCGCAGCTGCGGCCGCTGCTGCGCCTCCTCCTGCACCCGTCAAGGCGGCTCCGCGACCAGCACCAGCTCCCGCCGCTCCGAAAGGCGAAAGTCGCGATGTTGAAGTGGTCACGCCCTCGCCCCCAAGCTATCCGCGCGACGCTGCCAGAGACCGCGCTGAAGGCTGGGTTGAAGTTGAATTCACGGTGACGGCGGAAGGTCGTGTCGTGGGCGCGAAAGTTACCGCTTCCGAACCGCAGCGAACCTTCGATCGCGAGGCAATCCGATCGATTGAACGGACGAAATTCAGCCCTCGACTGGAAAATGGCGTCGCTGTAAGCGCGACCGTTCGACGTCGCATCGAATTCAAGCTCGGTCGCTAAGACCAATCAAGATTGAATTTGAGGGAGCGAACGCTGCACTGTTCGCTCCCTTTTCATTTTAACGCATTGAATAAAGGCAGCTCGCGCTGTTCGAGTATGACGGGCTCGCGGAAATCGAACGCTTTCCAGCTTCAGCGGCCACAGGCTCACTCACCATTGATCAGCTCTTGGTGAGCTGCGCCGTGTTGGCGATGCCGGTCTGCAAGCGTCGCGACGCTTGCAGACCGGCGTATCGAATGAGACACACTGCAACATCCCTTCGTCAAGCATTTGATTCCAGCTCACCTCTCATCAAACCCTTTAACTCATCAAGGCTTCACGCAGATCCACGAGCAAACCGCGCTCTATGCTGCCATCCACCCGAGCACCTCGAAGATGAAGCAACTTGGTCATTGCGACTGCATGCGAGTCGCCGACCAGATTTCGGTCCAATTGACCCGCCAGATCGGTAAGCATCATCAACCCCATTCCGCGCAAGCTGCCATGATCGGCAAACGCGGCATTTTGCAGTTGTTTTGATGCCTCGTTGCGAGCCTGAATGGATCTCAGCGGAAAGTGCAGCTTGCTCCAAGGCAGCCAGGATTGACGCACCCGATGCAAAACGTCACGTCGGAACAGACTTTCCAGCAAACGCCGACCCAGTGGATTCAAGCGAGCGACCATGAGTTCGATAGCCGCGGATACTGGCAGACCATTTACCGGGCCTGCGAGTACCTGCGCCGCCGCAGCAAGCTGAGGATGCGTGGTTGGCAAAAGCGGCTCGATGACGAGATGCCTGCCCTGAAAGCGCAGACGTCGTTGCTCGAACAAATCAAGAATCAGGGCAGCCGCGCACAACATGTTTTCGTCCGCGCGCGATCGCGACCCGTCGTAATCGCCGGACTTGGGATCGACGCACAACAACATCAATTGTTCCGCTATCAGCATTCAATGCCTCCCGGCATCGCTTGCAGTCCGCTCGGTCGAAAATTTACGGCGCTCGACCACCTGACAATGTAGCTATTCAAGTGCTGCCACATTCCCTGTCCTTAGCAGCGATACTCACTTTGCATGATCACGAGCCACGCGGAAAGGCGCACTCATTTGTGTTTGCCTCGTTTTCTGCTGGCGACTCGTTTTGGACCGACGCCAGCCCAGTCGACGGCCGGCAATCCCAGATATCGATCCAACAACATGGGCATCAAACCTGCAGGCGCTGAAGACTCACAGTTCCAAAGCATGACCATACCGACCTTCCTTTTCGGCAAGAAACCAATCATCGCCCGATAGCCCTGGACGGCACCCGCGTGGAAAACCAGAGGTTCCCCAGCATACTCGTAAACCCGCCATCCAAGTGCGTACTGGGCATCGAGTAATCGCCCACGACGCCAAGGCGTGGAGCGCAAATCATGCGGTGTCTCAACCAACGGCGTATGCAAGGTACGTAATAAATCTTCGGAAAGCACATCTGGTCTTCCGCCCATTTGCGCAATCAACCATTGCTCCATGTCATGCAAGCTCGCATTGACTCCAGCCGCCGGCGGCATGCGGTAATAGATCTCATTGGGCAAAAATGCTTTCCAATGTTTTCCACTACGTCGATGCGGCCTTGCCCAATGCGTGGAGTGCTCC
>JBBSVJ010000105.1:0-11799 GCA_038233665.1 Lysobacterales bacterium
CTGCCTTCGCAGGAATGACGAAGGAACAGGGAGTGACAAGAGTGCGCAGGCATAATATCCCGAAGCAGGGGAGATCTACCGCCACATGACGCCGCACGAATTCATTACCAAGTGGCGCGACGGTGGGGACGAGCGTCGCGACGCGCAGCCGTTCTTTGAAGACCTTTGCAAGCTGATCGGCCATCCCACGCCGCGCGAAGCCGATCCCGAGCACACCTGGTTTACCTACGAATACGGCGCCAGCAAAACCACTGGCGGCGACGGTTGGGCGGATGTCTGGAAGAAGGGCTTCTTCGGTTGGGAAGCCAAGGGCACCCACAAAAGTCTTGAGCGCGCCTACGAGCAGTTGAAGATGTACGCCGATGCCTTGCAGAACCCGCCGTTGCTGGTGGTGACTGACCTGCGCAGCATCGTGGTGCACACCAACTTCACCAATGCGGTGAAGCGCGAAATCCGGTTCACCGTTGACCAGCTCGACGACTACGCGACGCGGCAAATCCTCGATGCGGTGTTCAACAATCCCGAAGCCTTGCGCCCCGGCATTACGCGTAGCGCGATCACCCAGGAAGCGGCGGAAAAATTCACCCGCCTCGCGCAGGCCTTGCGCGCACGCAAGCACGATCCGCAAGCCGTCGCGCATTTCCTCAATCGCCTGGTGTTCTGTATGTTCGCCGAGGACATCGGCCTGCTCCCAAGCAAGCTGTTCACCCGCATGGTCACCAGTTCGCTGACTGACCCGGCCGTGTTCGAGAAGCGCAGCGGCGAACTGTTCGCCGCCATGCATACCGGCGGCGATGTCGCTTTCGAGAACGTCGACTGGTTCAACGGCGGTCTGTTCGATGACGATGCCACGCTGCGTCTGGAAACCGATGAACTAAAGCTGCTCGCCGAAGCCGCGCGGCTGGACTGGTCCGAGATTGAGCCCAGCATTTTCGGCACCCTGTTCGAGCGCGGCCTGGACCCGACCAAGCGCAGCCAGTTGGGCGCGCACTACACTGATCCCGACACCATCATGAAGCTGATCAACCCGGTGATTGTCGAGCCGTGGTTGCGCGAGTGGGAGGAAGAAAAAATCGCGCTGGCGAAAATGGCCAGCCGCGCCACCAAGAAGCTGTCGCCTGCCGCGACCAAGCGCTTCACCACGTTCCTCGAACGCCTGCGTGCGTTCACCGTGCTCGATCCCGCCTGTGGCTCCGGCAACTTTCTTTACCTTGCGCTTCGTGCGCTGAAAGACATCGAAAAGCGCGTGCTGATCGAAGCCGAGGCACTCGGCCTTGGCCGCCAGTTTCCCGGCGTCGGCCCGGCCAGCGTGCGCGGCATCGAGATCAACACCTACGCCTCCGAACTCGCGCGCATCACCGTGTGGATCGGCGAAATCCAGTGGATGGTCCAGAACGGCTTCGGCGCGAAGAAGAACCCGATCCTGGAGCGGCTCGACCAGATCGAGAATCGCGATGCATTGCTCAACGCGGATGGCAGCGAAGCGGTTTGGCCGCAAGCAGATGTCGCGATTGGCAACCCACCATTCATTGGCGACAAGAAGATGGTCGGCGAGTTGGGCGAAGGCTACGCGACCACGCTACGCAAAACGTATGCGGGCCGCGTGCCGGGCGGCGCGGATTTCGTTTGCTATTGGTTCGAGAAGGCAAACGATGCGATTCGTGCAGGAACAATGCAGCGTGCTGGGCTGGTCGCCACCAACAGCATTCGTGGTGGCAAGAATCGGGAGGTGTTGAAGCACATTGTTGACGTTGGACGAATTTTCAGCGCATGGAGTGATGAGGATTGGATCAACGAAGGCGCTGCCGTTCGTGTCTCGCTGATCTCGTTCGGAATGTCCGACGAATCGGCCCGATTGGACGGCCTGCAAGTTAGCGAGATTTACGCGGACTTGAGCGGGGCGCATGACGGCCGAAGTAGCGATCTCACACTCGCACGCTCCTTGGCTGAGAACTCGCGAGTTGCCTTCAGCGGAATCACGAAAAAGGGCTCTTTTGATATCGGCGGTGACGAGGCACGACGCCAGCTCGCCGAGGCTGGCAACCCCAACGGGCGGCCGAACGCCGATGTGTTGTTTCCTTGGAAGAATGGCGATGCTGTAGTTGGACGAGACTCCGACAAGTGGATCATCAATTTTGCTGAAAAACGTGAGTCGGAGGCTGCGCAGTACCAGGTGCCCTACGAGGCGCTTGCTCAGGTGAGAACCGAACGGGAACAGACGAAGGCGAAAGGCGAGCGAGAAAATTGGTGGAAGCTTGCGCGGCGCGCGCCGGACATGTTCCAAGCGGTATCGACTTTAGAGCGCTTTATTGTCACACCGGAGGTATCTAAGCATCGAGTCTTCGGATGGCTCGGTCGCGGGGTTGTCCCTGACAAAAACCTTGTTGTAATCGCGCGTGCCGACGACACGACTTTCGGAATTGTCCAATCCCGGGCGCACGGGTTGTGGGCTGCCAGACTTGGCACGAGCTTGGAAGACAGGCCGAGATACACGTCGTCAACTACGTTCCGAACCTTCCCGTTCCCGCAAGGCCTCACCCCAGACATTCCCGCCGCCGACTACGCAAGCGACCCACGCGCACAACGCATCGCCGCCGCCGCGCAGGCGCTAGTAGAAGCGCGCGATCGTTGGTTGAACCCGCCCGAGTGGACCGAACGCGTGCCCGAAATGGTGGCCGGCTATCCCGACCGCATCATCGCCAAGGCCGGCCATGAAGCCGACCTCAAGAAGCGCACCCTCACCAACCTCTACAACACACGACCGACTTGGCTCGCCAACCTGCACAACGACCTCGACACCGCCGTAGCCGCCGCCTACGGCTGGCCATGGCCGCTAACCGACGACGAAATCCTCCGCCACCTGTTCGAGCTGAACCAGTCGCGCACCACCGCACAGTAGCTGCGTCTGGCGATATCAAGCGCTATATCGTAGCCCGGCACGCGCAGCGCGCCGGGAAGGCGCAAGGCACTCATCATGCATCGGCAGTGTTCTTCCAACCCCCATTCCGGCGCGCTTCCCGAGCCAGGCTACCGCACTGCTACCAGCGCGGCTTCTGGGCTCGTATCTGCAGAAAGAACTCGGCTGCGACCAGCCGACGTGGATACCTTTCATGTCCGGCTTCGGCGGCATCAACGTCGCCATGTTCCCCAAGGGTGCCCCCGAAACAACAGCGCCCACGATTGCAAGCTAGCCTCAATCGACTTCATCAAGCCTGCGGTCGAGATGGCCAAGCTTGGTGAGTGTTGCAGCCGCCATTGACCGGCCTCGCTGCGAACGGGAAAACGCGCATCACTTTACGAACGTGCACCCAGCGGCGTCGCGACGAACAGAATTACCAGATGCCGATCGGTCGCGACCATCAATTCGCCCGTCGGATTCGGCGTCGTCGAGGGCTGCTTTCGGCCAGTAGGGAATATCCCGCATTTAACCTGGAAAATCGGGTTTATAGTGGCGCGTGCCCGCCGATTACGATCGGCAAATTACATCTGCCATCATGCGCCGACGTTCACCACCTTAAGTAGCTTGGAACCAGCAGTGAAGATCCAATCTGTTCGCATCAAGAACTTTCGCGCGTTGAAAGATGTGACGATCCCCTTCGATTCGGTAACGACCTTCATCGGGCCGAACGGTGCCGGCAAGTCAACTGTCCTTCGTGCGCTTGACTGGTTCTTCAACGGCAAGCCTGGTCCGCTGACGGAGAAGGACTGCTCCTTCGGGGCAAGTGACGAAGAGATCGAGGTTCAAGTTACATTCGTCGACCTCACCGACAAGGATCGCGAAGAACTTGGCAAATACGCGCCAGATGGCGTTGCTACTTTCACGGCATGGAAAAGTCGCTCGGCTGACGGCGCTGAAGTGCTATCGGCGAATGCAAAGGGCTTTCCCGAGTTCAACGTGATCAAAGCAGCAAAAGGCGCTACCGCGAAAAAGGAAGAATATGTCAGTCTCCTCAGTAGTCGCCCGGATCTAGATCTGTCAGCAGCCACTACGGGTCCAGCTGTTGAGCAAGCGATGATGACTTGGGAAGCCGCCCACACATCTCAGCTCGTCGACGCCCCGGAAGCGTTGCAAACCAATTTCTTCGGCTTCAACAGTGGCGGCAAGATGAGCGGTCTGTTCGACTTCGTTCTGGTCACCGCTGACCTTCGCGCAAGCGAGGAGTCGATCGACGGGAAGTCGAGCATCATCGGTCGAATCCTTGAGCGTTCAATTGATCGTGCTGCTGCTGATGAGGCGATCGCGATGATCGTGGAGGAGTCGCGCGCTAAGCAGCAGGAAGTTTACGAGGAGAAGTTCAAGGCGCAGCTCGACGTCATGACGATGCAGTTGAACGAGGTCGTCACGTCTTACTCGCCTGGTCGGGCTGTCACAATTTATCCTGCAGAAGTTGAGCTTAAAGCTCCTCGGACCGCGTTCAAGGTGGCAGTACTCGATGGCGCAACCGAGACTGCGGTGGAGCGACAGGGGCATGGCTTTCAACGCACTTTGCTGATCTCGGCGCTCCAACTCTTGGCGCAGTCAGGCGCAGCGTCGGCCGAGGGAGTCATCTGCCTAGCGATCGAGGAACCGGAACTCTTCCAGCACCCAATCCAGGCCCAGACGTTCGCGAAGGTGCTCCGGTCGCTGGCCGAGGATGCTGGTAAGCGCATCCAAGTCACCTATGCGACTCATAGCCACTACTTCCTTGAGGCTCGCCACTTCGATCAGGTCAGGCGGCTGACGAGATCGTTTGACGCGACCCCTGTGGTAACCGTTCATTTCGCAACGATTGGTGACGTGAAGTCCAAGCTAAACGGCGTCGTAAGCGAAGATAGAGTGGAACGACAGCTCGACGGAATGGTGGCGAATGAGCTCGCCGTGGCGCTCTTCGCGCATCGCGCGTTCCTCGTGGAGGGGTCGACAGAGTCGTCAGTGTTCTACGGCATTGGCGATAGGGCCTCTCTCGGCTCACTCGAAGCCGCTGGCGTCGCCATCGTCTCCGTAGGGGGCAAGACGTCCATCCCACTCGCACACGCCATCCTGACGTTGATCGGCATCCCGGTCTATGCGCTCTTCGACGCGGACAGCGGGTTCGAAGCCCGTGCGCAAGCCAATGGAAAGAAGCAAGACAAGATCGATGACGAGCGGAAAAGTCATATAGCTGCGAATCGGATGGCACTGAAGTATTTTGGTCGAGCGGAAGAGGATTTTCCATCTGCCATCGTTGCTGAGGCGGTGGCGATTTTCGAGGATCATCTTGAAGCATTCCTTTCGGCGACCTGGACTGAATGGATATCGGCTTGCAAGAACGTTGAGTCGGCCGCAGGAATAAAGCTTGCGAAAAATCAACTCGCCTACCGGACGGCAACACTTGAGGCCGAGGGATCGGTGCCAGAGATGCTCATTGAAATATTGGCAAAGGCGGAAGGTAAGTAGACGCGAAACACAGGTCAGGTTGCACTCTATCGTTTGGGCAGGTGAGGACAGGCCGTCTAAATTGCCAACACCCCGTTTAACGCCGTAACGACTTCGATGACGTCGCGCCGCGCGCTCAGTTGTCACCCGAGGCCTTAACGACACTTCGGTTGAAGCACGTGTGCCCGACGCCATGCATCCATTCCTTTGCGAATGGCGTGTATCGGGGCGGCGGATCGACAGCAGTGTCCAGTGCAAAGTCCGCGCAAACCTTGTACGTCAATTCGCCTGTTGGCGTGTACTCGTACGATGCGCCCGTTTGTGGGTCCAACGGCACACGCCAGCCGGGTAAAGTCGCGAGCTCGACAAGATCGGTCGGAAGCTTGTTGTTCGCATTCCAATAGATCCCGACCAGCTGTGACAACTGGGTAAGATCGTTGGTGCGCTGCTGATCCATCTTGCGATCGCGCTGGTGCTTGGGTGAGCCAAGGGCAACAAGCCCCACAACAACGCTCGTGATGATGACGAGCGTCGCTACGCCGACCAACATCCGTATGCGACTGGCCGACGTCATGGCTCGCGTTCGTCCCGACGAAGATCCCACAGGTAGTAGCCGAAGATGGTTCCGGAGATCACTCCGGCAACGATGACCTTCAGAACGAATCGGATAGTGAGCTCGCCACCCAGAACGTTGAACACGAGGGTGATGAGATCGCCGATGAGGAATCCTGCAGCAACAAAGAGAGTCAGATAGGTGAGCCAGCGCCGCACTGCAGAAAGCCGCTTCACCGGGCTACGCACCAGTTCGCGATTGAGGTAACGCCCAACCAAAAGGAAGACTGGAAAGGCAATTACGATCGAAGCAATCGACCAGCGAATACTTTCGTCGGGTGAGCGCCAGCCTGGATTTAGGGTTGGATCGGGCCATGCGCGATTGATCAGCTCAAACAGCAAGCTGCCGAGGTGATACGCGCTCAGGTAGAGCGCCGTGAAAAGTACAAGGTAGTGAAACGCATCCCGCGCAGAGAGCTGAGGCCTTGGCTTGGGTACCGGAACGATGAAGTCCACGTCGGCATACGCATCGAGTGCGTTCTGCGTTTGCTCCGCCGTCCAGCCGGCGTCGGTCAGCGTTTGTCGAACACTTGATTTACTTGCTCCGCGCAATAGCGCCTCACGGACGAATGCATCGAGTTCAAACGTTGGCGACGCCATTTGCTCTCCCCGGTAGTGGGCGGAGTATGGCAAACGTGGAAAAGCAGGGACAGGGTAGGCGATTACAGCTGCGACGATGGCTGGCATCAGCGGCCTTGGCGATGTCCGAGCGGACTTCGTTCCCAGCATGTCGCTTGCCCCGTAGACATAAGTCGATGTGAGGGGTGAAGACATGGGTGAGCTGACAGCGATTGGTGGCGACGGGCATAGGCAGGAGCTGTGTTGCCTCAACTGCTGCACATTGCTGACCGGCGACTACTTCAGCCAATGCGGGCAACATGCACATGCGCGCCGAACGGTCTCGGCGTCTCTGCACGATCTCAACACCGCCGTCGCCACCGTCTACAGCTGGCCATGGCATCCGAACGGATGATGAAGGCAAGTGTCCTGGGTCGGCTCCATCGTCATCAGCGGTTCATTGGGGCGGGACGAATGTGCCGCCTTGCCCGTTCTCGAACCTCCGATGCCTGCCATGAAAAAATCCACTTCGAAAAAGCCGTCCTCGCAACCGAGGGTCTCGGCGAGTGCAGCTGCCGAAACGCGTGGTAATGCGGATGAGCTGCACCAACTTGCCGGTGGTGACCATCCGCCACTGACGACCAACCAGGGCGTTCCGATCAGTGACAACCAGAATTCGCTGCGGCCTACAGCGCGCGGGCCGACGTTGCTGGAAGATTTCATCCTTCGCGAGAAGATCACGCATTTCGATCACGAGCGCATTCCAGAACGTATCGTGCACGCGAGGGGCTCAGCCGCGCATGGCCACTTCGAGCTGACAAAGTCGTTGGGCAAGTACACAAGTGCGAAGATTTTGACCGAGGTTGGCAAGAAGACGCCGCTGTTCACAAGGTTCTCAACCGTTGCGGGCGGCGCCGGTTCAATCGACACGCCGCGTGATGCGCGCGGAATCGCAGTCAAGATCTACACCAGCGAAGGTAACTGGGATTTGGTGGGGATCAATTTTGCTCCATTCTTCATTCAGGACGCGATGAAGTTTCCGGACCTGATCCATGCATTGAAAATGGAACCGGATCGTGGCTATCCACAGGCGGCAAGTGCGCACGACACGTTCTGGGATTTCATCTCACTGACGCCGGAGGCCATGCACGCGATTACCTGGCTGATGTCCGACCGCGGCATTCCACGCTCGCTGCGCATGATCGAAGGCTTCATGGTCCACAGCTTCCGCCTGCTTGCCGACGATGGCGCCAGCACGTTCGTGAAATTTCACTGGCGCCCGAAGCTGGGTTTGCAGTCCACGATCTGGGACGAAACTGTCAAGATCACTGGCGCGGACCCGGACTACCACCGACGTGACCTCTTCGAATCGATCGAACGTGGTGCCTATCCGGAGTGGGAGCTCGCCGTGCAGCTCTTCAGTCAGGAGGAAGCCGACAAATTCCCGTTCGACCACCTCGACGCGACCAAGTTGATTCCTGAGGAACTTGTGCCACTTACTGTCGTAGGGCGCATGGTTCTTGATCGCTGGCCGGACAATTTCTTCGCCGAGACCGAACAGGTAGCGTATTGCCCATCACACCTCGTGCCGGGTATCGATTTTTCAAACGATCCGCTCCTACAGGGCCGACTGTTTTCCTACCTCGACACGCAGCTATCGCGGCTCGGGTCGCCGAATTTCCATCAGTTGCCGATCAATGCGCCGAAGTGTCCATTCGCAAACATGCAGCGCGATGCGCAGATGCAGATGCATACGCCGACAGGACGCGTGAGTTATGAGCCCAACACGCTGTCAAAAGATGGCCCGCGTGAAACGCCTCGCGGATTCCGGAACGCAGCGGAAGAAACGGAAACGGGGAGCAAGGGCCGCATTCGCGCGGAATCTTTTGCCGACCACTATAGTCAGGCGCGGCGCTTTTATCGCTCGCAAACCAAACCCGAACAAGCGCATATGGCTGGCGCATTCGTCTTTGAATTATCCAAGGTGCAGACACTGAGCGTGCGCACGGCGATGGTCGGTCATCTTCGTCATGTCGACGAGGATCTTGCCGCTCGTGTCGCCGATGGATTGGCGTTGTCACCGTTGCCTCCAGCTCCCCCGGCGCAGGTAGCGCCCGTTGATTTGCCACTGTCGCCCGCGTTGCAGACGATTGGCAAGATGAAGGACACGTTGAAGGGTCGGCTTGTCGGCATCCTGATTCATGACGGCTCGGACGCGGCCACCGTCAAGGCGATACGAAACGCGGTCGAAGCAGCAGGCGCCGCGGTCAAGATTGTGGCGCCCAAGATCGGCGGAGCAAAGTTGTCGGATGGCAAGCAAATGGCGGCGGATGGTCAGCTCGCCGGTACGCCGTCTGTCTTTTTTGACGCGGTGGCAATCGTCCTGTCGGAGGCCGCATCCAAGCAATTGACGTCGGAATCGGCGGCGTTGGACTTTGTGAGCGACGCGTTTGCCCATCTCAAGGCCATCGCTGCCGACGCGGGGGCTCAGGCGCTGCTCAAAGCAGGCGGAGTGAAAAGGGACGCGGGGATAGTCGACGCTGCCGATACAAGTGCCTTTGTAGCTGCAGCCAAAACTCGCCAGTGGACGCGCGAACCAAAAGTGCGCATGTTGCCGTGAATGTTTCGTCTGTCATGTACGCGCCATTTAAACCCAGGTGCGTCAGGCAGACGAACTGACTGGAAACAGGGAAGTCGACTGGAACAGCACGCATCACTTCGATGAATTCGCCCGCCAGTCGATGGCGGTGCGTTCAAGCGACGCTGGGTAACCTGTTTGATCATCCTGACTTCGCAATCTGTGCAGACCAGCCGACGAAAGCAATGAGTAAGCCTTCGCGATCGTAAGTGGAGAATCCACGCATCCTGCGTGACGAACAAGCACATGACAGCGCTTGCACGCGATGACGGTCGCTGGAATCGGCGGCCGTGGCAATGTCCGAGCGGATTTCATTCCCAGCGTGTCGCCCGCCCCGTAGACTAAGCCGAGGTATGGGGGGATACATGGCTGAGTTGACAGCGATTGGTGGCGACGGGCATATGCAGGAGCTGCGTTGCCTCAACTGCGGCACCTTGCTGACCGGCGACTATTGCAGCCAATGCGGGCAACACGCCCATGCTCACCGCACCGTTTCGGCGTTTCTGCACGATCTGGCACACGGGGTGTTGCACTTCGAGGGCAAGGTGTGGCGGACGCTCCCTTTGCTGGTATGGCATCCGGGCGAGCTGACGCGCGACTACGTTGAAGGCAAGCGGGCGCGGTTCGTGTCGCCGATGGCGTTGTTTCTGTTCTCGGTATTCCTGATGTTTGCGGTGCTCGGCATGTCGGGTTCCATCACTACGCCGGATTCGGGCAAGGTGCGCGACGAAATGGTGAGCAACGTTGCCAAGGACGAGGTGAAGCTGACCGCGTTGACTGCCGAGCGTAACAAGCTGGTCGCGCAAGGAAAGCCGACCAGCGATGTCGACAGCCGCATTCAGGACGTCAAAGGTGAGCTGGGCTTGGAGCGCGAGATGGTGTCGAAAGGCATGCTGGCAGGAACCGTGACGCGTGTTTCCGACGATGTACCGGCCTGGCTTCGGGAACCGATCCAGAAGGCCGCAGCCAACCCGCAGTTGTTGCTGTTCAAGATCAAATCGAGCGCCTACAAATGGAGCTGGGCAATCATTCCGCTGTCGGTACCTTTCCTGTGGTTGTTGTTTCCGTTTAGCCAACGCTACCGGGTCTACGACCATCTGGTCTTCATCACTTACTCGCTGAGCTTCATGACGTTGCTGGTGTGCATCGCAACATTGATCGGGCTTGCAGGACTGAGCGCCGTTGCAGGATTCGCGATGCTGGTGCCGCCGATCCACATGTATCGCCAGTTGCGCGGCGCGTATTCACTCAGCCCTTGGGGCGCGCTCTGGCGGACCGCCGTGCTGGTCTCTGCAGCAATCCTGGTGCTTGCCGTATTCGTGATCGGACTGTTCGGGGTGGGGCTGTTCGATTAGCCGCTGGCCCTTGCACCTCGCCAACGCAACTGTTTTGGCGAGCATGCCGGAAAGCCTGTGCTTCGTATCGGTGAGCTAGCCACTGCGCACGGCGCGCACGTCGCGTTGGCCCCCGAACGCAGACTCTCGAAGCGCTTGCTGTTGCCTCGCTCCAAATCGAACATCGCATTGCGAGTAGTCGCGTTGGGTGTCTTCAAGGCACCGCGATCTCACCATCCGGACACAAAGTTCGTCGCACCAGAATTCGTAACGCCTAAAAAACTGACGGGCGAGGTGAAGTGCTTGCATTGCGAATAAGAACGATTATCATTGCCTGTATCGAGAGTCTTCGACAGGAGTGCAGCAGGTGCTTGGCAATTTGATTCTGGTTTTCCGCGAGGTGCTGGAAGCGGCGCTGATCATCAGCATCGTCGCGGCGGCGACGCGCGGATTGCCGGGCAGGGCCCGCTGGATCAGCGGCGGCGTGGGCTTGGGCATTGTCGGTGCGGCCATCGTTGCAGCTTTCGCCAGCGCTATTGGCGACGCGATGAGCGGCATGGGTCAGGAGTGGTTCAATGCCGGCGTCCTGCTTGCTGCGGTGCTGATGATCGCTTGGCACGTCATCTGGATGGCGAGGCATTCGCGCGAACTTGCGCAACAGATGAAGGAAGTCGGAAACGCCGTCATCAGCGGGCATCGACCGATCACCGCCTTGATGTTGGTCGTGGCGCTGGCCGTGCTGCGGGAAGGATCGGAAGTGGTTCTTTTTGGGTATGGCATGGTGGCCAGCGGGTCGTCGATTGTTGACTTGCTGACGGGTGGCGTGCTTGGCCTGCTACTCGGGTCCGCACTCGGGGTGGCGTTGTATTTCGGACTGCTGAAGGTGCCGGTGCGGTATTTCTTCACTGCCACCAACGCCTTGTTGGTTTTGCTCGCGGCCGGCCTGTCCAGTACCGCAGCCGGCAAACTGGTTCAGGCTGACGCGCTGCCGACTCTCGCGAATCCAATCTGGGATTCGTCGTGGTTGCTGGGCGACCAGAGCGTGCTCGGACAGACCCTGCATATCCTCATCGGCTACACCGCCCGCCCCATGGGCATCCAGATGGTGTTCTACACCGCGACCGTGCTGCTTCTCTTGCTGGGTATTCGGTTGTCGAGGCTTCCGGCCCCGAAAGCCTTGGCCAGGTCCATGCCGGCTGGCGGAGCAACTGCGTGATTTCCCATTCCTTCCTGGAGTACACCTCGTGATTCGCATCGCCCAG
>JBBSVJ010000106.1:0-11414 GCA_038233665.1 Lysobacterales bacterium
AACGAGGTTTCCATGCCGCATCTAGCTGCGCGCATGAGTCGCGCCAAGCCCAGTGCGATCATGCTGATTGCCGAAAAGGCCAAGCAACTCAAGGCCGCCGGTCGAGACATCATCAGCTTCTCGATTGGAGTTCCGAATTTCCTGCCCGGCCCGCACGTGTACGACGCAGCGCGCCAGGCACTTGATCACGATAGTGGCCAGTACGGTTCGAATCGTGGCCCGGTCGATTTGCTCGACGCCTTCATCACGCATCTGGAAGAAGGTGGCCTGAGCGGCTACACGCGCAGCAATATCGCCACCGGCATTGGTGCCAAGCACATGCTCTACAACCTCGCCGAGGCTTTGCTCGATGAGGGCGATGTGATCGTTTTTCCGGTGCCCTACTGGACCACCTATCTCGATCTGGCTGAGATCCTCGGTGCCGAAGCGCGCCTGTTGCCGTGTTCGGCCGAGCAGAATTACAAGTTGACCCCGGCCCAGCTCGATGCGGCCTTGCCCGGAGCCAGGGTTTTTCTGTTCAACAATCCGTCCAACCCGACCGGCATGGTCTACACGAAAGAAGAAATTGCCGGGCTCGCCGATGTGCTGGTCAAGCATCCGGATGTCTGGATCATCTGTGATGACATTTACAACCGCATGGTGTTCGACGGTGTCGGCTATCACAATTTCGTCAATGCCCGCCCCGAGTTGCGCGATCGCGTGATCCAGGTCGATTCGCTGTCGAAGACCTACGGCATGCCGGGCTGGCGGGTTGGTTTTATCGCCGGCCCCGAAACAGTGGCAAACGCGCTGGTTACACTGAACTCGAACCATATCACCAATGTGCCGGAAGTCGTCAATGCGGCCGCGGTCGCTGCGCTGAGTGGACCGCAGGATGTGCCAACGGCCAAGAACGCCGAGTTCGCCGCGCGCCGTGATCAGGTCTATGACGCGTTGACCGCAATTCCTGGTGTGATCTGTCCGCGACCGCAGGGTGCGTTCTACGCGTTTCCGAATATTTCCTGCGCGTTCGGCAAATCCCACAACGGTCGCATGATCAACAACGATGTGGATTTCTGCGGTGCCTTGCTGGAGGCGAAAGGCGTAGCCTGCGTGCCTGGCAGTGCGTTCGGCGATCCACTGGGCATGCGTATTTCCTATACCTGTCCTGCCGATCAACTTGCGCCCGGCATGCAGCGCTTGCAGGAATTCTTTGCCGAGCTGACATGATGCGACGAATCGACATTTCCGCACGCCTGGCCGGATTGCTTCTGATCCTGGTCTTGCTGTGCGCATGTTCGAATCAGGTCGACATGCGCGACGTGCGTGCACTGATCGGCGATGCGCCGGTCGTGTTGTTGTCGACCTCGACCTGCGGTTACTGCAAAAAGCTGCGTGCCGATCTCACCGACTGGGGTGTTGATTATGTCGACGTCGATGTCGAATCCGACAGCAATGGGCAGCGACTCTACGATCTGGTCAACGGTCGTGGCGTTCCGATCCTGATGATCGGTGACGAAATCGTTCACGGCTATTCGCCAACGCGTTCGCGCGGATTGCTGGTCGCGGCAAATTTGATGACAAAAATATCCCCACCCTGATTTCCTTAAGACTTTGCGAGGTTGATGCCAATGAAAGCTCCCGTTCGTGTTGCCGTCACCGGCGCTGCCGGCCAGATCGGCTATGCCCTGTTGTTCCGTATTGCTGCCGGCGACATGCTGGGCCCCGATCAGCCGGTGATCCTGCATTTGCTTGAAATCACCCCGGCCTTGCCTGCGCTGAATGGCGTGGTCATGGAACTCAACGATTGCGCATTCCCGACCCTGCATGGCGTGGTTGCTACTGATGACGCCAATGTTGCGTTCAAGGATGTCGATTACGCTTTGCTCGTTGGCGCTCGTCCGCGCGGTCCCGGTATGGAGCGCAAGGATCTGCTCGAAGCCAATGGCGCAATTTTCGGGCCGCAGGGCAAGGCCATCAACGATCACGCCAAGCGTGATGTTCGAGTACTCGTGGTGGGCAATCCAGCCAATACGAATGCACTGATCGCGCAACAGAATGCCCCGGATCTGGATCCAGGTCGCTTCACCGCGATGGTGCGACTCGATCACAACCGTGCGATCAGCCAGCTCGCTGAAAAGACCGGTGCACTGAATACCGATATCGCCAAGGTCACGATCTGGGGCAACCACAGTTCGACCCAGTACCCGGATATCCATGAGACCACGGTCAAGGGTAAATCCGCGCTGTCACTGGTCGATCAAGCCTGGTATGCGGATACCTTTATTCCCCTGGTGCAGCAACGTGGCGCGGCGATCATCAAGGCGCGTGGTGCTTCTTCGGCCGCATCCGCCGCCTCGGCTGCGATCGATCACATGCGTGACTGGACACATGGCACGGCGGATGGTGACTGGGTTTCGATGGGTATTCCCTCGGACGGCTCCTACGGTGTCGAGCCGGGCGTGATATTCGGCTATCCGGTGACCATCAAGAATGGCCATTACGCGATCGTCAAAGGTCTGGAGATCAATGATTTCTCCAAAGCGCGCATTGACGCCAGCGAGAAAGAATTGCGCGAAGAGCGTGCCGCTGTCGAGTCGCTTTTCGCCAAGTAGTTTCTATCGGGCTTGGCCGCTTCACCTCGCTTCCGTCATCAAGGCGGCGAGGTGACTGAGCGCATTGCTTGTGTTTCCCAACTGATGCTTCACGCCTGCAGCCGGAGAGACGTCCCATCGCTTCCAAGCAAACATCCATGTTGCAGACGCCACTGATCCGCAAGCCGGTGATTCTGGTGACCGAGTTCATGCGCGGCGAAGCCTCGGGTGGATTCGTCCTCATGGCAGCGGCAGCGCTTGCTTTGATCGTCGCCAACTCTCCGGTTTCGGACTTCTATTTCGAATCGCTGCATTCGTATCTCGCAGGCTTGAGTGTGCTGCACTGGATCAACGATGGCCTGATGGCGATCTTCTTCCTGTTTGTCGGCCTCGAAATCAAACGCGAGATGCTGGTCGGACAACTGTCGAGCTGGCCGCGTCGGATCCTGCCAGGTATTGGCGCGTTGGGTGGCATGATCGTGCCTGCGCTGATCTATGTCGCGTTCAATCACGACCATCCGGAAGCCTTGCGCGGCTGGGCGATTCCTACAGCCACGGACATCGCCTTTGCACTCGGTGTGCTTTCTCTGCTCGGCAAGCGCGTGCCGACCTCGATCAAGGTGTTTCTGGCGGCGCTTGCGATCATCGACGATCTCGGCGCGGTGCTGATCATCGCCATTTTCTATACCAGTGATCTTTCGGCGCTCTATCTGGCGCTTGCCGGAGGTGTTTTGCTGGCACTGATTGGTCTCAATGTCGCTGGCGTCCGTCGACTTACGCCGTATATGGTGTTGGGCGCGATTCTCTGGTTCTTCGTCCTCAAGTCGGGTGTTCACGCGACCCTCGCGGGCGTTGCGCTGGCGCTGACGATTCCCCTCCGAATGAGCGATGAGTTCCAGGATCCGCCGTTGATCACGCTGGAACACTCCTTGAATCGCGTGGTGCCGTTTCTGATTGTGCCGCTGTTTGGATTCGCGAATGCCGGCTTGTCTTTCGATGGCCTGACCGTAGCCAATCTGGTTGATCCGCTGACTCTCGGCGTGGCTCTTGGTTTGCTCTGCGGCAAGATCATCGGCGTGTTTGGATTTTCCAGCATCGCCATCGGCACGGGCATCGCGCGCCTCCCGCAAAATGCATCGTGGATGCAGATGTGCGGCGTGGCATTGCTATGCGGTATTGGCTTCACCATGAGCCTGTTCATCGGTTTGCTCGCCTTCGCCAATCACCCCGTGCTGCAGAGTGAGGTCAAGGTCGGCATTCTTGGCGGCTCTTTGATCGCCGGCATCCTTGGTTATCTGGTTTTGCGATTTGCCAAGCGTCGTGATGAAAACGCATCGGATGATGAATCCGATTCTGATGCCAGTGATGCAGTCTGATTGATCTCGGCCGGCGAAATCCGGACAGGCAATGCTTCGATTTTTCGATTGATGATGGGCGCAGGTTGCTGTTATTGAGGCGCTAGGTACGGAGACTGCGCTAAAATGGGGTTTTCCCCGGGAGAACCCATGAGCCAGCCAGCATCCGCCGGCGCGCGTTTCCGCACCGCCTTGGCCGAAGAGTCCCCATTGCAAGTCATTGGCGCGATCAATGCCAACCATGCCTTGTTGGCGCGCCGCGCAGGATATCGCGCGATCTATCTTTCGGGTGGAGGAGTGGCCGCGGGTTCACTGGGTATGCCTGATCTTGGCATCAATACCCTCGATGATGTACTCATCGATGTGCGCCGTATCACCGATGTTTGCGACCTCCCGCTGCTGGTCGATATAGATACCGGATTTGGACCCAGTGCATTCAATATCGCGCGCACCGTCAAATCACTGATCAAGGCTGGTGCTGCGGCCTGTCATGTCGAGGATCAGATAGGCGCCAAGCGCTGCGGCCATCGTCCGGGCAAGGAGATCGTCAGCGCAAGTGAAATGGCCGATCGGGTCAAGGCCGCCGCCGATGCAAAAACCGACGCCGCGTTCTTCCTGATTGCACGAACCGACGCGATCCAGGTCGAGGGCGTCGATGCGGCGATTGAGCGCGCGATTGCCTGCGTGGAAGCAGGAGCAGATGGTATTTTCGCCGAAGCGGCTTACGACCTGCCGACCTACCGGCGTTTTGTCGAGGCAGTAAAGGTTCCGGTGCTGGCCAATATCACCGAATTCGGCAAGACCCCGTTGTTTTCACGCGATGAGTTGGCCGAGGTCGGTGTTGCGATCCAGTTGTTTCCACTGTCGGCATTCCGCGCCATGAACAAGGCGGCGGAAAATGTTTACGAGTGTATTCGTCGTGATGGCCACCAGAAAAATGTCATCGATACGATGCAGACCCGTGAGGAGCTCTATGATCGCATCGGCTACCACGAGTTTGAAAAACATTTGGATGCGCTCTATGCGAAAAAGAGCTGACCAACAGACGACGGCGCGGTATTCGGGTCGTCCGACGGATCGCCGCGCATGACCGATACAAATGCTCAAGGATCAGGCAGGGCGTCGGATGTGGATCGTCGCCAGACCGCGTTCAAGCTCTTGCGTACGGAGGTGGAAAAACTTCCAGCCGAAGAGCGCGAAGTCATTGAGCGCTTCATCGCGCGTCGCAGCGTGTCACGCAATATCGTCAGGGAATTTGATACCCGACAGAGCTTCGGCGAACGCCTTTCCGACCGTGTAGCCGCAGTTGGTGGTACCTGGACCTTCATCATCGTTTTTCTGGCTGTGTTGGTTTGCTGGACGCTGCTCAACACCTATCTGCTTCGCAATGCTGCATTCGATCCGTACCCCTACATCCTGTTGAATCTGGGTCTTTCCTGTGTCGCCGCGATCCAGGCGCCTATCATCATGATGAGTCAAAATCGGACGAGTGCCGCCGACCGCATGAAAGCGGAGCACGATTACGAAATCAACGTGCGATCCGAGCTGGAGATCATGCAGATGCATGAAAAACAGGATCAAATGCGCGAACGTGATTGGGCGACTCTCGTCGGTCTGCAAAATCGACAAATCGATTTGCTACAGGACTTGTTGAAACGCGCCAGCGGATTAAATGAGGCGGATGCGCGCGCGCAAACCGAAGGGCGCGACCCACAATGAGCGGCATTCTTCTGATCTTCGTGCAGCGCGTAGCGAGTTGTTGGTCGATGTCCGTCCTTTGCACAAACGAAATGTCATCGCTTGTGACAATGCGCCAACCTCCGCTCGTCGCTACCACCGGCCAATTTGAAAATTGATCGTCCATTATCTTGAGCCGACCAGACTTCGCGTCGGATCCAACTGGAGAGAACCATGAGCGAAACAGTGCCCGCATTCAAACCAAAAAAATCCGTCGCCCTTTCCGGAGTCGCTGCCGGCAACACCGCGCTGTGTACCGTCGGCAAGACCGGCAACGATCTGCATTATCGCGGCTACGACATTCTGGATATTGCGACCACTTGCGAGTTCGAGGAGATTGCCCATCTACTCGTCCACGGCAAGTTGCCAACGCGAGCAGAACTGGCTGCATACAAGACCAAACTTAAATCGCTGCGCGGTATTCCAGCATCACTGAAAACCGCGCTTGAGCAGATTCCGGCTTCGGCGCATCCGATGGATGTGATGCGCACCGCAGTCTCGATTATGGGCTGCGTCTTGCCGGAGAAGGACGATCACAACCATCCTGGCGCGCGCGATATTGCTGATCGACTGATGGCATCACTCGGCTCGGTGCTGCTTTACTGGTATCACTTCGCGATCAACGGCAAACGCATTGATGTAGAAACCGACGACGATTCCATCGGCGGACACTTCTTGCACCTTTTGCATGGCAAGGCGCCGGTCGCGTCGTGGACACGTGCCATGCATACCTCGCTGATCCTTTACGCCGAGCACGAATTCAACGCATCGACCTTTGCCTCACGCGTGATTGCCGGCACCGGCAGCGACATGTATTCGAGTATCGTCGGCGGCATTGGCGCCTTGCGTGGCCCGAAGCACGGTGGAGCGAACGAAGTCGCTTTCGAGATCCAGAAACGCTACGAGACACCTGATGAGGCTGAAGCCGATATCCGTGAACGCGTAGGCCGCAAGGAGGTCGTTATCGGCTTCGGCCATCCGGTCTACACGGTCAGCGATCCACGCAACAAGGTGATCAAGGAGGTTGCCCGTGAGCTGTCTGCCGAGCAAGACAACATGAAGATGTTCGACATCGCCGAGCGCCTCGAATCGACGATGTGGGAAATCAAGAAGATGTTTCCGAATCTCGATTGGTTCAGTGCCGTCAGCTATCACATGATGGGCGTGCCGACGGCGATGTTCACACCGCTGTTCGTCATTTCACGCACGGCTGGCTGGAGTGCGCATGTCATCGAGCAACGCATTGACGGTAAGATCATTCGCCCGAGCGCCAATTACACCGGACCGGAAGACCTCAAGTTTGTGCCAATCGACAAACGCTGATCCGATTTAACCAAACGAAAAAGGCCGCGCATTGCGCGGCCTTTTTCGTGTCAGGCAATAGGTCGAGTCAACTCAGGCCTTCGTCCTTGAGCACTTTCTGTACTGCTGCATCCTGATCCATGCGCTGGTTAAAGGCGGCGAGGTTCTCGAGCCCTGCCAGATCGACTTTCATTGCCTTGGCCCAGCGGCTGACCACGTACAGGTATGGGTCGGCAATCGAACGCGATCCGGTCAAATAGTCGCGACCGTTCAACTGATCATTCGCTTTCTCGAACAAGCCGCGCAATTTCTTGCGTGCGGCGTCTTTGGTCTTGTCGACAGCGGCGCTGTCTTCAAGGTAGGCGGTGCTACCGAACAGCGGATGAAATGCCGTGTGCACATCCGCATTCAGAAACGCCAGCCAGCGGTTCACTTCGGCGCGACTTTTCGCAGAACCGTCGCCACCGAGCTTGCTGTCAGGATTTTCATCGGCTAGATAATTCAGGATCGCCGCGTTCTGGGTCAGGATCCAGCCGTCGACATCGAGTGCAGGGACCGAGCCGCTAGGGTTGATTTTGAGGAACTCTTTTTTCAACTGATCGCGTGGAACCTCACTGGCTTCGTAGGGTTTGCCGATCCATTCGAGGGCGATATGGTCGGCCATCGAGCAGGCACCTGGCATGTAATAAAGTTTCATCGACAATTCCTTCTGGGTGGGCCCGGAAAGCTTGTTCCGATTTGCGCCTCTTTCAAGGTTCAGCTATTCGAACCCGTGATCGAAAATCGAGTCGGGCAGATCGCCGGGACCGCCAATGAACAAGATATTGTTGGCGTCATCGCGATAATTGCCTTGGCGGCTGGCGTCAATCGTCAGCTCCCAGGTTTCGGCATCAATACGATGCGCGCCGGCGAACGAATACCAGCCGAACGTCGCTGCATCGCCCGGCACGCGCGGACCATAATTCCGCCACTTCCAGTTGGCTCCGAAATTGGCGCCATGGAAGGTGACTCGGACGGTCGCCTGACTGCAATTTGGCATCGAGAAACTGAGCAGCCCCCACGGTGAATGACTGGATGCCGTGCCGATCGGGTCGGGCGGATACAAGTCGGCTTTCTGATTGTTGCTGTCGTTGAGCTGGGTGCAGGTACCGTCGACGATCTCGATGGTCGAGCGAACGAAACCAGCAGGTGCGGAGACGCCATCGGCGACCGAGCTTCCAATTGCCGACAACGAGGCAACGCCAGGCTGGATTGAATCCTGGATGCCATCGCCATTGCCATCACCGGACATCACGCTGTTTTCGACGGCCGAAGGCGCGCCGTCGACATCCTCATCCGGTGTTGAGGTGTATTCCCAGACGCCGGCCGTAGTCCCGGCTACGATGCGTGAAGGATCACCAAGATCGCGCGGCGGCAAGCTCAGGGCAAGTGCCGCATTGGCGGGCAGTCCGATGCTGATTGAATTCCAGGTCGCGCCGCCGTCAGTCGTGCGGAACACGCCGCCTCGATCAGCGCCGCCTCCGCCGGTTCCAGCGTAGACCGTGTCGCCGCTGGGATCGGCCGTATCGATCAACAATGCGCGCACGTCTTGTCCGGCAATTCCGCTGCTCGCCTCGAACCAGTTGGCGCCGCCATTGGTTGATTTGTAGACGCTGCCGACCGGACCGGTCACTTCAAAACTCGTAGCGCCGGCATAGAGAGTCTGCGGATTGGCTGGATTGATGGCGAGCGCGAGTACGTCGTAATTGGATGATCCCGCACCGGCGAATCGGGGCAGGCCGTTACTCGAATGGATCCAGGTGGCACCGCCATTGGTCGACTTGAACACGCCGTTTTCCATGGTCGGGATGGCGCCACCGAAGCTCGCGTTCCAGGACGTCGTTGTGCTGACGTAGAGGGTCGAGGGAGTGACCGGATCGATAACCATCGAAATCGCAATTGCCGAGAGGACATTGAAGGAACCCACGGGGCCCAGATCCTGAGGCAAAGGCAGGCCGTTCTCCGAAGCTGTCCATAACGTGCCCGCATTCGTACTTTTATAGATTCGCGCGGACTGATAGGGCATGCCAGGCCCATCATTGACGCCACTGCCAGCGACATAAACGGTTTGCAACGGACTCGATCCTGCACTACACGGCGGTGACGCACAGGATTGCGGATCGAGCATGATGGCGCGAACCGTTCCCATGAATCGGGTGCCGCCGATCGAAGCTATGCCGTTGTCGATTGTCGTCCAGCTGGCGCCGGCATCGGTACTCTTGTAGATGCCGCCATCCCTGCTCGAGGAAAGTGGAATACGTTCCGAGCGTCCCGCCGCATAGACGGTGAAGTTTTCCGCGGTGAACGGGTTTGCATCCACTGTCGTCGGATCGATGGACAGCCAGCGAACCTGTTCGGCATTGAGGTTGGTCAACGAAGGCAACCAGCTCGCCCCGCCATCGGATGACTTGGATACGGCACGGGCCGTCGAGAATGAGTCACCGTAGCCGGCAAGTATGACAGCGCCCGCCGGATTAGTATCAAGCGGATGGGCAGCCAATGCGCGGATATTGGTCGATTCATACCCATTGTTGATGGCTGACCAACTGCTGCCGCTGTTGGTGCTGTGGAACAATCCAGCGTCTTCGGTGCCCGCCCAGATTGTGCCGACGGTGGGGAATCCCGGATGCACCGCAATGGCGCTGGCCTGTACCGGATCGATGCCATTCGCCGTCAGTGCATTGGCGGCTGTCCAAGCCGTCCAGATGGGGGCGCTGACGTTTGTCGTCCTATGCACGCCATTGCCGTAGCAGCCGACAAACAGCCCGAGACTCGATGATGGATCGGCTGCAATGGATTCGACTGTCTGACATCCCGCGCCACTGGTAGGCAGGGCGACCGTCGACCAGGAGTTTCCACCATCGCTGCTGGTCACCACGCTTTCATAGTGACCTGCAAAAATTCGCTGCGGATCGGTGGGAGATTCGATCAGATAATCGATGCCGAACAAGCCCGGCGGCTGGCTCGCCAATGGCGCCCAACTGCTGCCGCCATCGGAACTCTTGAGCACCGTTGCGCCACCAAATGCCGTCCCATCGGTCAACTGCACGCCGAGATACAAGGAGCCGTCAGCGGCAAACAGGATCTTGCTGAACTGGATGCCGGTTCCACCCGCGCCGGGCCCAATCCAGGTGCTGCCTGCGTTGGTCGAAACGTAGGCGCCCTCGGAGGTCGCGATGGCGATGCTGTTGCTGGTCGAGCGACGCAAATGGACGTCGTTGATAAATCCGCTTGCAGGTATAGGCGTGCTGATCGGAACCCACAGGTCGCCGCCGTTTCCGGTCCGATAGAGTCCTTTGAAGCTGTTGACATAAAGCACCGGGGCGTTGGTGCCTGTGGTGATCGATATCGGATAAAACTCCGCAGGTAATCCGATCTGAATCCGCTGCCAGCTGTTGCCGCTGCTCAAAGAGCGGAAAATGTTGGTACGTCCGGTGGCAAAGAGCGTGCTCGGACCCGCTTCATAGACCGAGAGATGATCGACCCTGCCGCCATAGGGGCCGGTCGTGCTCCAACTACCCACTGCGGCCACTGCCGCAGTCGTCGAAAGCGCGCCGAGTAAACAGACCAGGGCGGAAACATTGTGCAAGGATTTACGGGTTTTGCTCGACATATTCATCGCTCCGATCAGGACACCACCGATGTTAGAACGAAAAACGGCGGCAAATCGCGACAGGGAAGAGCTGGCCAATGTGCAGCAGTCGACAGATTAGTGCTGGCGGCGATCACAAAAAAATCGAGTCGAGCGTACAACAGCCGACCTACCCGAACTCCGCCGGAACGGATGCGCTTGATCGCAGCCCGAAGATTTCTACCGGCCGGAGTCCTGGCAGGCTGTTGGAATTCGCTCAGACGAGTATCAAACAAGGCGAAGCGGGCCAAAACCTCGCAGTCTAAATGCGCTCAATGGGCATTTTGAGGCGCGTTTCGAAGGCGCATCGCGCCGGCCGAGTGGAATTTCAGCAGCCGGCTAGAGGCTTGCCGCGAGCTTGGTGCCCTGCGCAATCGCGCGCTTGGCGTCGAGTTCGGCGGCGATATCGGCGCCACCGATAACATGAGTAGGCATGCCGATAGCGATCAGTTCGTCGGCAAGGCTGCGATTGGGCTCCTGGCCGGCGCAGACGATGACGTTGTCGACAGCCAGAGTCTGCGGTTTGCCATCTATGATGATGTGCAAGCCGGCATCGTCGAAGCGCTCGTAGCTGACCCCGCCGATCATTTTGACCTTCTTGGCTTTCAGCGTGGCGCGATGCACCCAACCACTGGTCTTGTTCAAGCGGGCGCCAAGGCGGCCCTCGGTGCGTTGCAGCAGATAGACCTCGCGCTCGGGCGGTTCGGGTTTGGCTTGCACGAGTCCGCCACGATGCTCGATGGCCAGATCGACACCCCATTCCTTGGCCCAACGATC
>JBBSVJ010000107.1:0-11298 GCA_038233665.1 Lysobacterales bacterium
AAGAATATCCGCTGTCGTATCATCGCCAACCCCGCGTAAACGCCGAATCATTCCTGGGGTCACATCGAGACCTCGCGCCTCGAGCACGCGCGGCACCAACGCCATGCGTTGCAGGCAGGAGCCGGCCGTGACCATGGCCATCTGCCAGAGCCCGTTATGCGCGTCGAAATCGCCGTATCGATGACCCAACTCCGCCAAGCGATCACTAAGCAGGCGAAAATGCCGTGATTCGTCGTCGGCGACCGTAACCCAGTCCGCGTAAAACGCATCCGGCATTCCGCGAAAACGATAGACCGCATCCCAGGCCAGATTGATCGCATTGAATTCGATGTGTGCAATGGCATGCACCAGAGCCGCCCTGCCCTCGGCGGATCCAAGTCCACGCTGGGCCAGATTGCGCGGCTCAATCAGCTGTGGTCGCGATGGCCGCCCGGGTTCGGAGATGCTCTCAAAGTCTTGATTGGTGTGCGAGATTTTCAGATTTCCGGCACGGAAATCCGCCGCCGCTTGACGCGTCAGGGCAAACTTTTGTTCGGGATCGGCGGCGCAAAGACAGCGCCGCGCTGCTTCAAACAAGTCATTTGTCTGCACTGGAGTCCACCCGCTCATTCAAAAAAAAACGGCCGATTGTGGTCAGCCGTTCGCAATTCTGCCGGTTTCCACATCGACGCGACAGCCATCCTGTCACGGTTCTTGATTCAACCGGTGTGACGTCGCTTGTCCTTGGCCTCGTCCGAACGTGCAAATTGGAGTTGATCCAGATATGTCGGCTCGATACCGGTCACGTATTCGCCGGAGAAACACGAGGTGTCGAACTCCTCCAGATTGTCATTGCCTTCCGCGATCGCGGCGATCAGATCAGGGAGATCCTGATAGACCAGCCAATCGGCACCGAGGACCTGCTCGATTTCCTTTTCGCTACGTCCATGAGCGACCAGTTCGGCCGCAGTCGGCATGTCGATACCGTAGATATTCGGATAGCGCACCGGCGGCGCGGCGGAGGCAAAGTAGACCTTGTTGGCACCGGCTTCGCGGGCCATCTGGATGATCTGCTTGGAGGTGGTGCCGCGAACAATCGAATCATCCACCAGCAACACGTTCTTGTTGCGAAACTCCAGGCCTATCGCATTGAGTTTTCGACGTACCGATTTCACCCGCTCGCTTTGTCCGGGCATGATGAAGGTTCGGCCGACGTAGCGGTTCTTGACCAAACCTTCGCGCATCGGCACACCGAGTGCTTGCGCGAGTGACGATGCTGCCGTACGCGCCGTATCCGGTATAGGAATTACCGAATCAATACCATGATCCGGGTTGAGTCGCTGAATTTTTGCAGCCAGGCGCTCGCCCATGCGCAAGCGTGCCTTGTACACCGAGACATCCTCGATCATCGAGTCGGGACGAGCCAGGTACACCCATTCAAAGATGCACGGTGCATGGCGGGCCGGTTCTGCGCATTGGCGCGAGAACAGCTCGCCTTGCGGAGTGATCAACACGCCCTCGCCAGGGGCGACATCACGCAGCAGTCGGAATCCGAGAATATCGAACGCCACCGACTCTGATGCCACCGCGTATTCTTTTCCATTTGGGGTATCCCGCTCACCGAGAACCAGCGGACGAATACCGTTGGGGTCGCGAAACGCCAGCAGGCCATAACCAAGCACCAGCGAAACGACTGCGTAGCCGCCAACACAGCGGCGATGAACACCGGCGACCGCCTTGAAGATATTGTCGTGCGACAGCGCCATGCGTTCCTGGATCTGCAACTCATGGGCAAGTACGTTGAGTAGAAACTCGGAATCCGAATCGGTGTTGATGTGGCGGCGGTCGTCCTCGAACATCTCGCGACGCAGGGTATCGGTATTGATCAGATTGCCATTGTGTCCAAGCGCAATACCGTACGGTGAATTCACATACAACGGTTGTGCCTCGTTGCTGTCTTCGGCACCGGCGGTCGGATAGCGGCAGTGACCGATGCCGAAATTACCGCGCAGGTTGAGCATGTGTTCGCGCTGAAACACATCTTGTACCAGTCCGTTGCCCTTGTGCAGTCGCAAGCGTGAGCCATCAACCGTGGCTATGCCGGCGGCATCCTGGCCGCGATGCTGGAGCACGGTCAACGCGTCGTAGAGCGCTGAGGCGACTTCCGACTTGCCGACGATTCCGATAATTCCACACATGGTTCAGTTCACTGCGAATGAGAGGGTTGTTCAGGCTCGGGTGCCGTCAGCACGGGAACCTGGTGGATCAAGCTGGCCGCTGCGGCAGGAATTGCTGCCGCAGCCGGCTCAAGATATTTCGCCACCTTGTCGGGCAAGAAGGTCGTCATCCAACTCGCGCTGCGCTCGAATGTCGGCAGCATGCGCGAATTCTGCCACCAGTCATCGCGCACCACCGGGGTGAACTTCATCAACACGATCACCAATACGACGAGCGCGAAACCACGCACCAAACCGAAAACCATACCGAGCAAGCGATCAGTCCCCGACAAACCGCTACCACTGACCAGCTTGCGCACCAGGTAGCTGACGATGGCGCCTGCAATCAGCACGGCCACAAAGCACACCAGATAACCCAGCATGACACGGACCGAGGGAACCGAAATGCTCGCGGAAAACTGATCAGCCAGCAACGGCCCAAACATCCATGCCACCCAGAACGCAAGTACCCAGCAGACAAGAGCGAGCACTTCACCAATGAATCCGCGCCAGACTCCGACAAGAACTGACAAAGCCAAGGTTGCGATGATCGCGTAGTCGAACCAGTTCAGCGCAGCCATCTGGACTAGTCGAGGATGCGCGCGATGGCCGCGCGGGGCTTTGCATTCATACCGAGTTCTCCGACACAGACGATCGCCGACTCGATCAGCGACCGAGCGAAACGGATCGAGGAGTTCGAGGACCGAGCGTACGCGTCATTCATGAATTGTCCGGGTAGGGCCTCACGGTTGGGTAACGACGAGCCCGTCCACGTTCAATTTTTCCTTGATTCGGTCACGCAACTTCTGTGCATTGCCTCGCTCTAGCTCAGGCCCTGCCCGCACGCGCCAAAGGGTTTTACCCTCGCTGTTGAATTTGTCGACAAAACCAGCAAAGCCCGCCACACGAAGACGTCCGTTCAACTTGTTTGCATCCGCTTCCGTGCCAACAGCGCCCAGCTGAACCGCCCAAGCGCCGGCCGCTGTCGATGCAATCGCGGTAGCTGGCGCGTCCGCTTTGGCGTCTTCAGCCGACCCCACGATACTGCTCGGAACATCGCCACGAATCTGCTTGATGCGGATTCTGGCGGCCTCGGCCTCGGCACGGTCGGAAAATGGACCCACGCGTACGCGCTTGGCCGGCTTGCCATTGAAATCAACGGATTCAACGAACGCCCGAAAACCACTCTTTTTCAGCTGGGTGACCAGATCACTGGCATTTCCGGCGGCGGCGTAAACGCCAAGATGGACCAGATAGCGCCCATCCGCCGCTGTACCCGCCGCTTGTTGCTCCGCCGTCGCCGGTTTCTCAGGCGCAGGCATGGTCGAGGCAGGCAGTGAAGGTTCGACAGGTGTCACCGGAGCCGTCGATTCAGGCAGCGCCTCGACGCGCGGAGGTATGCCGGTGTCGACGCTTGCAACCGGCTCTGCCACGCGCGCCTGTGCTACGGGCGGTCGCGAGGCATCTTTGCTGGCTGCATCAACGGTAAGCACGCGCGTCTCAAACTCACGCGTCGGCTGCGGTGGTATCTCCATGTTGGAGGTCACCGATTCCTGTTTCGGCGCGCTACCGCTGAACAGCATCGGCAGAAAAATAATGGCAAGTGCGATCAGGACGACGGCACCGAGCAGGCGTTGTTTCAAGGCGGGTTCCATGGGCGTGGGCGCTAAACAAGTCTGCGACGATTATACGCGTCCATCATCCTCTCGCTCGATCATTGCGCATATTCATCTCTGCAATCACTTGCGAGGCGACGAGAAATGAACCGAACGCGATGATTCGATCGGCTTTTCCAGCCGCTGCAAAGGCCGCGATCATTGCATCGATGACGTTTACGTGTCGCTCATAAGACAGTTGAGACACGGATTCGCCAATACTCTCGACCAGACCTACGCAATCAAGGCCACGCGGACTTATCGAATCCAGCCCGGCCAGGTACCAGCGATCAACCCGTCCGTTCAGCGCCTCCACAATCCCCGCCACATCCTTGTCTCTTAGCGCGCCGAATACCGCATGGGTACGCGCCGGTGATGGATGAGAGTCGAGCCACTGAGCGAGTCCACGCGCGGCTTGCGGATTGTGCGCGACATCGACGATCAATTCCGGACGACCGACGAACCGCTGCAATCGGGCAACCACAGAAGCGCTGGCCACGCCGATGCTCACGGCATGTGGATTCCAGGCAATACGTTGACGCAAGGCTGACAATGCAGCGATCGCCGCTGCCGCATTGGCACATTGCGCGGGACCTTGAAGCTGCGGATACGGCAAATCCAGGCCGCCGTCCGCTGCATCCCAACGCCAGCTACCTGATAACAGGTCGATGTGAAAATCTTGGCCTGCCAGAAGCACATTGGCGCCCAGCATGTGTGCGGAATCCAACAAGGATTTCGGCGGTTCGAGCTCACCGACCACGGCGATTTTTCCTCGGCGGAAAATCCCTGCCTTTTCGATGGCGATGACTTCTCGATCATTACCGAGCCAATCTTGATGATCGAGATCGACCGTGGTCACGATTGCCGCATCGGCATCGATCATATTGACCGCATCGAGACGACCGCCGAGACCTACTTCGAGAATCGCAACTTCAAGATTCGATTCGGAAAAAATCAGCAAGGCCGCGAGTGTGCCGAACTCGAAATAAGTCAGCGGCGTATCGCCGCGCGCGTTCTCGATTCGCTCGAACGCCGAGATCAAGGTTTGATCTTGTGCGTCTTCCGCCTGCACGCGTACGCGCTCGTTGTAGCGCAACAAATGTGGCGAGGTGAACGCGCCGACCCGATGCCCACCGGCGAGCAGGATGGCTTCAAGAAAAGCGACCGTCGAGCCTTTACCGTTGGTGCCGCCAACGCTTATCACTGTTTTCGCAGGCGCGGGCGAACCCAGCTGTTGCCACACGGCGCGCACACGGTCGAGACCCAGCTCGATTTCACGCGGATGCAGGCGCAATTGCCAGTTCAGCCATTCGTCGAGTGTCTTGCGCGGAGTGTCCATGAGCACTTTGGCAGCCAATCAACGCGTCAGGATGCGGCGTGGCTTGAACGGAAGTTTTCCACGCCAATACTGGATGATCACGAAACCGGCGGCCATACCGCCAAGGTGGGCGAAATGGGCAACGCCGGCCTGAGTACCGGTGACACCGAGGAACAACTCGATCACGCCGTAGCCGGTGACGAAAAGCCAGGCCGGCATTGGAATGGGCGGGAAAAGCAGCATCAGGCGTTGATGCGGAAACATCATGCCAAACGCAAGCAGAAGCCCGAATACACCTCCGGACGCGCCCAGCGTTGGATAGATTCCACCGGTGAAGTAGTGCACGACGATCAATTGCGCAATTGCCGCACCAACGACACACGCCAGATAGTAAGTGACAAACGGACGCGAGCCGAAAAGACGCTCGATTGCGCCACCAAACATCCATAGCGCGAACATGTTGAACAGGATATGGGTAAAGCCACCATGCAAAAAGCCGTAAGTGACCAACTGCCAGACCTGGAAACCTACCTGCGTGCCATCCTGGGTGACCACATCGGTACCCAGCGGCCACAACGCAAAGTAGATCAGCATGGGTTCGGGAATCAATTGCTGGACTAGAAAGATGGCGACATTGGCAATCAACAAGGCGCGGGTAACAGGCGGCATATCAAACGGCATGGGTAATCCTGATGTCGTGATGTATCAACGCTGAAGCGTGGAGATCGTGGCAGTCAAGCGAGGATTCAAGGATTTCGCGGATCTTCGACCGGTGCCCACAGCTCAGAATCCAGATCACGCTGCCAACCGAAGCACTGCAGGTCGACCCTTCGTCCACACAGCACAACGCCTTCCGCAGCCAGGCGCCGGCTTTGCTCGCTGAACTCGTTGCTGTCTTTGGCAAAGGCAAGATACCCGTTCGCTCGGACAACCCGATGCCAAGGCAACGCGATGGTCTCATCCGCTTCTCGCAGGACCCGGCCAACCAGACGAGCCCGACCCGGCAAACCGGCTCGCGTAGCGAGTTCGCCATAGCTCGCCACGCGCCCGCGAGGAATCGCTCTGATAACGCGATAGATTTCGGTATAAGGCAATTCAAACGGGATTTTGACTGACTTCATTGCCAAGCCACGCTAGCATGAAGGCCACGTAGACCGAGGAGAACACCGTGCAGAGCTTTGAACAGATCCGCTCCCATGTCAGCAACCTGCACACGCTGCGCACGAATGATCCGTATCTGATCAGTTTTGATTTGAGTCTCGCCAACGATCGCCATCAGGGGATCTATCTGGCCGAGATGGAGGGAGAAGACGAGCTCAAATTTTTGCGGGTTTCGACGCCAATCGGACCGGCCACGGGCACCGATTCGACGCGTTGTCTTCGCTTCAACTGGGAGCAGCGCACCGGTTTTTTGTCGATCAGTGACCTTGATGGCTCGCCTTACCTTCACCTGATCGAGAATCGCCCCTATACCTTGCTCCACGGCGACGAACTGGATCGCGTGATCAAGGAGCTCGGCCAATTGGGTGATCGCCTGGAACAGGCCATCTCAAGTGGCGGCGATTCACTCTGAGCAAATCAGCAGGTGACAATCACTTCACGCGCAGATTCAAGGTCAGCTCACTAGGCGAGGCCCAACACCTGCAGCAAACGCACCAACAGCCAAGCGATGATGCCGGTGACCGGTATCGTCAGCAGCCAAGCCCAGACCATGCGTTCGACCACGGTCCATTTGATCGCGGAAAAGCGCTTGGCTGCGCCAACGCCCATGATGGCTGAGGAAATATTGTGCGTCGTCGAGACCGGAATCCCGAAATGCGACGCAGCGAGAATCACACTCGCTGATGCAGTTTCAGCCGCAAATCCGTTGACGGGATGCAGCTTGACCAATTTGTGACCGAGCGTGCGAATGATGCGCCAGCCACCCATCGCGGTACCGGCGGCCATGGTCAACGCACATAGCACCTTGATCCAGATGGCAATGCCGAACTCCTGACCCGCTTCGGCTTCGACGCGCAAGAAATGCATCCAATGCGGCAAGCTGTCGAGCGTGCCTGCGGAGGTGGCTGCGAACAGGGCGAGCGCGATGATACCCATGGTTTTCTGCGCATCGTTCATGCCATGCGACAAGCCCATCGCGCTGGCAGAAATGATCTGTGCCTTGGCGAAAAAGACGTTGAGAAAACGCGGACGGCCAAGCTTCTGCAAGAAGCCGCTTCGCGAAGCCAACCAGCTGACGAACGCGAAAATCACACCCATGATCAAGAATCCAAGGACGAACCCGAGCAGCGGAGAACTGAACATCGGTAAGACGACTTTCGGCAGCAGGCCCTTGCCATGCCACCAGTGGTCACCCCCTTGCCACCAGATGATGGACGACCAGTTGTCGCCAGCGGCGGCCAAAGCGGCTCCACAAAGCCCTCCGATCAAGGCATGTGATGAACTCGACGGCAAGCCCCACCACCAGGTGATCAAATCCCAGACGATGGCGCCGAGCAACGCGCAAATCAGTACCTGCGGAGTCACCTCGACAATACCGGTATCGATCAGTCCCGAGGCAATCGTCTTGGCCACCGCCGTGCCCCAGAGTGCGCCGAGCAGATTGGTGAATGCGGCCAGAGCGACAGCCTGACCCGGACTCAACACCTTGGTTGCGACCACGGTGGCGATCGAGTTGGCGGTATCGTGGAAACCGTTGATGAACTCGAAAATGAGCGCCACCACGACGACCAGCAGAACCAGAATTAGGGCAAAGGTCACAGAAAATTCTCGTTAGGGGTCCGATTCACTCGGGTCGCTCAGGAGTTCTTCAACGCTATGTGATAGATCACGTTGCCGGCATCGCGGCAGCGATCAATCGCTTTTTCGAGCAGCTCGAAAAGATCCTTGCGCACCATCAGGTGAGCGGCACTGGCATCGCCCGAGAACAGTTGTTGATAAAGATCGAGCAACAGGCGATCGGCTTCCGATTCGATGGACTGCATGCGCTCGTTGAGGCCGTGCATGACGCTGACCTTCAAACCGTGGCGAAGCTCGCCAACCATCTGCACAATGACTTCGCAGGCGCGCTCCAGCATTTCAGCTTGCGACAGATAGTTGATATCGACCAGACGATCAGCGAACAAGGCGTGGCGCTCGGCGAATTTTTCGACCGTCTTGGGAATCTTGTACAAGGCTCCCGCCAACGCTTCGATATCCTCGCGATCCAGCGCGGTGACGAAGGTATTGACCAACTCCGAATTGATCTGCGCGAAAAGATCCTTCTCTCGCCTGCGGGCGAGTCGAAACTCGTCCAACGCCGGCTCCTGGGCACCTTCCGCCAGCATCGTCTCGAGCGCCTTGGCACTGAGCAAAGCGGCTTCTGCGCTGGCTTCAAGCAAGCCATAAAACTTGTCACCCTTGCCAAAGATGGTCTGCAACGAAAACATGGAGCGCTCCAATTCGGGCTGAGGTAAAGTGAAATCCCGCGCTGCATCCGTGATTGCCGGGGCAGCCGAGCCGCATATTACAACACTGATCCGGATTCGACTCTGATTGCGCGTATGCGCATACGAGAATCCAAATGGATTCATGATCTGGCGGCTGTCGGACTCAAGAAATGCACAGGCAAAGCTCGCGATTGCACCATTTGCGCAAGCCCTATGTCCGTATTCCCGCGCTATCGGGTTTCACGGGTTCATGAGGATGGCCGTGCTATTCGCGCCCTTGGGCAAGCCGCGCCATGCGCTGAACGTCAGCCAGAATCCCGCGCAGAACACGGAGCTCTCGCTGATCCGGTGCAGCGCGCAAGAACAATCGGCGCAAGCGATGCATGATGGTTCGGTCCGATCGCCCCTTGTGAAAATCAATGTCATAGAGGGTTGCCGAGAGATGCTCAAAGAAACCCTCGAACTCGGCCGCCGTGGAAGCGAGATCGGAATTGCCTTGTCGCGCAGGCATGCCGGCCAGCGCGGCCATGCGTAGCTCATAAGCGAGCACCTGCACCGCTTGCGAGAGATTGAGCGAGGAATAGCTCGGATCGCTTGGGATATGCACGGCTGCATGACAAAGCATGATCTCGTCGTTGCTGAGGCCGGAAGTTTCGTTGCCGAAAACATAGGCGACTTCTCTGCCCTCGACCGCCGCTTCGAGCGCGCGTTGCGCCGCCTGTTTCGGGGTCAACTCCTCCAGCGCGACTCCGCGCAGACGGGCGGTTGCTCCAAGTACCAGGCTGCAATCGCTGATCGCCTGTTCCAATGATTCGAACTGGAGAGCTGCCTCAAGCACATCATCTGCACCCGCGGCCAACACATGTGCATCGATATGCGGAAACTTGGCCGGTGAAACCAGCGAGAGGCGATGGAAACCCATGGTGCGGATCGCACGCGCAGCACTACCTATATTTCCCGGATGCGAGGTGTTGGCGAGAACAAAGCGCACGCGGGCCAACGATTGGGCGCCTTGAGGAACATCTTTTTCCGTCATTCTTGTCTCTGGCTCCTAAATCTGATTTGGCGGCATGTCCTCGGATTTGCTACCCTTCCGCGCCGCACGCGACTGGATCGCAGTGCTTTGCTCTTTTTAATTCCACCTCCGACGGAACCACTATGCCCAGACCAGCCGTAAATGTGGCGGTACGCGCCGCGCGTTCCGCAGGTCAGATCATCATCCGCTACATGAACCGCATTGACAGCCTTGCGATTGTCGAAAAGCAACGCATGGATTTTGCCTCGGAAGTGGATCGCGCCGCCGAGGCCGAGATCATACGCGAGCTCAAGCGGGCATTTCCTGGCCACGCGTTCCTCGCCGAAGAATCCGGCGCCCAAGGCAAGGGCAAGCACGTCTGGGTCATCGACCCACTCGATGGCACACACAACTATCTTCGCGGAATTCCGCATTTCTGCGTATCCATCGGTATGCTTGAGAACGGCGAGCCGATGCACGCCGTTGTCTACGATCCGTTGCGCGACGAGTTGTTTACCGCGAGCAAGGGCGATGGTGCATACCTGAATGATCGCCGCATTCGTGCCAGCTCGCGCATCGATCTGAACGGCGCGATGCTGGCAACCGGTTTCCCGTATCGCCAGCGCGAGCATCTTGATGCACAAATCGGGATGACCCACGCCCTGCTCGGCCAGGCCGAAGATATTCGTCGCACTGGCTCTGCCGCGCTTGACCTGGCCTATACGGCGATGGGTCGTTTTGACGGCTACTTCGAAACCGGACTGAACCCATGGGACATGGCGGCCGGCTGCTTGCTCGTGCGCGAAGCAGGTGGTCGCTATTGCGATTTTGTCGGTCGCGAAGGAATCCCCGAGAATGGCAATCTCGTTGCAGGCGGGCACAAGGTTGTCGACGCCATGATCAAAACGATCGCGCCGCAAATCACGCCTGCTTTGGCACGCTGAATCCGCATCCATTCTATTGATTGGAGGAGGCCTGATTGGCCCGGGCCGGTCGCTGTTTTTTTGCTGCACTCCTACGGAGCGCGGCAAACCTGCCGGGGTTTGCCTCGTTCGTCGCCCCTGGCTTTCGGCAGGCTCGGCTTCGCCGAGACAAGGATCCAGCGACATCATTCTTCTAATGCACGCTCCTTCGGAGCGCGGCATCCTCGCCGGAGTTTCACTCGCCCCAAATCGCTCGTCATCCCAGCGAAGGCTGGGATCCAGTTTTTAGAGCACGCGCCTTCGTCGCGCGGCATCCATGCCTTTTTTCACTCGCCTCAGGCGAGCGAGCCACCCTTCGGGCAATTCGTCCGCCACTTCGCCGCTGCATAGGGGCCCCATTCACTGCACATCGTGCGCAGCAAAGACGAAGCAGATCTCCGCACGCTTAGGCATCGCTCAGGAATTTCCTTCTCCCGTGCAGCGGGAGAAGGTGCCCGGCAGGGCGGATGACGACTGCATGGATGCAGGAGGTACGCATCCATGGATGGATGCGGTAGAACGGCGTCGGGAACAGCCGTCGAGAGCATTGCAGGAGCAAATGCCGAGGGGCTTTTGATTTTGGCTTTGGCGTGCACGACTCACGCTATCCGGGGCCCCTCGATCGTGGCGAGACTGCGGAGGATTTGTCCGAAGGATGGCCCACACGATGTGGGCCAGTTCGACGCCAGTCCATGGATGGACTGTCGGCGAACCCCGCAGCAGGC
>JBBSVJ010000108.1:0-11260 GCA_038233665.1 Lysobacterales bacterium
AACAGGCACCAGATGAAGCCGAATCCGGCGACCAATGAAATCAGCGCGAACGCAAAGCGCCGCAGCGATTGCTGAAGATTCGGTGAGGCTCCTTGGTCGTCGACAATCCGGACGCGCCACGCGCGCATGCCAATGGTCTGGCCGCCGCGCGCCCATGAAATGATGAAGTAGAGCGCGCTCAGAACGAACAAAACGCCTTGCAGGACAAAATGATAGAGCGCTGGTTGATCAGCCACATCCACATCGCCCTTGAAGGCGAGAAGAACCAGGGCGGCAGCGAACATCCAGATCGCAACGAGCACCAGAAAGTCATAGAACAATGCGGCGAGGCGTCGCCAGAGTGGCGCACCAGAGAGATTCGGCATGGGCGTGTGCTAACGGGGATTTCGCGCTAGCCTCCCGGTTTGCGTGAAACCGCGCAAGCTCAAAAGAGCAATCCCGTTGTCCGCCAGAAAAACCAAACCAGTAGAAGTGAGTGCACAGGATCGCCAACTGATCGATGCGTTTCTTGAGCGCGCGTGGTCGGAGCTCGGCCTTGCCGACAACACCCTGTCGGGCTATCGCCGAGATCTTGATGGGTTCGCGAGTTGGTTGGCGACGCCGGAGCAAGGCTCGAACCTGCTGGAATGTCGACGCGATCTGCTCTACTCCTATCTGGCATCGCGAGCCGACAAGGGCGGCAAGAACGGTCGTGGCTACAGCCCACGCTCCAACGCTCGACTGCTTTCGGCATTGCGCCACTTCTATCGCCTGCTGCAGCGTGACGGACGAATCAGCGAGGATCCAACGCTGCTTATCGACGCGCCGAAGTTGCCGCGCAGCTTGCCCAAGGCCTTGGCCGAAGCTGAAGTCGAAGGTTTGCTGCGCGCGCCGGCTGAGACTCCGCTTGGCTTGCGTGATCGGGCGATGCTTGAGCTGATGTACGCGGCCGGCTTGCGCGTCACCGAACTGGTCGGTTTGCGCACCGATCAGGTCAATCTGCGCCAAGGCGTACTGCGTGTGACCGGAAAGGGCGGCAAGGAGCGTCTGGTGCCGATCGGTGGTGAAGCCCAGCACTGGCTGCAGCGCTATGTCGACGAATCCCGAGCGATCCTGCTCAAGGGCGTACGCGTCGATGCGATGTTCGTCACCGCGCGCTGTTCCGGGATGACCCGACAAATGTTCTGGGTGCTGGTCAAGAAACACGCACTGAGTGCCGGAATCGCCAGCCAGAGAATTTCCCCGCATGTCCTGCGCCATTCGTTTGCCACTCATCTGCTCAACCATGGCGCTGATCTGCGCGCCTTGCAGATGTTGCTCGGGCACAGTTCGCTATCGACCACCCAGATTTACACCTTGGTAGCGAAGGAAGGTCTCAAACGTTTGCACGCAGAGCACCATCCTCGCGGCTAAGGCGAGAATCGGTGTGGCTTTATCTGTGCAGACGCTGTTTCCGCTAGCGATTGACCGAAAACGCCTCGTTCCGCCGAACAATTCCCCAAGAACGTGTCCAATAGGGCTGAAATTTCAGCGTGGTTTGATAGATTCGCGTAGGCGGTCTGGCAGGGTTACACCGCTTTGGCTTCCATGCCAAAATCAATGAGTTGGCGGAACCATTGCGGCCGCTGCCGGTCTCAGTCAGACCCACCCCCTAAAAGGACAGGTTGATGATGGTTTTGCGTGCGCTTTGCTTGCTGGTATTGAGCTTCAGTCTGTCGTCGGCGTTCGCTGACGAGGGCAGGGCTGCGCGCGCCGCGATACAGAAAATCTCGCCTTTACAGCAGATTTCCGCATTCGCCAAATCGAAACTTCCGGGCTATTACGAGGGCGTAATTGACGGGCAAGTCGCTTATGCGAGCGCGGATGGGCGTTATCTGCTGCGCGGATCGGTCGAGGACACACGTGAGGGGGTCAATCTCAGCGACGCGAGCATGGCGGCCAAGCGTCGACAGTTGCTGGCGACCTTGGGTCCGGAGATGCGCTTGAGTTTTGCGCCGGCACACCCGAAATACCGGGTGACCGTATTCACCGATGTCGACTGCCCGTATTGTCGACGTCTGCATTCGCGGATTGATGAGTTCAAGGCGCTGGGAATCGGCTTGGACTATGTATTTTTTCCCCTCAGCATTCATCCGGGAGCCGACTTGAAATCTGTTTCCGTGTGGTGTTCGGAGGATCGTAAAAGCGCCTACTCGGCAGCCATCATGGGCCAAGCACCGGATGCAGCCGATTGCCCGAACCCCTTGCTGCAGATGCGTCAAGCCGGATCCGAAATTGGCGTTACCAGCACGCCGACCGGCATTGCTGCCGATGGCACATTGATTGATGGAAAAGTATTGTTGTCTCCGCAACGCCTGCTAGCTCTGCTGCAGAAAATCACCGCAGCTTCCGATCCCTCCGAACTGGCCGCGACAGCGGCTGGTCGATGACCAACCCCGAGGTTCTCATGCGTCATTTGCTTGGCTCGATCCTTTTTCTCATTGCTTTCAACGCGGTAGCTGCCACGCCCGAGGAAACCGTGCAAGCGGCATTCTCGAAACTTGCTCCCCAAGTCAAGATCGATGCGGTTCAGGAGTCGGTTGTGCCGGGCTTCTACGAGGCCTTGATTGGTAGCCAGCTCATCTATGTCAGCAAGGATGGTCGTTTCGTCCTCGATGGCAGCGCTATTGATGCCAACAGCCAGCGCGACATCACCGAAGCGGCGCGGGCAAAGAATCGTCTCGCCTCGCTGAAGAAAATCGGCCCGGACAAGCGCATCATCTTTGCGCCGGACAAGCCGAAGTATGCGGTGACCGTTTTCACCGATCTTGATTGTCCATTCTGCCGTCGCTTCCATCAGCAGATTGCTGCCTACAACGCGGCCGGTATTGCGGTCGAGTACATCTTCATGCCGCTCGATATCCATCCGGGAGCGGACAAGAAGGCCGAGGCAGTCTGGTGCTCGATCGATCGAAAGACAGCCTTCAGTGCAGCGATGAACGGGGCCGATCCGGGAACTGCGACCTGTGCAAACCCGGTGGCCGAGACCACCCGCATGGCGCATGCCATCGGTATCACTGGCACGCCCACCATGCTCGCTTCGGACGGCAGCCGCATTGCGCCGCAGATTGCCTTGTCGCCAGACAAGCTGGCCGCCGAGCTCGAACACATCGCCAACAATCCGGTCGCTTCGCGCTGAGCGCAGCGTCACCTTCATTGAACAAGGTATGCCCATGAAATTCGCAGTGATTGCCACCCTCGCTTTGAGCACTTTTGGTCCGCTCGCCCACGCTGCGGACAGCAGTGACGCCACCGCGCGTGCCGCCGTCCAGAAGTTGATCAACGACAGCAAGATCGAGGCTTTCGAGAAATCGCCGATTCCGGGCTACCACCAGGCCGTGGTTGGCAGCCAGCTGCTCTATGTGAGCGATGACGGGCGCTATATCTTGCAAGGCACCTTGTATGATGCCGGTGCCAAGATTGATTTGACCGCCCAGCGCCTGGCCAAGGTCAATGTAGCCAAGCTCGACAACTATCCAGTCGCCAATCGCATCATCTTCGCGCCGAAAACCAAGCCCAAGTACAAGGTCACGGTATTCACCGATATCGATTGTGGCTACTGCCGCAAGATGCATTCGCATATCGATGAGTACAACGCGCGTGGTATCGAGGTCGATTACCTGTTTTTCCCGCGCAGTGGTCCGGGTACGCCGTCGTTTGCCAAGGCGGTATCGGTTTGGTGCGCCAAGGATCGGAAAAAGGCACTGACGGACGCCAAGTCAGGTGCGGCGCCTGCTCCGTTGCAATGCAACAACCCGATCGCCGAGGAATATCAGCTCGGCATCAGCGTGGGTGTTGACGGTACACCTGCCGTATTTGCTCCGGATGGCAGCAAGATTGGCGGCTATCTGACGCCCGACCAATTGCAGGCACAACTCGAGCGCGCAGCGGCTGAAAAGCCCGAGGCCTGAGCCACGCGACATCCGAAGCCACAGCCGGGTGGTTCTCGCCGGACCGTGGCTTCGGCTATCATGCGCAACCCGCGCACGCTGACCCCGTGTGGTTTTTTTCAGAGCATCCCGGACACCGACTGCCATGATCGTTCTCGACGGCCAGCCGGCCCTGTCAGCATTCCGTATTGACCGCATCAACCGCGAACTCGAGCGTATCGATTCTGGCTGCTCCGTGCGTGGTGTGCGCCATGTGTATCTGGTGCTCAATGACACCGATACCGCGCTGGACGACAGCAAGCTTCGGCGCATTTTGCGAGCACGCGATGAGGATCAGGCCCCGCCAACGCTGTGGGTCGCTCCACGCGTGGGCACCATTTCCCCATGGTCGAGCAAGGCGACCGATATTTTGACGCGATGCGGGCTTGCCATCCAGCGGGTTGAGCGCGCACTTGCGTTCGAGTTGAAAGCTGCTCCGCCTGCGCAATCCGCGGGCTGGCAATCGGTCAGTGCGATCCTGCACGATCCGATGACCGAGTCGGTATTGACCAGTCGCAATGCGCTCAACGAACTGTTTGATGTGCGCGATCCGCTGCCATTGGATCGTGTTGTTCTGGGCGATGATCCGCGCAAAGCGCTTGAGAGGGCGAATGCCCGCCTCGGTCTGGCCTTGGCCGCTGACGAAGTGGATTATCTCGCTGAGAACTATGCCCGGCTCGGACGCGACCCGACCGACGCCGAATTGATGATGTTCGCCCAAGCCAATTCCGAGCATTGTCGGCACAAGGTTTTCAATGCCGAGTTCAGCATTGACGGCAAGGCTCAGCCGCAAACCTTGTTCGGCATGATCCGCAACACCCACAAGCAATCGCCTGCGCATACCTTGTCGGCGTATAGCGACAATGCCGCCGTGATCGCCGGTAACGAAGGCAAGCGATTCTTTGCCGATCCGCAAAGCGGGGTGTTCGCCGCCATCCGTGAAGCGATTCCCTTCGCGATTAAGGTTGAAACACACAACCATCCGACCGCCATCTCGCCGTATGCCGGCGCGGCGACTGGCTCGGGAGGAGAAATTCGTGATGAGGGCGCAACGGGTCGCGGCGGCAAGCCGAAGGCTGGCTTGACCGGCTTTACCGTTTCGCATTTGCGCATTCCCGGCTTGTTGCGCGCTTGGGAACCCGAGCGACTGCACCCGCCACGATTCGCTACACCCTACGAAATCATGCGTGACGGCCCGCTCGGTGCCGCTGCATTCAACAATGAATTCGGGCGACCTTGTCTCGGTGGGTATTTTCGTACATTCGAGCACTCCTCCGATGAAGCCGGGCTGCTGCGTGGATATGACAAGCCCATCATGATCGCCGGCGGCTTGGCCAATTTGCGCCCATCCGATGTACAGAAAAAGGTTCTGCAGCCGGGCGATGCGGTGATTGTGCTCGGAGGCCCGGCCATGTTGATCGGTCTTGGCGGCGGCGCGGCTTCCTCGGTCGCTGCAGGCAGCAGTTCAGAGGCTCTTGATTTTGCCTCGGTACAACGAGAAAACCCGGAGATGGAACGGCGTTGCCAGCAGGTGATTGACGACTGCTGGGCACGCGGTGCGGACAATCCGCTGGTATCCATCCACGATGTGGGTGCGGGTGGTTTGTCCAATGCCTTGCCGGAATTGCTCAACGATTCCGAAGTGGGTGGCACGCTGGAACTGGCCAAGATCCCCTGCGACGATCCGCACATGTCGCCGATGCAGATCTGGTGCAACGAATCCCAGGAGCGTTACGTGCTCGGCGTGCGCCCCGAAAATGTCGACGCTTTTGCTGCAATTTGTGCGCGCGAACGCTGCCCGTTTGCCGTCGTCGGTCATGCCACCGAAGAGCGCAGGCTTTTGCTGACCGACTCCCGGTTCCCCGCTGCCGATTCGCGGCATCACCCGATCGATCTGCCGCTGGATGTATTGTTCGGCAAACCGCCGCGCATGCAGCGCAACGCCAAGCGCGTCAAGGAGACGCTGTCGATCATCGCCGATACCGAAAATATCGAGCTCGGCGAAGCGATCAAAAGGGTGTTGCGTTTCCCTGCGGTGGGAAGCAAATCTTTCCTCATTACCATCGGCGACCGCAGTGTTGGTGGTTTGTGTTCGCGCGATCAGATGGTCGGCCCTTGGCAGGTTCCGGTAGCCGATTGCGCGGTAACCCTGAATGATTTTGTCGGTCATGCCGGCGAAGCCATGGCGATGGGTGAGCGCACGCCGCTGGCCCTGCTGGATGCGGCAGCCTCGGCGCGCATGGCAGTTGGCGAGGCTTTGACCAATCTTGCGGCAGCACCGGTGCATCTGGACGAAGTCCGTATGTCGGCCAACTGGATGGCGGCGATTGATCATCCGGGCGAGGATGCTGCGCTCTACGATGCCGTGCATGCGGTTGGCATGGAGTTGTGTCCGGCGCTTGGCATCTCGATTCCGGTCGGCAAGGATTCCATGTCGATGCAAGTTTCCTGGAAGCACGGCGAGACGACCCAGCGTACGGTATCGCCGGTATCGCTGGTCGCTACAGCGTTCGCCAGTTGCCGCGATGCGCGACGCACGTTGACGCCGCAATTGCAGATGGATCAGGGCGAATCCGAACTTTGGTTGATTGATCTCGGTGCCGGTCGCGGACGACTGGGCGGATCGGTTCTGACCCAAGTATTCCTGCGCGCTGGTGACCTGCCGCCGGATGTCGATGATCCGGCTCGCTTGAAATCATTTTTCCAAGCTATTCAGGAAGCCAATGCCGATGGTTTGTTGCTGGCTTATCACGATCGCTCCGATGGTGGCGCGATTGTCAGTCTGATTGAAATGGCGCTGGCTGGTCACTGTGGTCTCGATATCGAGTTGTCCGGCTGGGCTGACAACGCCCTACGTGGCCTGTTCAATGAGGAACTCGGCGCAATAGTGCAGATTCGCACGCGCGACCACGAATCCTTCGTCAGCTTGATGAAGCGCCATGGTCTTGGAAAGTGGATCGCCAAGGTCGGTGCGCCGAGCCCGAAAATGAAGGTGAAGATCCGCCACGACAATGAGAAGGTGATCAGCTGGGACTGGGCTGAGTTGATGCAGTCCTGGTCTGAGACCAGTCATGCGATGCAGCGTCTGCGAGACAACCCGGAATGCGCGGATGCCGAAATGGAATGGCGCTGCGACGATGATGACGCGGGGATCAAGCCGCATCTGAGTTTCGATCCTGCCGAGGATGTTTGCGCCAAACATATCCTGGGCAAGGCCCGACCGCGCGTGGCGATCTTGCGCGAGCAGGGTGTCAATGGCCAGGTCGAAATGGCGGCGGCGTTTGATCGCGCCGGTTTCGAAGCGGTTGATGTTCACATGAGTGATCTCGCCAGCGGCCGTCATCGTCTGGCTGACTTCAAGGGATTGGCGGCTTGCGGCGGATTCAGCTACGGCGATGTGCTCGGGGCAGGCCGTGGCTGGGCCGCGTCGATCCTGTTCAATGATGCCTTGCGCGAACAGTTCTCCACATTTTTTGCAGAGCCTGGTCACTTCTCCCTTGGTGTCTGCAATGGCTGCCAGATGATGTCGGAACTCAAGGCGATCATCCCGGGTGCCGAGCATTGGCCCAGTTTTCAACGCAATGCCTCCGAGCAATACGAAGCGCGCTTGGTGACACTCGAAATCGTCGAATCACCCTCGATCATGCTGCGTGGAATGGGTGGATCGCGGATTCCGGTTGTGGTCGCGCACGGAGAAGGTCGCGCGGTGTTTGCAACGGCCGATTCGGCGAAAAAATCAAAGCCCTGTGTGCGTTATGTCGACGCGGCGGGCCGAACCACCGAGCGTTATCCGCTTAATCCGAACGGTTCGCCGGGCGGAGCAGCCGGGTATAGCGCAGCCGAAGGACGGGTGACGATTCTGATGCCGCACCCGGAACGTGTTTTCCGCACCTCGCAGATGAGTTGGCATCCACGCGACTGGAAGGAAAATTCGCCGTGGCTGCGCATGTTCCGCAATGCACGGGATTGGGTGAGCTGATGAATGCTTCAGAGATTCGTGCGGTTGGCTTGCGAGCGCTGCTCTGGTTGCCGTTGAGTTTTTTCATCTGGTTTGCGTTTTCCTCGCCGCTGACCTGGCCGGTCATCCATATGGCAAAACTGTCCCTGTTGTCGCTTTGGCCTTCGTTGATTTCTGAAGTCGTCCAGAACGGCCACAGCATGGAAGTGACCACCCACGTATTGGTCAATCAGATCGCACCGGATGGACGCAGCGGTATCGGTGAACTCGTGATGATCCAGAATCCACTGCTGTATGGATATTCCCTGCCGTTGTTCAGCGGTTTGGCGATGGCCACTCCGATGGGTTTCCTGCGTCGGCTCGGGCAGTTCGCGATCGCACTGTCGATCATCTGGATTGCCCAAGCGTTTGGCGTTGTCGCCGAAACGCTCAAGGTGCTCGCGTTTGACTCCGGCATCCCCGGCGCCAGTGCGGTGACTGCGGCCGGCTTGTCGCCCAACGCACTTGCCTTGGCGTACCAGTTTGGCTATCTGATTCTTCCGGCAATAACGCCCATTGCCCTCTGGGCGATCCTGAATCGACACTTCATTGAGTCTCTCGTGCATCCTGCCGAGGAACCGACAGCCATATCGTCGGGTCAAAGCGACGATACCCAGGAGCCCTGATGTCGGCTGTTTCCGAAATGCCCGTGGTTGAAGATGCGCCGCCAATGCTCAGCGGACCGGCGCTGGATGAGAGTATCTGTCGGTTTCTGGTCGCCAAGGGACGCCTGAAGGAGGCCGATCTCGTTCGTGGACGGCGTCTGCACGAAGAAGATCCGTCGGGCCGCCTGGTCGCCTTGCTGACCCGTCTCGGTCTCGTTTCCGAGCGCGAGATGGCCGACGCCGTGGCGGAAATCATGCAGTTGCCGTTGCTGGCAGCCAAGGATTTCCCCGAATCGCCACCGCCGAACGTGCAGCTATCGATCCGCTTCCTCAAGCACCATCACGTTGTGCCGATCGGCGAGACCGAGACCGAAGTGAAGTTGCTGATCGCCGATCCCGCCGATCACTATCCGCTGGAAGCCGTTGAGCTGGCGACCGGACGCAAGGTGTCCCTCAGTGTTGGCTTGCGCCCGGAAATCGACGATTTGATCGAGCGCTATTACGGCCAGGGTCGATCGGCGATGGGCTCGATTGTCGAGAGTCTCAGCGACGACAATGCGCGCAGTGAAGATGATATCGAGCATCTGCGGGATTTGGCCTCCGAAGCGCCGGTTATTCGCCTGGTCAATCTGGTCATCCAGCGCGCAGTTGAGCAACGTGCTTCGGATATCCACATCGAACCGTTTGAGAGTCGCCTCAAGGTGCGCTATCGCATCGATGGTGTTCTGCATGAAGTCGAGTCGCCGCCGGCAGCGTCGACCGCTGCGGTGATCTCGCGCGTCAAGATCATGGCCAAGCTCAATATCGCCGAGCGCCGATTGCCGCAGGATGGTCGCATCATGATCCGCGTGCAGGGCAAGGAGTTGGATCTGCGTGTGTCGACCGTGCCGACCTCGCACGGCGAATCGGTGGTCATGCGTATTCTCGATCGTGAAGCCGTGGTGTTTGATTTCCACACACTGGGCTTCACTGATGAATTCCTGCCGAAGTTCAATAAAGTACTGGATTTGCCACACGGCATCCTGCTGGTCACTGGACCGACTGGTTCGGGCAAAACCACCACCTTGTACACCGCGCTGAGCAAGCTCAATACGCCGGATGTAAAAATCATCACGGTCGAGGATCCGGTCGAGTACCAGATCGAGGGCATCAATCAGATTCAGGCCAAGGCGTCGATCGGCCTCGATTTCTCGCACGCGCTGCGCTCGATCGTGCGTCAGGATCCGGACATCATCATGATCGGCGAAATGCGCGATCTGGAAACCGCGAAGATCGCGATCCAGTCCGCACTCACCGGCCATCTGGTGCTCTCGACCCTGCATACCAACAATGCGGCCGGCGGCATCACGCGATTGCTCGATATGGGCGTCGAGGACTATCTGCTCACTTCAACCGTCAATGGCATCCTCGCCCAACGCCTGTTGCGAAAACTCGATCTTCCCAGTGCCGAAATCTATGAGGCGCTGCCTGAAGTGGTCAAGGAGTTCGGACTTGAGAAGCTGACCAGCGAACGACCGATCAAGCTGTACAAGCCGATGCCGAGCGCGGCCTACGCTAGCGGGTACTTCGGGCGTACGACGATCATGGAATTCCTCGTCATGTCCGACTCGATCCGTCGCTTGATCATGCAGCGCAAGGGCATGGGCGAAATCGAGGCTCAGGCCCGCGCAGAAGGCATGCGCACGATGTACGAAGACGGTCTGGTCAAGGCCCTCGGCGGCCAAACCACGATCGAGGAAATCCTGCGCGTGACGCAGGAAGGCTGAGTATGGATTTGCGAATGGAGAAACGTGAATCGAGAATCGGTGCGAAGCCGATTCCTCGCCGCGCGCGGCATTTCCGCGTTATCGGTTCGTCTTTTTTCAATCTCGATTCCCCGCTAAGCCCATGACTCTCTACCATTACAAGGCGGTCACGCCATCCGGGGAAACGCTCGAAGGCCAGATGGATGTGGCCTCGGAAGACGAGGTCATCAGCAAGTTGCAGGATGCCGGCAATATTCCGCTGGACGTGCGCGATGCTGACAGTGTCGAATCGGGTGGATTGCTGGCAGCGCTGATGCGTCGGCCGACCTTGACCGAGGCGCAGATCGTCCAGTTCACCCAGCAACTCGCCACCCTGCTCGGGGCAGGGCAGCCGCTCGACCGCGCCCTGCAGATTCTGCTTGACCTGCCAGAAACCGAGAAAGCAAAAAATCTTCTTGAGCGCGTTCGGGATCTCGTTCGCGGGGGTGCCACACTCTCCGATGCACTGGAAGCCGAGCGCGGTACGTTCTCGCGCTTGTACATCAACATGATCCGTGCCGGTGAAGCGGGCGGCTCGCTCGAAGACACCTTGCGCAGACTGGCCGACTATCTTGAACGTTCGCGCGCGCTGAAATCCAGTGTCATCAATGCGCTGATCTATCCGGCTTTCCGGGTCGCCATGGTGCTGGTTTCGTTATTTGTCCTGCTCGTGGTAGTGGTGCCGCAGTTCGAGCAGATGTTCGCCGATATGGATGTCGAGTTGCCGATGCTCACCCGTGTCGTCGTCGGAGTCGGTTCGACCCTGCAGAGTTTCTGGTGGCTGATGCTGGCTGGCGTGGTGTTTTTCGTCGCGTGGTTTCGACGCAAGCTGGCCGATCCAGTCAGCCGGCTCGATATCGATGAACGTCTGCTCCGCGTGCGCATCGCCGGTGAGCTTGTACGCAAGCTGGAAACCGCGCGGCTTTC
>JBBSVJ010000109.1:0-11194 GCA_038233665.1 Lysobacterales bacterium
GATGCGAGGATGATCGAGCGGGTCGCCCGCTGCTGAGCGAATCCGGCGATGCTCCGCTCTTGGCGAATCACGCCGCTAGTTGAGTGTCCAATTCAGATTCACGCCGATCGAGCGTTCCGGTGCGAACGTCGACAGCTCGTCAGAGGTTGCAAAGTACTGTTTATCGAACAAATTGCGCACGTAGAACTGCAAGTTGACTGATGGGCTGAAACGATAGCGGGCATCGACATCGACGACATCGACGGCCGCGCGCGGCAGTTCTTCGAAACCGGGACGATCAACCTTCCATCGATGGCTGTAGCGCGCGCCGAATTCGACCTTCGTTGTCCGATAGCGCGCCTCAAGATCAGCCGTTACTGGCGGCATTCCATAGAGCTTCTGACCGGTGTTGTCCGAACCACGGACCACGGTGAGACTGCTGCGCAGACTGAACTCGCTGGTTGGCGACCATCCAATCGCAGCTTCGCCACCGTGCAGTCTGGCGTTGCCGACATTGGTATAGCCATTGACGTCAGCACTCAGATCAACCAATTGGATAAGATCGGCCACGTGGTTGCGCCAGATGTGGATTTCGCCACCCCAGTTGCCCGCGTTCAATGCATAGCCGAGATCAATTCCCTCGGAATGCTCGGAGTCCAGATTCGGGTTGCCAACAATTTCGCCCTGGGCGGTAACGCCGGTATAGAAGCGTTCTTCGAGCGTGGGGAAGCGGTAACCCGACGCAAGATTCAAACTCCAGCGAATCCATTCGTTCGGAGTCCAGATTCCACCGCCGGTGAACGCATGGTCGTTGTTGCTAGTTTGGGCACCGGTCTGCTGCTGACGGATCGATGTGGTCCGCGCGCCAAACTCAAAGCCAAGCGTTGGCGTCGCACGCCAATCACTGACTGCAAACAGCGACCACGAATCCTCTTGACCATCGCGCAGGCTATAAGTTCGATTGAGGACGTTCCCACTCGCGTCATAGCCATTGACGTTGCGCCGGCCGAGATATTCAACGCCGATGTTGTTCGTGAAGTCGCCGTTTGAAAACGTTTGCTGTGTGGTGCCGCCGAAATCCGTACTGCTGATTGCAGCGAAGGTATCAGCGCGATCAATTCTGCGGTTCCAGGTTCCGAGATACTGATCGTGGCCGTGCACGGCCACTTCGAAGCCGTTGGCATGGCGCAGACGCACGCGACCGAGCGTGTGACTGTCCTCCGGATAGGTTGTGTTTCGATTCGGATAACGGGTGTTGGACTTGCCAATGTTGTCCGTACGCGAGGGCAGCAGCAATGCATCCATTTCAAACGCGCCAAGCGTTGCCCGATATTGCAAGGTGGCACTCAGCCGTTCATAGCTTGTATTCAATGGCGTGCCATCAGGTGCGGCACTGTCACCCGCGCGATGGCGGGCAGCGGCGACGGAGAAATTATCCGCGCCTGTCCCAGCGCTCAACGACGATTCGGCGCCAGAACTCGCATAGCCGACTTCGACGAACGGTGAATCAAACCAGCGCGGTTCGATCGAAATCGCTCCGCCAAGAGCGCCGGCACCGAAATGCACGACTGCCGGACCGCGTGTCACGTTGATATCGCCAAGCAAGGCAGGTTCGACGAACGCGACCGGCACACCAGCACGTCGCTGCGCCGTGATGGGCATGCCACCGACCAGGATCAGGATGCCGTTTGCACCACTGCCTCGAATCGAAAACGTTTCAAAAATGCCGTTCTGACCAGTCGCTGCAACGCCCGGAACACGGGTGATGAGATCCTGGAAATCGGACGGTGCGGCGACCGCATCCTGAAAAGTCAGCACATCAGTTGCAAGTGCCGAAGGCCAGTCGTTCGCGGTACCGCGCGCGGTGACACGGATGGCGTCGGTTTGCCAGGGTGCGGCATCGAGTTCAGAGCGGTATCCAGGTTTGTATAGCGTTTCTGTCGAGCGCACGTGCCGTTCTGAACCCTCGTCTTCGGTTTCCCCCAGCTCCTCAGACATCGCGACGGGCATGCCGAATGCAGCGAAATTGAAGGCGGCAACCAGAGCGGTACGACGGAGCAAATGTGACATGGGAAGTTTTCCTGGATGCCCTGTCCGCAGAGCGGGACAGGGGGTTTCCAGTTTAATCAGCCTGTCGATTTTGCAAAATCAGTCGTGCGGTGGATAACGGCTGGTCCGCGAGGATGATCTGACGATCAATAACGGGCGGTTTTCGTCCGCTGCATCCGCATTTCAAGAGAGAATCAACGAAGGTCGACATCTCCCACTTTGTCTTTGTAATCTTCCTTCGGATCGACACCGAGCAGAAGTTTCACACCCGCCAGCAGGCTCGATTCATTGAGCCATACCTGCGCGTGCTCCAGATCGAAACGCAACAATACGAGTTTCGGATCATCCTTGCCGTCAAACCATGCCGCGATGAAGGGGTTCCATAGACGGTCAACCACCTCACGATCGGTCGAAACCGAAAGCGTGCCATGAATGCTCGCAAACAGATCGTGACCTTTCGAACTGAACGCGGCAATTGCGCGATGTCCCTCGCGCAGATTTTCGACCACTGCGTTGGGTTTGCCGGTAAAGAACCAGATCGGCCCGGACTCATTTTCAACAATGGCGGTCATCGGTCGGGAGTGTCCGTCTTCGGCGCCGTCGACGCCAAGCATGACGGTGCGATCGGATTTCAGATGATTCCAGAATTTCCCTTCAAGTTCTCGAGTGTCGGTCATGATTGTTCCTGTCATTCGCGTACGAAAGGCTCGCAGCTTCCAAGCACCTTTTTAACGACATGGCCGTGAATGCCGAAGGAATCACCATCGACACTGCTTGATGGGAGTGGGTTGCTTGAAGGAGCGGATAAATTTTCGACGCCGCCATGAAGTAACCTGCAGGTTCTGTTTTGATAGTGGGGGAACATCATGAATCGATCAAAGATGAATCAAATCGCTGCCACCGCGATCGGTGCAGCCATTATTGTTTTCTCGTCGTTCGCTGCGGCAGCCGACCCCGTTGCGACGTCAGCCCGAAATATCGTTCTGATAAGACACGGAAACTATGTGGCAGATCCCGGCGCCGACGCAAAACTCGGACCCGGACTTTCTCCGCTCGGCGTAGCTCAAGCGCAGCTGGTTGGTGCCCGCTTGGCTGGTTTGCCGATCCATTTCGATGCGCTTTATGCCAGCCCCTTGCAAAGAGCTCGCGATACGGCGGCGATCATCGCCGAGAATTTTCCAGGCCGCAGTTTCAATGTTCTAGAAGATCTGGAAGAGTGTACTCCGCCGACTCGTCGCAGTGAGGTCACGAAGGATGAAAAGTCGGAAGATCTGGTCGCCTGCAAGGCTCGTTTCGATCGACTGTTCGAAGCGCATTTCAAGCCTGTTGATGGAGCCGAACGCACGGAGATGTATGTTTGTCACGGAAATGTGATCCGCTATCTGACCACCCGGGCACTGGGCGTCGACAGCAAAGCCTGGTTGGAAATGTCGGTCCATCACGCCAGCATCACGCGCATCCGAGTCGAGGTGGATGGCCGCTTCAAGGTGATCAGCGTGGGCGATTCGGGCTATATGCCAGCGAACATGTTGACCGGTTCAACGGGCGATGAGGAGCGTAGCTTGGTGATCCCTGCCTTGCCTGTGGCCGATTCGAAAGCGGATTGAGGGAGGAGCGCCGGATGCGAGCCAAACGACGGCGGCATTGGCGGAAAAATCTGATCGTTCCGCAACCGCGCACGATCCAGTTTCAGATCGATCATCGAGCGCGAGGGTGGCGAGCTCACCCTTGGCCACATAGTGGAGGCTCTTGTTCAGCATTCAATTCTGGCGATGGATTGCTCGGGGCATACTCGGGACATTTCGGGCTGGGTCACGGCAGCTGCACGTATGTACAGTGAGGGTTTTCGTTATTTAATTCTCCAACGTTGTCGCGCACGGATATGATGGCGAGGTGATGTCGTTTGCCGAGAATCCAGATTGCCAGATGGATCATCACGCACAACGAGGCGAGACGAGCGCGGTAGCGAGGGGATTCCCTCTTTACGCGTGACATCGCCAGACCCGAGCCCAAGGACAATCAAAGCAACGTGACCAACAACGACATATTGCGCAGCATCCGTTACATGCTGGATCTCAGTGACATCAGGGTCGCCGAGCTGGCCCAACTGGCGGACGCTGATCTCGTCATTGAAAAAGACGATGTCCAGCGTTTTCTCAAAAAGGAAGATGATGAGGAATACCTCAACTGTCGCGATCGCGTGCTCGCCTGTTTTCTCGATGGCCTGGTGATCGACAGGCGCGGCAAGAAAGAGGGGCAGGAGGCGCGTCCTGTTGAAAGCCGCATCAGCAACAATCTGGTTTTGAAGAAATTGCGCATCGCCTTTGAGCTCCGCGATGACGACATGCATACGATCTTCGCGGAAGCCGGATTTCCGCTGACCAAGCCCGAGCTCTCAGCCTTGTTCCGGCAACCCGGCCACAAGCACTATCGCGCATGCGGTGACCAGATCCTGCGTAATTTCCTCAAAGGGCTGACCTTGCGTTTGCGACCGGAATGACTGCTGCAAACGACAGTTGCCGAGTTCCATTCTGAATCCAAGAGAGGCTGCCATCGGCAGCCTGTACTGGATTCTATGTTAACCGCTAACGCGGCAGCTTATTTCTGGCGTTATGCTGCAGAAGGAAAATCGTGGAAACCGAAACTGCAAAGACACCCCTACGCCAGCAGCTTATTATTTGTGTCGTTTTTTGCGCTCTAGCAGTCGTGATTATTTTTCTGTTTGGTCGCAAGCCTTATGCCTCAACCCTTGTTCATGGCCTTTCACCCATCTACCAAATTCTGATCGGTTTGGCTTTTGGAGCGATCTACTGGGTTGCCTCGGTACTGGGTTCAAGATACATCGCCAAGCGTAAGGCTGCCCAGCACATCGCGGAGAGCTACAACCGTTTAAACCTAAGCGGCTGGAATCCATTATGGATCGCGGTGGCAGCCGGTCTCGGTGAAGAACTACTGTTCCGTGGTGCACTGCAGCCGCTACTTGGTATTTGGCTCACGTCTGTATTGTTTGTTCTCGTCCACATTCGTGCATATCGGTTCAACAAGCTAAACAAACGAGTTTTGTTCCAGTCATTCTCAATTTTCGCCATAAGCGTCGTGTTTGGTTGCGTAGCAATATACGTTGGCCTCATCGCAGCGATAATTGTCCATGCAGCAATGGATGCCGTCGCGCTGAATGTTGTCCGCCGTATGGCGAATGGGTCGTCAGTCGCTGGGGCATGACTATTGATGCGAGCCGTAAACGGCGCCGCATCACTTTGGCGTTGGTCAGCGCGGCGACTATTGAGCAGCCGGGTCGAATCCATCCTTGAAGATTCTATCCAGATAGCGGATATCGAGAATGGGCTTGGCGCTGCCGAGGATTTCGGCCAGGCCGCGATGCACGAGTGCGCTACCCAACACGGTACGTGTGACCACACTGCCATCTGCCTGGCGTTCTTCGATCACTCGTTGCGTCGGTCGCATTTGCGGCCCGCTGAATGGCGCGGAGTCACCGGTATCGAAACCGACTTCATTGATGCCCGCATTGGTGTTGGAGAACTGCATGCGGAACTGGGTGATGCCGTCACGACGGATCGCGGCGATGGCCGATGCGGTCAGGTCGATTCGCAGAGCGTAGTAGCGATCATCTGCCGAACCGATGAAACATCCCGCATCACTCGCATCGGCAGGTGCGCTGGCATCCCCAGGTTCGATGTCAGGGCTGCCAAAACTTGCCGCCACATCGAGTCGAGGGCTGCCAAGGTTTCCATCGACAAACGGATTGCTGCCGCTACGGGTATCTTGAATCAGATAGAGACTCGCCGATTCAATCGCCTGATCCGCCGGGATCGCACTGGTATCGAAGCTGACAATGCCGTGTCTCAGGCGCGTGCCATCGTCACCAATAACAACGTGATCAGTGCCCGTGTTGACGCCATCGCTCCAGCCATCCAGGGTGCCGCCGAGTGAAGCGAGTGTCAGCGAGACATCGCCACGAAATTTCGGAAAGAAATAGGACTCGGTCTGTACTGCAACCTTGTACAGATAGGCTTCCGGGTCGAGGTGGATCGGATCTGCGGCGTTTCTGAAATTCTCGCGAAGACTTGGGCGGGCTGGATTGCCGGCCGGGAAGGGCAGGTAGTCCGGAGCGAGCTGTCCCGGTCGTGGCAAGACTCCGGCTGCGGAAACGCCATCGCCATAGTAGTGGTGCATTTCGCCGACACCGTGATCGAAATCCAGACGTGAGTTCGCATTCGTCAAGGCGATGCGGCGCGACTCGATGTTCAGCATCAAGGCGTTGAGCTCGGAATCGGTGATCAAGGCGTTGTTCGGATTCTGACTCAGGTCATTGCGTTTGGGACAGGCATAAAGGAAGCACAAAAAGCCGACGTTGAAATTCGGATACTCATAGCTGGCGAGAAGCGCATCAACTTGGGGATTAACCGAGGTGATCGCATCGGTGATCGTGGTGCTGTCATCGAGCAAGCGAGTGAAAAAAGCGTCTTCGGATCCCGGCGTATCGAGATCCATATTCTTGTACCAGCCGCCGCCGGATTTTCCGGCCAGTACATCGTTGCCGCCGATGCTAAGCATGACCGTGTCGATCGTCGGCTTGCTTTGCAGTTCGGCGTTGACGTTTGCGATCCAGGGGTAGTTGACGGTATCCACCCACTCACGCGCTTCGCTGCCGGAGATCGCATACTCGGGGCCGGTGTATCCGGCGCCCGGATTTGAGCCCAACGAACGACTGACCGCAAGATGGTCGGCCATGCCGAACTTGTCGAAAATGATGTTGTGGGCGTCGTCATCCCACATGTATTGCGCCCAGCTGTCACCAGCCAACAAAACCCGTGGCGTGGGTGTAGCGAGGTTGCAGGCGCCCGCCATCAGCGAGGGGCGCGGTGTTCGCGCAAGGACGCCCGAATAATTCCACGGATAGAGACCATTGCGGGTGGCGGGGTTTGCTGGCGAAGCCTGCGCTGCAGGCTGTGCTGAAAGGTTTTGCAATGGTGCTGTTGCCAGCAAAATGCCACAAAACAGGTAAAGCCGTGTTGAACGCATCCGCATCGATTTCCGCCCCTTGCATGAAAGATGAATCCGAGGATGACTGCAATCTCCCGGTACGTCCATGGCCGATGCCGGCTGATGAAGGCCGCCGCGAAGCGAGCCTTGTCGATACAATGGCGGCTGCAGCAGTTTGGGATCGACGTTATCCATGCGATTGAACAAATTTATCAGTGACACCGGACATTGCTCGCGCCGCGAAGCGGATCGCCTGATCGCGTCGCGCAAAGTCATGTTGAATGGACAGGTTGCGCGGATTGGCGATGTTTTTGCCGAGGGCGACGAGGTACTGGTCGAGGGCCAGCGGCTCAAGCTGCGAACGGCGGCGACTGGCGTGCGCAAGCATGTCTATATTGCGTTGAACAAACCGATTGGCATCACATGCACGACCGAGAGCGCGATCAAGGGCAATATCATCGACTTCATCGATCACCAGCAGCGCATCTTTCCGATTGGCCGACTCGACAAGGATTCAGAGGGCTTGATCCTGCTGACCAGCAACGGCGACATCGTCAACGAATTGCTGCGATCGGAGAACAACCACGAAAAGGAATACCTGGTCGGTGTCACCAAGGCGGTGACCGATGAGTTCCTGACCGGCATGTCACGCGGCGTACGCATCCACGGCCAGATGACCAAGCCCTGCCGAACGCATCGGCTGGCCCGATTCGGCTTTCGCATCGTGTTGACTCAGGGCTTGAACCGGCAGATTCGCCTGATGGCCGACGCGTTCGGCTATCGCGTCAAGCAGTTGCGCCGCGTGCGCATCGTCAACATCAAACTCGGCATGCTCAAGGTCGGACAGTGGCGAAACTTGAGCGATGCGGAATTGCGTGGCTTGCTGCCCAATCGCACTGAGTGGTAATCAATTCTTGCGCGAGTTGAGCCAGTTGACCGCACCGAGTCCTGCCACGCGACCACTGGCAAAACTGGCACTCAAAAGATAGCCACCGGTGGGTGCCTCCCAGTCGAGCATTTCACCGGCGCAGAAAATGCCGGGCAGGGCACGCACCATCAGCTGATCATCGAGCTCCTCAAGGCGAACACCACCGGCGGTACTGATTGCCTCGTCGATGGGACGCGGTCTCAACAGGCGCAACGGAAGCGACTTGATCGCCTCGGCCAAACGTTCGGGCTGATCAAAGGTACTGCGTTCGAGTACCTCATGCAGCAAAGCGACCTTGGCGCCTTCAATGCCTGCGTTTCGATGCAAGTGCTTGGCCATCGAATGGCTGCCGCGCGGGCGCGATAGATCCCGAAGCAATCGATCGGAACTTCGATCAGGTGCGAGATCAAGATGAATCGTGGTCGATCCGTGCACCTCGATCGCGTCACGAAAGTGCGCCGAGAGGGCGTAGATCAGGCTACCTTCCACACCGTGTCTGGTGAGGACAAATTCGCCTTGACGCGTTATCTCGGTTCCGTCATCGGCTGTCCAGTGAAGCGTGACCGGTTTGATCGGAGCGCCTGCGTGACGCTCGCGCAGAAAAGCCGTCCATTCGACCTCGAAACCGCAGTTCGATGGCTTCAACGCAGCGACGCCAATCCCCTTGGACTTCAACGCATCCTGCCAGGCGCCATCTGATCCGAGAATCGACCAACTAGCACCGCCGAGGGCTAAAACGGTAGCGTCGGTTTCAACTTCAACCTCAGCGGACTCGCTGGCAAATCTTAGTGCGCCCGCATTGCTCCAGCCTTGCCAGCGGTGATGCATATGGAAGCGCACGCCGGAGGATCGCAATCGACGCACCCAGCCGCGCAGCAGGGGTGCCGCTTTCAAATCTGCAGGAAACACACGCCCGGAACTGCCGACAAAGGTTTCAACGCCTAGACCTCGTGCCCACTCGCGAAGCGCATCAGCACCGAAGTGCGCTAGCCAGCATGCAATATCGACCCGGCGCGAGCCAAAGCGCGAAATGAAGAATTCGTGTGGCTCGGCATGCGTGAGATTGAGTCCACCCTTGCCAGCGATCAGGAATTTGCGCCCGACCGAACCCATGCGATCGTAGACGTCGACACGCAGGCCTGCGGCTGCGGCAGTTTCGGCGGCCATCAATCCTGCCGGGCCACCACCAATGATTACGACACGATGTGCGGATTTGGAATTCATCGTGGAATGGTCGCATGCTTTGATTCAGTGCAGTCGATGCGATACTTGGCGGCCGGCCGTGTTGGCCGAGCCCCTTCATTGACTCAAGCCCGCCCATGTACGCAACCCTTGCCATCATCGCGATAACCTGTGTGATTTCATTTCTCGGTTTCAAGAATGAAAAACTGATCAGCGATCTGATCCTGTGGCCTCCAGCGATCAGTCGAGGCAAGCAGTACTACCGTTTGCTCACCTATGGCTTCATCCATGCTGATGGTCAACATCTGCTGTTCAACATGGTCACCTTGTTCTTCTTTGGGCAGTTGATTGAGCGTTTTGTCTCGGGATATATCGGCACGCTCGGTTTTGTTCTTTTCTATCTTTCGGCGATCCTGGTTTCCATTTTGCCGACCTACATGAAGAACATCAGCAACCCGGCGTATCGAAGCTTGGGCGCTTCCGGTGCTGTCTCAGCGGTGCTGTTCGCCTTTGTCCTGCTTCAACCATGGACGACGATTCTGATCTTTTTCATCCCATGTCCGGCGATCATTTATGCCGTGCTGTATCTGGCTTACTCGATCTACATGGATCGCAAGGGCAGTGACAACATCAATCACAGCGCGCACTTGTGGGGCGCGGCTTACGGTGTGCTTTTCCTGCTGGCGATGGATCCGGCGATCTTCGGTGTATTTCTTGAGCGGCTGACCCATCCGACATTCATGCGTTGAATGCGATCACTCGCAATGACCGATCATGGGCGTTCTTCGAAGCCACCCAGAAAAATGAAATCGGTTTGCGAACGCGGCGCGCCCAACAGGATCCAGTCGAAGATCAAGGCTTGCTCGCCGAGTGGCAACGACGGGCGATTGCGCGGCATGCGCAGACCCGCATTCGGCGCGTTGCAATTGATCTTCTCGAACAGCACGCTGTCCAGCGGTTGACCCGGTTTGACGAGTTTTCTGCCGAGTTGCTCCTGCGAGTCGATGTTGACCGTTGCATCCCAAGACGCATCGGGATCGAGATCAAGGCCCGCTGACGGACTTCCGCCGCTCTTGACGTGACAGTTGGAGCAGCGGTTGTTGAAGATCGGTTGGATATCGGTGTCGTAGTCGATATTCCAGGTGATCGGAATGCTCGCGATACTGTCGCATCCGCTCTGCGCGTAAGCAGCGTTTGTTGCGGCAACAAGGGTCAATCCAAGCAGCAGCCAGCGCATCGAACCAGCGCCTCTCACGATTCGCACTCCTGCCGTCGAAACATTGATCAAGTTCGCATGAATCCGAGATTGTTGGTCGAAAAATTGGCGACGTTGGGGAATATGGTATTCAGATCGCCGCCAGTGGTCACACCCATCCAGCGCGCGAGCGTAGCCGCCATCTGATCGACACTGGTCGACGGAATAAATTGTCCACGACTCAAGCTGACCGGCCCGTTGAGGGTTTGATCGGGGAACGTTCCATACAACTGTCCACCTTGGACGTCGCCACCGAGAATCATGTTGACCGAACCCCAAGCGTGGTCGGAGCCGTTGCCATTACTCGACAACGTCCGCGCGAACTCGCTCATCGTGAACGTGGTGACCTGATCCTGTGCGCCGATCTCGCCGAGCGCTGCCCAGAATGCACCCAGCGCCTGGGACACCCTGCTCAACAAGTTCGCATGTCCGTTGGTGCCGGTGCTCATCAGGTTGTCGTGCATGTCAAAACCACCGATACGAACATAGTAGATCTGGCGCGAGTGCTGGATGTCGAAAGCTGTCGAACGTGACAGCTTAATCATTCGCGCGACCATCTTGAGCTGATTGGCCAGCGATTCGTTGGGAAAATCGGTGGTCACATTGCCGATGCCATCGCTGGCGAGGCCCGCGTTGAGCAGACTGTAAAGATCACGAGCGCGCCCGTGTGTGTGCCCATACTGATTCTGGTAAGGCGACGGATAGGCCGCATCGAGCATATCCTGCAACGCCAGCGCGCGTTGAAAGCTCGCGCCGGTACTTCCAGTGCCGGATACGTTGGTGACCCCACCGCTCGA
>JBBSVJ010000110.1:0-11054 GCA_038233665.1 Lysobacterales bacterium
CGTAAACCAGATGTTGCAATTGGCAATGACTCGGTTGCGGTTTCCGCCACCGCAAAATCGTATTCTAATCAGGGAACGTTTGGACTTGCCTATGTCAGTAACTTCGACCGAGACAGCGGCAAGCTACGCTGGAGCAAGCTGCTTTGGGATGAATATCAAGGTCTGACCTATGCGTCGACCCCCAAGTTCGATAGCGCGGGCAATGTCTTCGTTGGTGTCGGCACAAGCTTGCCTTGCAATTTCGGGTTGCATTGCGTTCGCCAATTCATTTACAAGTTGTCCGCTCAAACTGGCGATGTGCTCTGGCGCTTCGATAAAATGGAACCGCCCTCACGACTACTTGAAGGTTTTGGTCAGATCTTCCCGCAGAACTTCGAGGTATTCGTTAATGACGTAGTCGTGGCCGGGCCGTTTGTTGGATCCACCCACACGCTCCTTCGACTTTCAGGGGCTGACGCTTCACTGGTGTGGTCGTCTGATCTGTTCTCGGACAGTGCATACGGCGTAGGTTTCGAGCGCCAGGACGATGAGCACATCATCTTCTATGGTTCGGGTCAGATCGCCCGTGTAGGCGTCGCAAATGGCGCTGTCGTTTGGACCACGGGAATACCCCCTCCTTCCACATGTTCGCAGAGCTGCTATGCCTACGATCAGATGGTTTTGCCGAATGGCGATTTCATTTCTGTGGGGGAAGGCGACTCAAAACCCCAAGTCTCGCGTTCTCACAATGACGGCAGTGGACAGATCGACCGATGGCAACTCGATCCAAATGACCCGTTGCTTCGCTCTACCGTATCCTTTGTCCGACGGACTCCCACTGGCAGGATTAGGCTGCAAGGTCGTCGGGCTTATCGACAATCGGCAGGCAAGCTGTCGATTTTATTCGAGATTGATCCCAGCAACGGAACGTTGCTGAGCCAGCAGGTACTAAATGCTGGACCGACCGATGCCACCTCTGACGCCTTGTCACCAATCGTCACAAAATTCACTCAGGAAAACCATATGTTGTTCAATGGTCTTCGAGTTTCTGAAACGCAGCCCTGGACGTCTGGTGCAGGAATGCTCGACACGACGATCACCGAGCATGGAAACCTCCAGCTTTCAATCACCACAGACCGCAAGAACGCTGCTCCGGGTCAGACACTGGAATTCCAGTTGGTCGCCAGCTACACAGGCGATCAACCGATTTCAGGAGCGCACGTGTTCGCCGCCACCTTGCTTCAGGGCGGACTTCAGAACCTTACCTGCAACGTACAAGCGGCCAGCAATTGCAATATCGACGACCGTTCAGGGACCATCGACGCGACATTCGACATTCAACCGGGAGGTAGCGTGACTATTTCCGGAGAGTTGAGGGTCATCGAGATGGTTGAGTCCTCCTATTTGTCCGGAACCGTCAATGGTCCGCTCAGCCTGAGCGAGTCGAATACGATCGACAATTTCTCTCGCGCAACCATCGTGCAGCCTCTTTTCTCTGATGGATTTGAATCCGCGTCGCCTTGATTGCGATTGATCAGATCTGAGCTCCCGATGTGGATCGGATGCTTGTCATGAACGGCATCCGGCCATCATCGACGCAAGCAGATCACATCTGCTTGAACAAATGCAGATAGTTGCGACTGACTGGTAGCACTTCATCGCGGCCGCGTAAATGGATAGTCGCGGTTTCGTTGTCGCCACGGATGACGTGGTTGACCGCGCGCTGGTTGACCACAACGGAGCGATGGACCTGGATGAAATGGGTTGGATCAAGCTGCGCCAATAACTCCTTTAGCGGCGTGCGGATCAATGCATCGGCTGGCTTGCCCGCGTCGCCGCGCCAGGCGATGCGTGTGTATTTCTCGTCGGATCGCAGGTAGTCGATTTCATCGACGCCAATCATCCGAATCAAAGACCCGACTGACGCGCGGATCCAGCGCAACCTGGTTGGCGCCGAGCCCTTATGCAATCGCTCGGCAAGTTGCGCGACGAGCGCCTCGGTATCGATTGAACCCTGTGCAGCATTTAACCGCTCGCGCAGACGGGTGACAGTTTCAGCCAGTCGTTCCGACTCGACCGGCTTGACCAGATAGTCGAGCACGCCTTGAGCGAATGCCTCGACTGCATACTGGTTGAACGCGGTGACGAAAACGAGCTCGGCGCGACGACCAATAAACCGCGCCGCCTCGACGCCTGACAAGCCCGGCATTTGCACATCGAGAAAGCACACATCAGGGCGCAGCGCTTCAAACTGCTCAACCGCCTCGCGGCCGTTGCGCGCCTCGGCGACAATTTCCAACTCAGGCCAGACCTGCGCGAGCATTCGTTTGAGCGAACGGCGCAGCAATGGCTCGTCGTCGGCGATCAGCGCGGTCGGTTTCGTTGCACTCATGGCACACCGCGTCGTGCCGGAAACTCCAGTTCGCCACGGACGCCGTTCGGCTGCAAGCCGATCAGGCTCAGTTTTGCTGCGTCACCGAACATCAGTTGCAGGCGTTCGCGCAAGGTCGACAGCCCTGTGCCGAGTCCGTCAATGGTGTCTTGCAAACCGACTCCGCTATCGATGACCTCGATGCGGCAACGCGCGCCCTGCTCGACCACGCGTACTTCAACACGTCCACCAATCTCGCTCGGGTCTATGCCATGCCGCACCGCGTTTTCGACCAGGGTCAGCACGGCCATTGGCGGACAATGCAGAGTCATCAGCGACTCATCCGCGTTCACCACGAATTGCAAACGATCGGGGATGCGCATATGCATGACATCAAGATAGGCACGCACGAGTTCGAGCTCCTGTTGCAGCGTGGTTGAAGGTTCATGCAGGCGTGGAACCGCGGCACGCAGATACGCGATCAGACTTTTCAACACCGCCGATGCCTGCGGTGATCCGGAATCGACCAATTCGCGGATATTGGCCAAGGTGTTGAACAGGAAATGCGGCTCAACCTGGGCCTGCAGCAAACGCAAACGCGCATCGACCGCCTTGCGTTCAAGTTCGCTGCGTTCGAGTTCAAAGGCCAACGCCTGGCGCTGCGCCTTGCCGCTGATCTGGCCAATCAGGGCGGCGACTGCCATCCATGGAGCGATCAGCAGGCTCATCACCGTGAACATGCCAAAACCGGCCAGTCGTTGCTTGTCTTGCCAGAACGGCAGCGGATCGCCAAGCGTCGTCAACGCATAGGCAAGCCATGCAGCAATCGGGATGGCGACAACCACGCCAATCACTTGCAGCACCCAGCGCGAGATCCAGCGCGGCAATCGGCGCGGCCAGCGCTCAAACATGCCGAACATCAGCAGGCAGATGCCGCCGATGAAAACCCAGCGACCGAGCAGCACCACATACGATGCCTGCCAGCCGGGCATCATCAGCACGGTGAGAACACCGCTGCTGATCAGGAGTACGCGCAAACGTCGCCAGCCAAATATCGGCGGCGTATTCGCTGGGGCTTGATTCGGCACCGGGACAGTCATGGCGCGAGACTACCAGCGAATCCGACCGACGCTGCTGAGCAGTTGGTCACGACCTGGATCAAAGCATCGGCAACCACATGAACAGCGACGCGGCGACGATGCCGCCCGTGGTCATCAGGGTCAGCGCGAACAGACTACCGGCCATGCTGACGCGGACGAGGGTCGAGCGACTCTTTTGTGCGCGGAAATACATCTCAAGCACGGCCAGCGGAACGAGGGTTTGACCGAATGCCAGCGCAACAAGCGTCGGACCACGGAACGTCTGCGGATCGAAACCAACCGGCCCCTGGTTTACCGCGATCCAGAACATCAGGCCAATGCGGAAAAACCAGACACCGCTGACGACCAGAAACAGGCGCAACGCCCATTGCCTGTGCACATCGAAACGGCGGGCCAGCGCATGCCGCAAGGTCATGACCGCGCAGCCCATGATCAACAGCGCATTGATCGTAATGGCCACCGCCTGTGCCTGTCCGCCGACGGTTCCGCGCGTCCAGACCATGATCAATCCACCCGTACTCATGACCAAGGCTGAGACCAGATAGATTCGGCCATTCCAATGATGGAAGCTGGGAAACCATCGGCGCACGCCGGTCATCACCTGCAAGGAACCCGCGACGATGATCAGCGCGGCAACCGCCAAATGCACAGCCACCACCGTATTACCCGCCGTATCGCCCGGCACATAGCCATGTGGAAGCACCTTGTTCCAGGTCTGGATGTGTCCTTGAAGTGCCGCTCGCGCATAAAACCCGATCACGTAGATCACGAACAGCCATTGACCGATCACGGCGACAACGAACCAGGATTTCGCCGACATCGCGAGCGCTGCGCCAGACTTTCGCTGACTCTCGCGCGATGATCCAACGCTAGTCGCCGCCGATCTTGCGCTCAAGAATGGCTCTGCTCCCAGTAGGTTGCCCGCTTCCAGTCGCTCGTCGATTTTGCCTTTCATCACCAATCACTCCTGATCTTGCGGCTGCACGCACTTGGCGCGATACCCGACGCGAAGGTTTGCGGCGAAGGGTTCGTGTCTTGGGCAAGCAGTGTCCTCAGCGGCGCGAGCGGCTGAAAGCCGCAATGGACCAAACGACGGTTTGCGCGGGATGAGCGACGTCAGAGGGGGATGAAGGTCTGGCCAGGCGCAGCACGAAATACCTTGAAGACTGCCGACGAATACTCCTGCATTCGTGGCGTTTCCAGAACCATCGAAACTCAATCGAAGTTTTGCGCAGCAATCGAAATCAGCGATAGGGTGCCAGCAAGCGGGCGTCACTCAACAGCTCGGATGGAACCAGATAGCGCGATTCACGACCCGCAGCGAGTTCGCGGCGGATGAATGTCGCCGAGATCTCGAGTGCGGAAACGCGAATCTCGATCACCGAGCCGCAGGCATTTTTCTGAAGGTCGGATGAGGAGACGATGCGGCGGGTCCGGATTTCCTCGCCCAGCTCGGGTGATTCGATGATTTCGTGACCGGCACGGCTGAGCACGCCGATATGGGCCAAATCGAACAACATCTGCCAGCGATGCCAATTTGTCAGCCCGGAAAATGCATCGGCACCAACCAGAAGCACGATGGGTCGAATCAAGCCAATTTCCTTGCGCAGTTCGATCAGCGTATCGACGGTGTAGGAAGGTCCAGCGCGGCGCAGTTCTCGCTCATCCAGAATCAATCGATCCTGGCCGTGCAATGCCGCACGCAGGATGGCCACTCGCTGCTCTGCGCTGGCGACCGGTTGTGGACGATGTGGCGGCACGTTGGCCGGCATCATATGGACGTCAGCGCCGAGGAACTCGGCGGCTTCCCACGCGACACGCAAATGACCAAGATGAACCGGGTCGAAGGTGCCGCCGAGTATGCCGAGGGGCCGGGTAAGTTTGTCGCTCATCGCAGGCTTCGCGCGCCAATCAAGAATGGTTGCCGAGCAAGGCGGCACCATTTCGCGGTATCGCGATCGCCGTGATCAGCCGTTCGATTTCGCGCCACACATCGCCCGCAGCTCGGCCCTTGGCAATACGATCGATGCGACCAAGATGGACGATGCAGCGCTCCCAATGGGCGGCATCGCCGGCGCGAAGTGCGCGTTTGAAAGCGGCTTGCTTGGCATCCCAGATGCGCTCGGTCTTGAATGCCTGATTGAGGTCGCCTGTAGCGCTCGAAAGACGAAACAAAACGCGCAATTGACTGAGCAACCAGCCAAGCAATGGAATGGCCTCCGCGCCTTCGGTACGCAAGCCATCGACCATGCGCAATGCGCGTGTCGCGTCGCCGGCAATCGCGGCATCGGTGAGGCGAAACGCGTCGAATCGCGCATCGTCGGCCACGCTCGCCTCGAGGGTTTCGACGTCGAGCAGCGTAGCGCCGACCAGCAGCGAGAGCTTGTCGATTTCCTGCGCGGCGGCGAGCAGGTTGCCCTCAATCCGCTCAGCGAGCAGTTCGATCGCATCCGGGGTGGCTTTGAGTCCACGTGATTTCATTCGTGCAGCAATCCATCGCGGCGTCTCTTCGCGCTTGAGTGGCCACACCGGCATGGCCACGCCGACTTGATCAACTGATTTGAACCACGCGCCTTCGTGCGCCTTGCTCCAATCCTGGGCGGTGATCATCAGCAACGTGTCGGGTGGTGGATCGGCACACCAGGCACTGATTGCCGCCGAACCTTCACGGCCTGGTTTGCCGGTCGGCATGCGCAACTCGATCACGCGCCGCATCGCGAACAGCGACATCGCCGCGCCGGACATGGCCAGCTCGTTCCAGTCGAATCGATGATCGACATCGTGGATTTCGCGCTCGGCATATCCGACCTCACGAGCGCGAGCGCGCAACTGGTCGGCGGCCTCCAGCACGAGCAGGTGTTCGGCACCGGCGATCAACCAGACCGGCTTGAGTTCATTGGCGCCGAGCAATCGCGGCAGATCGGTGATTCGTGCAGGCATGCCTGGATTGTAGCGGAGACGCTGCGGGCGGCGGCGAATCGAACTCAGATGAGAGCGTCGCGCTGACGCGCCTCGACGTGCGCGGCCGCTTGCCGAAAGTCGCGTTTGGCACGGCTCGTGGGTTTGGTATCGAGCGCGGCCTTGTGTGGGCGCCAACCGAGAACGTCCGGTGGCGAGACGCCTTCTTGCCATCGCGCATCCAATCGCCGCGACAGTACCGACAGATGGCAGGTTGGCACGGCCGGATAGAGGTGGTGCTCAAGGTGGTTGAACAAGCTCACAGTCATTGCATTGAGCAGGATCGAGCGACTTGTGCGCGCCCTGAAACGCCCAGTCTCACAACCGCGATGGACCGCCCAGATGCCAACCAGTGGCGCGCTGGCATTGGCGAAATACAGGCTCAGCGCCATCAACTTCAAGATACTGCTATCCCCGAGCCAGATTGCCGTGTGCAGCAGAACCACCACCGCAAGCTCAAGGGCGATCCAGCGCTTCTGTCGCAGTGATCCGTCGCGCATCGCCAGCCAATGAATCTTCAGCGGATAGATCGGGCTGTGCACGACGGCGCTGAAGAATCCAAGATGAGCGATCTGGCCTTCAATGTCATCGTCGGCCAGACAATCCTTGTGATGTCGAAGATGCGTGTACTCGATGGCATGCATGGCCCCGCCGAGCAAGACGCTCAGCGCGAACATGACCAGATCGCCTGCGCTGCGCGAAATGCCAAGGTTGCGATGGAAGGCATTGTGGGTGATGCGCAGGCCCATCATGAACATCACCAAGGTGGCGAAAACGAGCCAGCCGGCATACCCCGCTCGCCCGGCCATGATCGCCGCCAGCAGCCAAGGCAGCGGCAAGCTCAGTTCAACGAATATTTCGCGCCGCGTCAGCACAACCAGATCGCGCCATTCCACTCCCGAATCACGCATCAGAGCCACCCACTGCGCGCTGCCGACGTAGCAAGCCTGGTCGTCGGGCGGTCAGCCATAGATAGAGGTGTTCAGCGACCCAGGCGCTTGGAGGGCATCGACGCAAGGTCCAGGCCAGCAGGCGGAATCCGGGCAATCGCTGCCACATGAGCAGGTGCGCGGCGAAACCGACATGCAGGATTCCAGCGGGATCGCGGACATGCAGTAATTGATACGCCGAATCGAGATCGAGCAGATCACCCGGCGTGGTCGCTAGATTTTGCCAATGGATCTGGCGTGGCCGATCAAGTTTTTGATAAAGCGCGACTTCACGGCGGCAGACCGGGCAAAGTCCGTCGTAATAGACCGTGATGGGCTCATTGGTGTGCATTGGTATCGCCTCCGTCGGGAAAGTGGAGGCATCCTGAGCTCGATCGTATTTGCTTGCTTCCGCAATGATCGATCAGGAGCAAGTAATTCTTCGCAACGCGTCACTCCTTTTGGATCAACGACTTGCGAGTCTCCAGAATGATCATCCCGGGCTTTAGCCAACGCTGATCAACGGCTGATCAGAAGATCGCGCGCTCCAGCTGCCACGAACGGAACTCGATGTGCGAGCTGCAGGATTTGTCGTGCGGCCACCAGCATGCGATTCTCGGACTGAAAGAGGGGCGTCAGCCAGCGGCTGATGCGCTGGAACTCCGGGACCTTGGACCGCGCACGCTGATCGAAACCACGCAGCGCAGCCGAAAGCCCGGCGTACGAATCGAGTGATTGCGCAAGCATCGATGCGTCAAGCATCGCCATCCGCGCACCCTGACCGAGCAAGGGGCTCATGCTGTGCGCCGCGTCGCCGATGAAGACGAGGCGACCTTCCATGAACCGGTGCAGTTCGACATCCCTGTAGGCATAGAGAATGGGCCTGAAACCATCGGCCAAGCCATCCAGCGGCAAGGCCAGCTTTGGGAAGTGCCGCACCACGATCTTTTTCCATGCGCCGCTTTCGCGATAGTTCTCGGCCCGATCAAGTGGAATATTGATCGAGACATTAGCCCGATCCGGCTGGTCTCGGCTCAAGCGTCCAACCGGCCAGATGGCAACATGACGCGCGCCATCGAACACCTGGATCAGCCGATTGCCGGCGAGTCGCTGCGTATCGTCGATGCAGGCAACCAGCGCAGCTGATGGATACAAGTGATCCTGGCGAAGCAAATGTGCCACGCCCTTGCGCAGCGGAGAATTCGCCCCATCGGCGGCAACGATCAGATCGTAAGGTCCGTGCTGACTTCCATCAGAAAAATAGAGAAAGCCATTTTCGTCATCGACGCAAACAACGGCTCGATCGAAATTAACGCGTGCAAATCCCTCATCCTGCCGACGCAGACAATCAATCAAGGCGCGTCGCTGAATGCCGAGCGCATGGCAGCCTGACGCATGATCCGCATAGTGGATATTCGTCAACGTTCTTCCCTGCAGATTCTCGGCCCCGAAGGAATCAACCCGAGCGGCGCAGCCAAGCTGCTCGGCGCCCACACCAAGATCAAGCAAAAGCCTCTGCGCGGGCGGTTGCAGCAGCAGGCCGCCGCCATCGGCTTTGGCCGAGTTGCGGCGCTCGAAGTGCTCGATCACATGGCCGCGACGACGCAGCTGGATCGCCGCGGCAATCCCGGCGATTCCGTAGCCAACAATCGCTATTTTGAGCTGAGCTTTCATGCGGTGCTCGAACGCTCAGCGATGGAGATACGCAGGGTTGGCCGAGCGCGCATCCTCGGCAACCGGAGTGATGCCGTTGCGCATCGGCAGAACATCCGGCGTCTGCACGTTCCACGCCAGACCGATTTTTTCCAACCCGCGGATGACCGCGAAACCGATATCGTGCTGACCTTTGTACAAGCCATGCCGGGCCGAGGCCGGAAATGCATGGTGATTGTTGTGCCAGCTTTCGCCCATCGAGAATATCGCCGCCCACGGCACGTTGTGGGCTTGCACCGCACCGTTGTCGACGGTCCAACTCTGGGGTCCGTGCGAATGGCAGATATAGCCGACAAACCAGTGCATCGAGACCCCCGTGGCGACACGAACGAACACACCCCAGACCAACCACGGCATGCCGCCGATCAGAAACAACACGATCGCAAGCGGAACTTGCTGAAGCATCCATGTGCGCTGCAGGAACTGGTAAAAGCGATCATCGCCGATACCGGGACCCGGATCGAACCCCGGCGGATGGGTCAGTTGAAGGCGACAGTGCAAACTCCAGAAAGCGTCCTTGAGCCGACCTTGGCCGTGGCGCAGATACGCATGACAATTCGGCTGACGCTGCGCCCAATCGCGAAAGTCATGCGACTGAATAATCCAGAACGGCCCTTGCATGCCAACCAGGGTGCCGAGCCAGACAAGGGTTCGTTCCAGCCACAACGGGCACGCGAACGTGCGATGGATCAGGCGACGGTGGAATCCGATCGAATGACCGAAGCACATGGTCAATTCAAGCAAGACGAAGAAGACCAGCAACGCGCTCCAGGAAAAATACATGGGTCCGAGCACCACGCTTGCGAGCAGCATGCCGCCGTTCCACAGCGAGCGCGATCCATCCCAGATCACTCGACCTTTCATCGGATCGGCGTGTGGCTCGATCCGCAAGGAGTTGACCTTGAACGGCCCGCAGGCCGAATCATTCGAGGTGTTGGGCGAGGGCTGGTCGATCATGACATTGCTCCACTGGGACAGGTGTCCAGCATTGCAATCTCGCCGACGGCCTGCCTCCGCAATGGGCATTCAGGAACAAATGTTTGCTCGCCATCAAATTAAATATTAGAAACCAATGGCTTGATGATTCTCAGAATGATCATATCGGAACCAGCAACTCATGCTTTGGCAGCTATTTTGCTCCGATACCGGCCCGGGACCTCGCCGGTGATCTCTCGGAATGCCGCATAGAAATTTGATTGCGAGGTAAAGCCGACCGAGAGGCCGACGGAAAGTACGGACGCATCCGGCTCTGCAATCAGCATGCGCTTCGCCGCAGCAATACGATGCTCTCGGATGTAGCGGGAATAGCCAATGCCGAAACGGGTATTGATCAGCTCGGACAACTGATGCGGATTCAGCTCGAGCATGTTGGCGAGGCCGGATAGCTTGAGCGTTTCATCGGCAAACACCTGCTCGTCCATGAGCTTTTGCAAACGCACGACGGTCTGTTCGCGGTCGACGCGATCGAGCGTCGAAACCGCATACGTTGTCGCCACTGCCTCAATCGTTTTGCTGGCGATATCGGGAAAATGCAGCAGCACATGGATCGCCAGCATTGAAGCCAAGCCAATCATGCTCGCGTAGCCGAGTATGAAAATCCGCGCGCCGTAGAATGGCGAAGCAATACCGAGCAGCAGAACCAAGAAAGCAATCAGGGCAAACACGCTGAGAGCGAATATCTCGATGCGAAAACGCTGCCGTTGCAAGCGCAGACGTAAAACCAGCACACCGAGATGCATGGCGAAAATTGTGCCGAGCAAAAACGAGAGTGGAATGGCGATCGCCGGGACAACCCATGCCGCGATCAGCGCTGGCGCATAGAAAACCAGATGCCACGTGCGCTCGGCGGCTTGAACCTGCAGAGCGCCACGAAAAAACAGGTAAAACGCCGGAGCGACGAGATACAGCAGGACCACGTAAGCCGGAGAACCGACCCAATCGACACTGCCGGTGAGCGCCAGCCAATGCGAAAACTGAAGCAGCGCTAGCCCACCAACCAGAACC
>JBBSVJ010000111.1:0-10950 GCA_038233665.1 Lysobacterales bacterium
GATACGCTGGGACGCGTGAAGACGCTCAGCGCAAGTGGCCAGACCGAGACGTTTACCTACGACACGTGCCTCAACGATCTGAGAGAAGGAGAGAAAGGGGTCAGGTCTTGAATCTTGAATTCAATGCGTGATGGGCGCACAATAGGGGTCAGGTCTTGAATCTTGAATTCGCCACTCTTTTTGTGTAGCTTCAAGCGATGGCCCGCCCCCTTCGCATCGAATTTGCTGGCGCTTTGTATCACCTGACTTCGCGGGGTCATCGGCGCGAGGACATCTTTCTTGATGATGTGGATCGGAAGATTTTTCTTGAAGTGCTGGCCGAGGTTTGTGAGCGGTTTCGATGGGCTTGTCATGCGTACTGCCTGATGAGCAATCACTATCACTTGGTGATTGAGACGCGGGATTCGACCTTGTCGCAGGGAATGCGTCAGTTGAACGGGGTTTTCACCCAGCGTTCGAATCGTCGACATCGTCGCGTGGGTCATGTTTTCCAAGGCCGCTACAAGGCGATCCTCGTTCAGAAGGAATCGTATCTCCTCGAGCTGGCGCGCTATGTCGTATTGAATCCGGTTCGGGCTGGAATGGTTCGATCTGCGCGTGACTGGCCGTGGAGCAGCTACCGTGCAACAGCAGGATGGTCGGAGGTGCCGGATTGGCTCTCTGTCGACTGGCTGCTATCGGCTTTCGGAGCCCGGCGCAAGGCAGCGATGGTCGCCTACCGACGTTTTGTCAGCGAGGGCAGAAATGCAGGATCGCCTTGGGACGAGTTGAAACGTCAGCTCTATCTTGGCGATGAAGCGTTCGTCGATGCGATGATTGCCAAGTTGGAGGATGGCACCTCGCTTGATGAAATCACGACCACTCATCATCGGGTGCCATCGAAGTCACTCGAACACTTCGCGAAAGCGTATCCGAGTCGAGACGACGCCATCGTTGCCGCCTATGCGAGCGGCGGCTACAGCATGAAAGCGATTGGTCAGCAGTTCGGTTTGGGCTATTCGATGATCAGTCGAATCATCAAGAGGGAGACTGATTCAAGACTCAAGCAGTGAAGCCATGCTTCCAATCCGGGGCGGACAGTCGGCGTTGTTGCATCACGCTTCGACCGCCGAGGATAAAGGGCCCGGTCTTGAATTTCGAATCGATCGTGCTTTTGGCGAAGGTTTCGGGATTGGTTCGACCGCTTAGCATAGGGTTTGCTGGTGCTTTGGACTTCCTGGCTTCGCGGGATGACCGGGGCGAGGGGCAATGCCATCGTCACCGCGTCTTCGAAAATGCCAGGATGTCGAGTGTGCCGGTTTTCGGTGTGTGACTTTCAGGGAGCAGATAGCCCATGTCGCGTCTGGTCGATTAGATCAAGCAGGCGCTTGCGGCCTTCGTCGACTGCAAGATTACGCCTGCGCTGATCGGCGACCTTGCCCTGGCGGCACACGCGATCCTACGCGGCACTCGCGACGTGGATTTCCTGGCCGATACCGATGATGCGGATCGATTGCATGACGCCCTGATTGCGCTGGGATATCGCTGTATCCATCGCAGCATGGATGCAGCCAACTACATGCGTGACGACGAAGGCCTCGATCTGGTTTATGCGCATCGCCCCATTGCGCGGCGCCTGCTGCGCGAGGCAATGGAGCGTGATACGGCCATGGGGAGGTTGTGCGTGATAAGCGCGGAAGCGTTGATTGGTTTCAAATTACAGGCGCTGGTCTACGACCCGTCGCGCGGACGTGCGCACATTGTTGCGTGCGCAGTGGGGACGCCTCAATACGCAAGAGGTGCGTGAATATTTTGCGTTGTTTGAGCATCTGGAGTTGCTTGATGAGCTACTCGCGGAAATTGCCGACCGACCCCGCTGATCGACGCGCTGAGGTTCTGGCTGGTCGAGATGTGGCTAAAGCATCGGTGCCGGGAAAATCCGATTTTTCCGATTGGATCGAGATGATGGAAGTCGTAGAGGCACTTTGCCCGGTTTGGCCTGCGCGTGAGGCGAAAGAGGGCGACATCTACAAGTTGTAGGGTTCCACCATCAGATCGGTTTTTGAATCGAGAAGCGGGAAGACGGATTTCGACATGCCAGGAGCCTGCGCCAGACATCGATCTGGCGGCGAATGGCTGAGCAAATTCGGTAGTCGTAAAAGAAAACGGGATCCGCTTTCACGAATCCCGCTTCTCGATTCTTCGTTCCCGGTTCTTAGGCTACAAACAAGGCGCGCATCTTCTTCATCGCGTTGGCTTCGACCTGACGGATACGCTCAGCGGAGACGCCGTATTCGTCGGCCAATTCCTGCAGCGTGGCCTTTTCGCCATCGACCAGCCAGCGGCGCTGGATGATGTCGCGTGAACGGTCATCCAACTTGTTCAGGCCGCTATGCAAAGTACCGAGGGACGCTTGCTCCTCGGACTCGCTCTCGACGGTCATGTACGGATCGGCGTTCTGGTGATCCTCCAGGAACATGCCTGGCGAAGGCCGCGCATCCTCGTTGTCGTCCGTCGGCGCGTCAAATGCCACGTCACGACCGCTCAGCCGCGATTCCATTTCCAGCACCGTGGCGGCTGGAACACCGAGTTCGCGAGCGACCGTGTTGACCTCTTCGTGATTCATCCAGCCAAGGCGCTTCTTCGACTTGCGCAGGTTGAAGAACAACTTCCGCTGAGCCTTGGTCGTGGCAACCTTGACGATGCGCCAGTTGCGCAGGATGAACTCATGCATCTCGGCACGGATCCAGTGCACAGCGAATGAAACCAGACGCACACCGTGTTCGGGATCAAAGCGTTTGACCGCTTTCATCAAGCCGATGTTGCCTTCCTGGATCAGGTCGGCGATCTGCAGACCGTAGCCTGAGTAGCCGCGGGCTACATGAACCACAAAACGCAGATGCGACATGACCATCTTGCGCGCGGACTCAACGTTTTCGTTGTCGAGATAGTCGTGCGCCAGAGCTTGTTCATCTTCCGGGCTCAGCATTGGCACGCGATGCACGGCAGAAATATAAGCATCCAGGCTGCCGAGCGGGCTCGGAACCGGGAAGTTCGCGGAAATTACGGCGTTGGTCATGCACTTATCCTCTACTATTTCTGCGCCAATTTTAGCACTCCCCTAATAAGAGTGCTAAGCGTGGCAGGAGTTCCCGCATTGGATCGGGAAATCGGAAATAACTAAACCGACCGGTATAGTAGCGCGGAATCCATTAACACCACGTAAGCAGTCCAGCAGGAGAGTGGCAATTGGAGCGCCGGCCATGGCGCTCGCGAACATTGATCGCGGGCTAGTTCGTGTCGGTCAGGCTCCAGTCAATCGGGCTGCGACCGCTTTCTTCGAGGTAGCGGTTGGTTTTCGAGAAATGTCCGCAGCCCAGAAAGCCGCGATGGGCAGACAACGGCGAGGGGTGAGGAGCCTTGAGGACGAGATGCCGCTTGGCGTCGATCAAGCGCCCCTTGGCTTGCGCGTGACTTCCCCAAAGCAGGAACACCAGATTTTCGCGTTCGCGACTGAGCGCCTCGATGCAGGCATCGGTAAGTAATTCCCAGCCCTTGTCTTTGTGCGAACCGGCCATTCCATGCTCAACGGTCAGCGCATTGTTGAGCAACAGCACGCCTTGTCGAGCCCAGCCTGTCAGACAACCGTGCGTGGGGCGTGGCAGATCCAGATCCCGCGAGATTTCCTTGAAAATGTTGAGCAGGGAAGGCGGAATGGGCGTGCCGGGAGCCACCGAGAAACACAAGCCGTGAGCCTGTCCAGGTCCGTGATACGGATCCTGGCCGAGAATGACCACCTTGACCTTGTCGAATGGGGTCAGATCAAGCGCCGAGAAGATTTGCGAGCCCGGCGGGTAGATCTGTTTCCCAGCGGCTTTCTCGCTGCGGAGAAACGCTGAAAGCTCCTGCATTTTTGCCGATGAAAACAGGTCACCAAGACGCTGTTTCCAGGACGCGTCAAGTTTCAGTCGATCCTCGCTCATACCGATGCATCACTGACCCTGGCGCGCAGATGTCGTCCGACGCGTAACTGGAATAGTAATTTGGTGACCAGCAGGCGTTCTTCAATCGGCTTTTCGACCAGATCATTGGCGCCGGCGCGCAGGAGGGTGGCCTGGTTGTCGGGATTGTCGTCACCGGTCATCACGATAACTGGCAAATGACCCTTGCCATAGCCGAGCTGATGGCGAATCCGATCAAGCAGATCGCCGCCGGTCAATTCGCCTTTCAGATTGACATCGGTCAACACGATGTCGGCACCAATCCTGTCCATCGATTGTGCGGTTTCCAGCATGGCCAGCGCATCCTCGACGCTGATGACGTGGAGCACCGTCAGCCCGTGTTTCTCCAGCATCCGCCGGGTCGCCAGCGCAACTACGCGACTATCCTCGACGTAGAGCACTTCGCCAGGGGTCATTTCAGTAGGCTGGACATAGCCACGGATGAATTCGGCGAGCGCCTGGAAACCCAGCGACTTGTCAAAATAGTCGGTCACATCATCGCTAAACGAGCGGCTGACCAGTCGCTCCTGGACATCACCGGAAACCACCACGATGGGCATGTAGGCCTGAGGCGAACTTTCGCGAATCTGGCGGGCAAGTTCGAGGCCGTCCATGTCCGGCAGACGCAACGAAGTGGTGACGAAATCGACAACCCCCTCAGCAAGCTGCGCGATGGCCTCGGCACCGGATTCGCACGCCAGCACGATCACGCCGGGCAAATGGGTTTTCAGCATCTGTTCGATCAGCCGACGTACTACGCGCGACCCATCGACGACAAGAACCCGGGGTTCGTCGGATGATAGGTGGCGGGTCAGTGCAGGTTTTGTAGTCAACGTTGCGGTCGTCCAGCAAACAGGTGGCGAGTAGAGACAATCCAGGCACCAAGCCAGCCAAGCAGGGCACTGGCGAAAACTACCATCAATGCATCGAGCGCGCCGAACCCGTGCAAGCTGAAGCGATTTTGATAGCTGGCCAGTAGATCGACCAACGGAGCGCGCACGGCCAATTCGACAAGACCGACCGCAAGCACAGCGAGCGCACCGCCGAGCACGCCATACCAGAGGCCGGCATACAGGAACGGGCGACGCACGAAGCCATCGCTGGCCCCCATCAACTGTACGACGGCGATTTCTTCTGCGCGTGTCTGGATATCCATGCGCACGGTATTGCCGACGACCAGCAAGGTCGCCAAGCCGAGCAAACCGGCCAGCGCCAGCATCGCGCGTTCGCCGAAACCGAGAATGGCCGAAAGTCGTTTTCGCCACTCGGCATCGTACTGGACCATGTCAACGCGCGAATCCGATCGCAGTTCGGTCAACAGAGGTGGATCGATAGACGGATTATCGAGTCTCGGGGTAAGCACCAATACACTGGGTAGCGGATTGTCATCGAGCACATCAAGCGCTTCGGAAAACCCGGAAAGTTGGCGGAACTCGCTCAAGCCCTGCTCGGGCGTGTGCAAATTCACCGCTATCACGTCGCTGCGCTTGCCGAGTTCGTCAGCGAATTTTTGCGCGGCATCCGTACTCTGGCTGGTCTTCAGGAAAACCGTGAATTCTCGGGCTTCACGCAAGCCGCCCGACAGCGCTTGCGCATTGCCGAGCAAGACAAACATGAGCAACGGCAAAGCCAGGGCGATACCCATCACGAGCACGGTCAAGGCGGTAGACCAAGGCCGCGACAGCAGGCGCCGCAGGCTATCGCGGAAGCTTTGCCGATGCTGCCTGGCCCAAGCGCTGCTGCGTGAGCGCAATGGTCGCCGTTCGCGTGGCAGGCTTTGATTCGTGGCCGCCGCGCTGCGAAGGCGATTTGATGGCTTGCGTGGGTTGGCCATCAGCTTAGCGGCGGCCGAAAATCATCAATCAACTGGCCATGATCAAGTACCAGCACGCGCTTCCCGAGATGTCGGATCAAGTGCAGATCATGGCTGGCAATCAGCACCGTGGTGCCAACACGCTGAAACTCGGCGAAAAGATTCATGATCTCGACCGATAACTGTGGATCGAGATTGCCGGTTGGCTCGTCGGCGATGATCAACGGCGGTTTGCCGACCAAAGCGCGCGCAATTCCGACGCGTTGCTGTTCGCCGGTGGACAAGGTCGCCGGAGCGGATTTCTCCTTGTCGAGGAGACCTACCTTGTCCAGAGAAGCGCGTACGCGCTTGGCGGCTTCCTCGCGACCGGCTCCAGCGATCGAGAGCGGCAAGGCGACGTTGTCGAAGACGCTGCGATCCATCAGCAGGCGATGGTTCTGGAACACCATGCCGATACCTCGGCGCACCTGCGGAACGGCACGCTGTCGAACGCGGGCCAACGCTGCGCCATTGACCGTGATCTCGCCACGTGTCGGCCGTTCGATGAGGCCAAGCAACTTGAGCAAGGTGGTCTTGCCCGCCCCGGAATGACCGGTCACAAAAACCATCTCACCCGCGGCGACCTCGAAACTGAGCCCGTTGAGAGCTTCATGTCCTCCGGCATAGCGTTTGCTGACATTGTCAAAAAGGATCATGGGCTGAGAGGGATTCGGAATTCGGAATGGGATAACCGTAAAAGCCACGCCAGACGCTGCCGCACGTTCGCTCCATCAAATCCGCAACTCCAAATCTCGAATCTCATTATTTAACCATCTGATTGAGATCAAAGATCGGAAGCAGGATCGCGAGCACGATAAACAGGACCATGGCGCCGACCAGCAGGATAACCGCAGGGCCGAGTGTTGCCGAGAGTACCCCGAGCCAGCGATCAAGATCGCGTTGTTGCTGAGCGGCGGCTTCATCCAGCATGCGCGGCAATTCGCCGGAGCGTTCACCGCTGGCAATCAGTCGAAGTGCGACGGGCGGAAACTGCTTGCTTTCCGCCAGCGCTCGAGCAAAACCGCTGCCTTCGCGAACCTTGAAAGCGGCATGGCGCAAGGATTCGCGCATCGGCAGGTTCGGGACGACTTGTGCGGCAATCGCCAGAGCGTCGAGCAACGGAACGGCAGCGCCGGCAAGTAGCGCCAACGTGCGGGCAGCACGCGCGGTGTTCGCGGCGCGCGTCAGGCGGCCGATAAGCGGCAAGCGGAGGATCAATTGATGCCAGCGGTAGCGGATCGCTTCGCGGCGCAAAGCCAGACGAATGCCGATGACGACCAGCACGATGACGGCAATCAGCAACCATGCCCAATGGCGCAGAAAATCGGAAAGCCCCATGAGCACGCGCGTCGCCAAGGGCAGGGTCTGCTGCATGTTCTCGAACACGCTGATGATTTGCGGCACAACCCAGGTCAGCAAGCCGGCAACGACGGCGAGCGCGACAATCGACAGCAGCAGCGGATAAGTGAGCGCGGCAAGCAAGGTCTGGCGCAGGGCATCGCGCGCTTCGGCATAGTCGGCGAGCTTGTCGAGGACGCGGGCCAGATGTCCGGATTGCTCGCCAGCAGCCACGGTGGCGCGAAATATTTCGGGGAAACTATCGGGAAAATCAGCCATCGCCTGAGCCAGGCTGGCCCCTTCCATGACCCGTGAGCGAAGGGCGACGGTCAGCGCGCGTTGACGCTCGTTGTCGTCCTGTTCCGACAATGCCGCGAGAGCCTCGTCGATCGGCAAATCGGCTCCGATCAGGGTCGACAACTGGCGCGTCAGCATCGCCAGTTGGGTCGCCGACAAACCACGTCGCGCAAACGGGGAGGCGCCTTTTTGGTCTTCGGCAACCTCATCAACGGCCAGCGGATTGAGGCCACGCTCGCGCAAGTTCGTGCGCACGGCGCGCGCGGTATCGCCCTGCAATACGCCACGCTGGGTCTTGCCGTTGCTGTCTAGAGCCTGATACGCAAATGCCGGCACGTTGATTCCGTTGGATTCAGGAGTTTCCCAAGCACGCTATCGCAGCGCGTCTGAGCCCATCAGTGGTAGAGAATATAGGTCAAAGTAGCCAGCCAACCGATCGTCGCGCACAACAGGATCGGATCACGCACGGCGAGCCGACTCGGATCACCACCTGCGCCCCGACGAAAGACCAGAAACATGTAGCGTATTACGCCGAGAACCACCCAGGGTGTCGACAACACCAAGGCGCGATGACCGTGGCGTGCCACCACTTCGGGTGAAATGGCGTAGAAAACATAAGCAACCAGCACGGCGCCCGCCAGGCCGGCGAGAACGCGCTCAATACCGATGATGCTGTAGCGAGCGGCCGCACGCGCCGCTGAATCGGTGACGTGGACAAGATCCCCATGCCGTTTGCCGAGTGCCAACATCAATGCGAGCACAAAACCCATCACCAGAATCCACGGGGTCAGGGGAACCATGGCAGCCAAACCGCCGGCAAGGATACGCAGCGCAAAGCCGCTGGCGACGATCACCACATCAAGCCAGGCAATCCGCTTGATACCGAGTGAATACGCTAGCTGGATCAGCAGATACGCGGCAATCACGGCCGCGACCTTGAGATCGAGCGCCGCCGCGAGCGAGACAGCGAGGATGCATAGCGTTGCCGAAAACCACATTGCCGCTGCAGGCGAAATATCACCACGCGCCAACGGTCGAAGACGCTTGTCAGGGTGGAGACGATCGCGAGCGGCATCACGCGTGTCATTGAACGCATAAACCGAAGAGGCGGCCAGACAGAACGCGATCGTTGCGATCAGCGTGCCGCGCAAAGCAACAGGGTCAAACAGCGCGTGGGCAAAAAACAGCGGCAACAGTACGAAGCCATTCTTGATCCATTGCCCAGGTCGGGCCAGTTCGATGTAGTTGCCGATTCTGGTCATGCCTGATTCGATCATATCTCGTGCTCGCTGGACATCAGCGAACTCGCTACGCGGTCACGCACGTTTATGTCATTAAGAACATTGGCCAATGTTTCTTCATTTTTTATTGCGCAACGATGCTCCTGGCGATGCGAGGATCGCCGCGTCGCAGGCTGGCCCGACGGCACCATCATCGAGAATTCGTGTCGCGACGCACTTGGCGTCGATCCACGGCGTAATCATTCGCGATCGTCATGAAATGTCCTGACTAGCGTTGCTTCTTGCTCGCCTTGTCAACCACTGGCGCGTCAAAGCCACTGCGCGAAAGGGTATCTGCAGCGACAGGTTTTGGCGTTGCGCTTGACCCCTTGGCCCAGCCAAAACTGCTTCCCTGGCTGGCTTCGGCGACTTCGAGTTTATGACCTCCAAACGCATCACGACCACTGATTGGGTCGTTCGCATAGAGGCTTACGAAACCGGCACTCTTGCCATCCGCAAATCGGGGTATCGCCACGCTGAATGTCGAGCCAGCTACTTGTCGAGATGTCGTGCTCAGCATCTCGCCATCGTCATCAAGCCAATTGATATCGACCTTGCCGACGAACTCGCGTTGCGGCAACGCGACGAGCAATCTCGGATTCCACTGATCACTGCTGACTTGCAGTCGAGCTTCGTCGCGAGGCCGCTCGAGTACGACGGCGGGGTCACCGAGCAGGTTGTACATCTCAACCAGGGTTCGGTCATCGATGCTTCGTTTCGCGCGGACAATGGCTTCGCCAATGCTTGCACCCGGAACCAGCAATTCCTTGACCAGGCCTTCACTGAATCGGGTCGATGGCGCGTTGCGCCAGGAAGCCGCGAATACCGCGATTGCACCCTTGTCAGCTTCACGCAGGAAACGCTCTCCGATTGAATCCTCGGTCGGATTATCAAACGGCGCCGAATAGCAGGTCATCGACAAAATCATCGGCAAGTGATCGCCGTTGCTGAGTTCGCTGACGTCATCAAGGGTAAACAGATCGTGGTTTTTTCGCAGGTCGGGCGGGCCGGTGCGCCAGATGAAGCGTCCACCGTGGCCGATGAAATGGACCAGCAACTGTCCTTCGTTGAGGCCGTCCTTGATGGCACTTTGGTGGGCGAGGTTATCCGCCTCTTCGGGGCTTGCGTAAATCTTGTCCGCGAGGAAACCTTGCTTGGAGATGGTGCTGGCTATCTGATCGGACGCTTTCTTAAAGTAAGACGATTCATCGGTGATGAACATCACATCACGACGCCAGCTACCTGGTCGAGGTCGACTCAGGTAGTTGATCGTCTTGTTCACGATCGCACTGACTTCGGCCGGTTCGACGACCGGAAAACGCCCGACTGCGATGACCGGGTGGTAGTCGCCCTCATTGATCGCGCCAAACCAGTTGTCACTCGCCGATTGTCCTTCCGAGGAAGGGAACTGCCATGTCGGAATAAGATTTCGGCTGCCCATTCGCTTGGCGCTGGCGTCATAGGAAGTCGCGGGAATTCCTGAAAAATGACCGGGTACCAACTCTTGCGGGCTGTTCGCAAACTTGGCGTAAGCGAGATCGTTGTAGGTGTCGTGGCGTATATCAAAGCTTGCGTCGCCGACCAGCAGAAGAAAGCGTGGGTGCGGCTGCGGCCAGTGTTCGGCCGCATGGGCCATCAAGTTGCGCACCGCCTGAGGGTGGACGATGCCATGGTTGAACTCGTCATAGACATCATCGATATCGATCAAGGCGACCTTCATGCCGCGCTTCTCGTGGAATTCGGCGAGCGGCCGGACTGCGTCAATCAAGCTCGGATGACTGACCATCAAATAATCGTAGCCGCTCGCTGGCGAGCGCCAGTCGACGTTGTTCACCGCGCGCAGAGAGACTGGTTTGTCGTGCAAGGTTGACGGATACAGCGTGACTCCGGCTGGCGCTGCTGCGTAAGTCACGCGAGCTGCGCCGGCGGGTGATGGCGGACGTCGCACACCGTCATCTCCGTAGAGCGCAGGCGCTTCTCCAGCACCCCGCCAGCTCATCTCGAACGATGTCTTGTCCGTTGTCGTCAGCTGGAAAGGCAGCGAGTCCGCGGCGAGCCGGGATTCGATTGGAAAATCAAGCTCGATCCAGTTGAACATGACGACATCGACGGCCGTCCGAGTCTCGTCCCAGCGTAGCGTGCGCTTCGGAATCGAGAGTTCCAGATGATTTGATTTTTCCTTGAGCTTGCTCGTCGGGATGGA
>JBBSVJ010000112.1:0-10906 GCA_038233665.1 Lysobacterales bacterium
GATTGCCGCGGCCGGCCTGGTTCTTTTTACAATCATCACGATCGGAATTGGTGCACTGCTTACCGTTCCACTTGGTTTCGCCTTGTTCTTCTACTGGTTGATCTTCACGATCATTGCCGCCGTCAACGCGAACAATGGTGTGCGCTATCGCTACCCGCTGACTCTGCGTCTGGTTCAGTAAGGCGTCTGGCGGATCGGAACAGGCAGCTGGAAAAAGGCCGAGCGGCTGTCGTCGGGCGGATTCATCGAAGGTGATTCCGCTGATTGCGCGAACCAGTAGCTGTCGATATTCGCGTTTGCACGCGGCGCAGTCCGCTTTGAGGGCTGCGCCTCACGTCGGCCTAGCTCGTTCGCTCGGCAATGAATCGGGCCAGATCGCGAAGATCGGCAGCTGATTCTCCGAGCGGAGCAATCGCGTTGAAAGCGTGCTCGGTCAGCTCGTCAAGCATGGCCTTTGAAGCCTGCAGGCCGAGGACGGCCGGATAGGTGGGCTTGCGTTGTGCGGCATCCTTGCCGACCGTCTTTCCGATCTGATCAGCGTGTCCCTCAATGTCGAGGATGTCATCACGGATTTGGAACGCCAGGCCAATGCAATGGCCGTAGCGTTCCAGCGCACCGAGTGTTGCGGGATCAGCGCAGCCTGCAGCGAGTGCGCCAAGGCGTACCGATGCACGAATCAAGGCACCGGTTTTGTGAACGTGCATGCGCTCCAGTTCGTCTGCCGTCAGCTGCTGGCCGATCGCTGTCAGATCAAACGCCTGGCCTCCCGCCATACCTTGCGATCCGCAGGCATGCGCCAGTACGCGCAGCATTTCCAGTCGCGTGCGTGAATCAATTCCAATCGTTTCATCGTTGGTTAAAACCTCGAAGGCCAGCGCTTGCAACGCATCTCCCGCAAGAATCGCCATCGCCTCGCCGAATTCGATGTGACAAGTCGGCCGACCACGACGCAATGCATCGTCGTCCATTGCCGGCAAGTCATCATGGACCAGCGAGTAGGCGTGGATGATTTCGACCGCCACGGCGGCTGCATCAAGCCGGGTCAGCGGTGCTCCGAAAGCGCACCCCGTCGCGTAGACCAGAATCGGTCGCAAACGCTTGCCGCCGCCCATGACCGCGTAGTGCATCGCGCGGTGCAGCTCCATTGGAGCCTGCTTTAACGAAGGCATGGCCTGCGCAAGCGCGACGTCGGCATGCAGGGCGAACGCGCTGAGGCCGGGCGACAAGTCTTTCGCGGGAGTTGCTGCGTTGATGATGAAATCCTGTGCGAAAACTGCGTTTCAGCTCAAGGAGTGTCGGGTTCGAATGGCTCAGCGGATTCGGGTCGGCTTGGATCGACCAACTGCTTGACCCTGAGTTCAGCCTGCTCGAGTGCGCTCTGGCAGCTGCGATACAACGCAACACCACGCTCGAACGATTGCAGAGAATCATCCAGACCCATTTCGCTCTCTTCCATTCGCGTAACGAGCTGTTCTAGCTCATCGAGAGACTGTTCGAATTCAGCGACTTGATTCGAATTTTTTGCAGAGGCTTTAGGCATCCCGGAAGGGTAGTGGGGCGGTTAACGCTTGTCGACCCTTTTGCTTGAGGCTGAGGTCATTCGCGCTGCCAACGAGGCGCGCGATTCAGACGCGCAAACTCATGCTGGCCAATATCGCTGATCCAGAGATCCCCGACAGACAAAAGCGCGCCAGCGGAATTCAGCACCATCGGCATACGGCCACGTTGCCAAGGTGGAATCCCGGCTTCCTGGTACATATCCCGCAAATCGCGATGATAGCCAGCGTCGTTCAGTCGCAGACGTTCGCCGCCGCGACGAAAACGCACAGTCAGGTGATCCGGGCTGGCCAGTGCAGTTGCCGCTTGAAGGTTCGTGACCAGGACCAAACTGCCGAGCCCGGCAGGCAATCCCAGCGGCTCGCCATCCCAGCGGGCTTGCCAATCCGCAGGTGGCATTTTCAACGTTGGCATCGCATAGATCAGATCGCGATAGCGACGCACCTCGGCACCGGGCCAGCGCACGCAGGGCAATTTGCTTTCACCGGCATTGCTCAATTGGCGGGCCAGTTCGCCTACCTGATGCTGATTCGGCTCGGGCAGTTTCAGATGGCGCAGCCAACGTCGCAAGACCGGATCGCGCAAGGCATCGGGAAGCGCCAGCCAGCGATCGCAATCAAGTGTTGCCGGATCGAATCCCTGCAAACTGGTCAGTGCGACCTGGGCCTGATCATCGATGAAATTCGCCGCCGCTTGAATCCAGCGCGCGCTCTGGCTGATGCTCTGGTCGGCTTTTGGCCAGCGTTTGCGCAGCGGTGGAAGGATATCGTGGCGGAGGAAATTGCGCTCGAAATGGATATCGGTGTTGCTTGGATCCTCAATCCATTCAAGCTCGACTTGCTTGGCGTAGTCGCGCAACGCATCGCGAGGGGTGTCGAGCAGAGGACGCCAAGCCCAGCTCTTGTTGAGTCTTCGCAAGGAACGCATTCCGCCGAGGCCTTCTGGTCCCGCGCCGCGCAGCAGCTTGAGCAAGACGGTTTCACTCTGGTCATCGCCGTGCTGGGCGAGAGCGAGGATCTCGTCGTTGCTCAGCGCGGCTTTGAAGGCCGCATACCGGACTTGCCGCGCGGCAGCCTCTAGACCGAGCCCGCTGCGATGTTCGACGCTCACTTTTACAGTCAGCAATGGCACGCTTAACGCTTGGCAGACGAGCTGACAGTGGTTCGCCCAATCGGCGCTGCTCGGGTGCAGATCATGGTCGATATGGATCGCGCGGACGCCGCGCTCGCGCACCTCGGGCATGCAGCAAAGTGCATGCATAAGCGTGGTCGAATCGAGACCTCCACTGAGTGCAACCGCAATCGGCCCGGACGGAAGAACATCCATGGCCGCTGCGAGGGTATCGAGAATGCGCTCGCGCGGATTCAAGCGTGGAAGCCGGGCCGAGCCCGGGTCAATTCCAGGAGCAGACGATCTTGCCGCATTGACCGGCTTCCATTAAATCGAAACCTTTCTGGAAATCATCGATGCCAATCTGATGGGTGAGTACTTTCTGCAGCGGGAATCCACTGAGTACCATTTGCGTCATCTTGTACCAGGTTTCGTACATGCGTCGGCCGTAGATGCCTTGCACGGTCAGGCCCTTGAAGATGATCTTGTCCCAATCAATACCCGCGCCGCGCGGCAGGATACCGAGCAGTGCGACTTTTCCGCCGTGATACATGCATTCGAGCATGTCGTTGAATGCTCGCGGATTACCGCTCATTTCCATGCCGACATCAAAACCTTCGATATGCAGATCCTTGACCACATCAAGTAGTGACTGCTTGGATACATTGACCACCCGCGTCGCGCCCATGTCGGCGGCCAGTTTGAGTCGGTAGTCATTGACATCGGTAACCACCACGTTGCGTGCACCAACGTGTTTGGCGATGCCGGCTGCGATGATGCCGATCGGTCCGGCGCCGGTGATCAGCACATCTTCGCCGATCAGGTCGAATTCCAGGGCGACGTGGGCAGCGTTTCCATAGGGGTCAAAAAATGCAGCCAGCTCGGAGGGAATCTGATCCGGAATCGGCCAAAGATTCGAGGCCGGGACCGAGATGAATTCGGCGAACGCACCGTTGCGATTGACGCCAATACCGATCGTATGCGGACAAAGATGTTGGCGTCCGGCGCGACAGTTGCGGCAGACGCCGCAAACGATATGCCCTTCGGCTGAAACGCGCTGACCGATTTCGTAGCCGCGTACCGCGGCACCTACCTCGACGATACGACCGACGAATTCATGGCCGATGACGAGGCCAGGTTTGATGGTTCGCTGTGACCACTCATCCCAGAGATAGATGTGCAAGTCAGTGCCGCAGATGGCGGTTTTTTCCAGTTTGACGAGGACGTCGTTCGGTCCAATCTCCGGAACAGGCACCTGTTCCATCCAGATTCCCTTTTCGGCTTCGCGCTTGACCAGCGCCTTCATCGTGTTGGACATGGGGTGCACCTGAAAGACCAGCGCGCATTATACGGCCACTTTCCTTGCCGACAGACGGCTCGCCGTGAAATCGACGAGCCGCTCAGGATGCCGTTTGCGAGAGTGGCGGCGAATTCTCTGCGCTGATCCCAAGCAGATTGAAAACCGCTTGCTGAGTCATCGAACGATGGAAGTGGAAGCCCTGCAGGCGGTCGCAACCGGCTGACTGGAACCAGGCGAGTTGCGCCGGCGTCTCAATGCCTTCGGCAACCACTTCGAGCCCCAGGCTGTGGGCCAAGGCGAGCATCGCGCGAACGATCGCGGCATCTCGGGAATCGACAAGCACATCGACGACGAAACTGTGGTCGATCTTGAGCCCGTCAAACGGCAGTTGGCGAAGGTTTTTGAGCGATGAGAAACCGGTGCCGAAATCATCAAGCATGACGCGAACCCCGAGTTCGCGAAGACGCTCGATGCTGGAAGCCGCGTGCTCGGGGTACTGCAAGGCGATCGATTCGATGATCTCGATTTCAAGACAGGCTGGGGTCAGCCCTGTGCGTTCAAGCAGGTGCTTGATGTGATCGGGAAACTTGCGCCGCTGAAACGAATGCGCTGAGACGTTGACGGCAATGGTCAGCGCGTCACGGCCGAGAATCTGCCACTCCACCGCGGCGCTGCAGGCATGCTCAAGCACCCATGCATCGAGCGTCTCGACCAGGCCCAACGGCTCCAGCTCAGCGATAAACGCTTCAGGCAGCAAACGACCCCGTTGTGGATGGTGCCAGCGCACGAGCGCCTCGAAGCCGCAAATTTGCAGACTCCAGCCGTCGAGGACTGGTTGAAACTCCAGCACAAATTCCTCGTTCAGAAATGCGCTGCGCAGCTCTGACTGGAGTTGAAGTTTTGCTTGCGCTTCCTCTTCAATGTCCGGGGCGTAGAACCGATAACGCATCGCACCTTCGCTTTGAGCACGGGCGCGCGCCATTTCCGCGCAGGATTGCAGACCTTCTGCTGTCATTGCGTCAGCAGGGGCAAGCGCAATGCCGACGCTTGCTTCCAGCGCCAATTCATGGCCGTTTGAAAACATCGGCAATGCCAGCGTGCTCAGAATTTGTTCCGCTATGCGCTGAACTTTGGATCCGGCGCCAACGCCGAAGCCGCTGCCATGCACAGCGATGTGATCGGCTCCCGGTCGCGCCGCGACCATGCCGTTTGCGCGCGCAACATCTTCAATGCGCTCGGCGCCCGTTGCCAAAGCCACATCGACGCCATCGATACCCGCCGCAACCGCAATATTGCCGAGGTTGTCGAGGCGGATCAGCAACAAAGCGGCACCTTGTTCATGGTGTATTTGGCGATCCAGATGAATGAGCATTTGCGAGCGATTCGGCAGGCCGGTCAATTGGTCGAACAAGCGCAATCTTTCCGCCGTGTCAGTCGCGCTTTCGGCGCGATCCCGTTCGTTTTCGAGAAGCCAGATAACCAAGCCATAGCCAATGAAAATCGGTGTGACCAGGCTGAAGATGCCGATGTGCTGGGACCATGGCCAAGGTGCGTGGCCAGATGCCTGCAATACATAGATTGAAAATACATGCAGCAAATCAACGCCGTAGAGACACAACGCCATCGCAGTCAATTGCTGGCCGAGGCGTCCTTTCGGCCAGCGCGACGCAATCGCGACGCCCATTCCCAAGGCAGCCAGCCCGGTGACCAGATAGCGCAAGCCAACGCGCATGAAAAGGCGCTCGTGAGCCATGGCTGGATCGAACGCGAAAGCGAGTCCGCTGACCAAGCCAAGCAGGCTCGCTACCGCAAGCGCGCGCAGAATCTGCACGCGAGTCCAGTGCTGCGTGCGCCAGATTGCCAGCGTTCCCATGATCAAAGCGGCCACTTGAGAATAGGCCGCAATCAAGGATAGGCAGGTCAATCCAAGTCGAAGCGGATGCGCCGATGAAAATTTGGATATCAACAGCCACGAAGCACCCGCCGCTGCGAGATAAATGGCGAGTGCGAGAAAACTATAAGACCAAAGGAGCAGATGATCGCGTCTGAACAGCCGAAAATAGTGCGCAAATACAATACTTTGAACGAGCGCAATAGCTGACCCGGCGAAATATATGACGAGGTCAAGAATTGACCATTCATTCATTGTCAGTTGACCTGATTCGGAATCTCCAAGCGCTATGTGAGCCCAGCTTGGTGATTAAGTCAAAGAATTTCCCGATTCCAAAGACACTTTGCCGGGTGGCTAGCGATAAGCATGGAGCTTGGCGACTCCTGCAATTTCGATGGGAATACCTTGTTCACGGCGATGGTTCGTTTGTTCGTCCTCAAGCTTCGCGCCGTCCTCGTGAACACTCCGCGCTAGAATTGAATCATGGAACATCAAGACAGCCGGCCGCGCGCCATTTTCCTGATGGGGCCGACCGCTTCAGGCAAGACCGCGTTGGCTTGCGAGTTGGCATCGCGCTATCCGATCGACCTGATCAGTGTTGATTCCGCGCTGATCTATCGAGGAATGGATATCGGCACAGCCAAACCCGATTCGGCAATGCTGGCTCGGTTTCCTCATCGCCTGGTCGATATCCGGGAACCTTCGCAGGTCTACTCTGCCGCTGATTTCCGCACCGATGCCCTGAGCGAAATGGGCAAGATTGTCGCCAAGGGAAGGATCCCCTTGCTGGTCGGCGGAACGGGTCTGTACTTTCGCGCCCTCGAGCGTGGTCTCTCAAGCTTGCCCCAAGCGGATGCTGCATTGCGTGACCAACTTGCCGATGAAGCCGCGCGACTCGGCAAGGAGCACATGCATGCGCGCCTTGCCGCGCTCGATCCGCCAACCGCCGTACGACTGAACGTCAACGACAGCCAGCGCGTGCAGCGCGCGCTGGAAGTCATCGCGCTGAGCGGTCAACGGATGTCGGATCTGCAGGGCGAAGTTCGTCCACGCCTTCCGTACCACCTGCTCAAGATGGCCTTGATGCCGGCGGATCGTGCGCCTCTCCACGGCCGCATCGCTCAGCGCTTCGACAGCATGCTTGATGCTGGCCTGATTGAGGAGCTGACGAAACTTCGCGCTCTCCCCGGTTGGTCTGATCAATGGCCATCCATGCGCGCGGTTGGCTATCGACAAGGCTGGCCATACATTGATGCGGGCTGCAGTCTCGATGATTTCCGCATGGCTGCGATCCATGCCACGCGCCAACTGGCCAAGCGTCAGATCACCTGGTTGCGTTCCGAGCTCGATGCCCTGATGTTCGACCCTGAGGGGGATTCAACCGCTGCCGCGGTCGATTCCTCGGCCCGCGCATTTCTCGGAGTGTGAATCTGCTAGCTGATCGACGTTCTATTCAGGCAATCATTGGTTTAAGATCCACATCCACTACCGGAACACCGTTGGATCAGGCGCTCATACGTCTGATCGAGCCGCAATGGCCAGGTGTTTTTTTTCCGGCTCGGGGCGTGTCACAGGAGAATAATAATGTCCAAAGGACAGTCACTGCAGGATCCGTTCCTCAATGCACTTCGGCGCGAGCGCGTGCCGGTGTCAATCTATCTGGTCAACGGTATCAAGTTGCAGGGTACGGTCGAGTCTTTCGACCAGTTTGTCGTCCTGCTGCGCAATACGGTCAGCCAGATGGTCTACAAGCACGCCATATCGACCGTCGTGCCGAGTCGCAATGTGCGTATCATCGGGCCAGATGACGCCGAGATCGGCGACGCCCACGAACCCGAGTAAAACGAACTGTTTGATCGATCAAAAAAAGGTGAGCGTGCCTTGTTGCTGCAGGCACAGGCTCCCGGGCAACACGATTCGGCCCTTCTCGAAGAATTCGCAGAGCTTGCACGTTCGGCGGGTGCGACCGTGGTCGGCACACTGAATGCGCGCCTCGAACGCCCGAACCCGCGCTATTTTGTCGGCACCGGCAAAGCCGATGAGCTGAAGGCGCACAAGATCGCGCTCGATGCCGATCTGATTCTGGTCAATCATTCTTTGACGCCGGTGCAGGAGCGCAATCTCGAAAAGCTGACCGAGTGCCGTGTTGTCGACCGCACTGGCCTGATTCTCGATATCTTCGCGCAGCGCGCACGCTCGCACGACGGCAAGCTGCAGGTCGAGTTGGCCCAGCTCAAGCATATGTCGACGCGATTGGTTCGCGGATGGACCCATCTTGAGCGCCAGCGTGGCGGCGCCATCGGATTGCGCGGTCCCGGCGAAACCCAGCTTGAAATCGATCGCCGACTGCTCGCCGATCGCGTCAAGCAATTGCAGAAGCGTCTCGACAAGGTAGAAGTTCAACGCAGCCAGGCGCGACGTTCGCGCGAACGCAGCGCGCTGCCGGTTGTTGCCTTGGTTGGCTATACCAATGCCGGCAAGTCGACGCTGTTCAATGCCATGACGGGTGCCGGCGTCTCTGTGGCCGATCAACTTTTCGCCACGCTCGATCCAACCTTGCGCCGGATTGACGGGCTCGATTGCGGTCCGATCGTGCTTGCCGACACGGTCGGTTTCATCCGTGATCTGCCGCATGACCTGGTCGCCGCATTTCGCTCGACCCTGGCCGAGGCCAGGGAGGCCGATCTTCTGCTGCACGTAATTGATGCGTCGGATCCTGAGCGCGATACGCGGGTCGCCGATGTCCAGGCCGTACTCGCGGAAATTGAAGCTTCCGAACTGCCCCAGGTTTTGGTCTACAACAAGATCGATCTATTGCAGTCCGATGTGCCTCGGGTCGAAGACTTCGATCGCGAAGGCCCCTTGCGCGCTTGGGTCTCAGCGCGGGATGGCATCGGTATTGATTCGTTGTTGGTGGCGATTGGTCGGGCGCTCTCCAGCGAGCGCATTCATCAAGTCATTGAAATTCCGATGTCCTCGGGGCGGCTGCGCGCCCGCTTGCACCAGCTTGGCCTGGTGGCGTCCGAAAAGGCTGACGATGATGCGTGGCATGTCGAGATAGACGCCCCGCGTTCACGGATCGAGCCTCTGTTCGGTTTGCCTGACGGGCAGGGCGAATGGTTGAAAGCGGCTCTGCTTGCCCCGACTGATGGGGCTACCTACAATCAATTCGACAATTCACAACCTTGAAGTGCCAGCGTGGCAGTCCCGCCACGGCTTTTCATTGAAGCAGGTGCTCGGCAAACTCTCCTCGTTTTTCGCGCCTTTCTTCGGAAAGGTGTGTCATCACGGCGCGAGCAAGTTCAGACAGGAATAGTTCAATGGCTTGGAATGAACCCGGTGGCGGCAAGCAGAGAGATCCTTGGCGCGACAACAAGGATGGAGGCGGCAAGAACGATCTTGACGACGCCATCAACCGCGTCAAGGAAATGTTCGGCAGCCTATTTGGCGGCGGTGGCGGCGGTAACGGTAGCAAAGGCACGGATGGCAACCGAAGCGGTGGCAACACGGCCGCGATGGCCATTGTCGGCCTGCTGATTGCCTGGGTCTTGTTTGACTCGTGGGTGCAGGTGAATGCCGGCAGGGAATATGTGGTGCTTCGCTTCGGCCAGTATTCGCGCACGCTGGGGCCAGGTTTCAATCTCAAGTGGCCGCGGCCGATCGAATCCGCCACTCAAGTCAACGTCAAGGACGTACGCAGCATTTCCGATACGGTGCGCATGCTCACCCGCGATGAGAACATCGTCCAGGTTGAGTTCAACGTGCAGTACGAAGTCGCCGACTCGACCCAGTTTCTGTTCGCAACTCGCGAGCCCGATCAGACCCTCAAGCAGGCGGCGGAAAGTGCAGTGCGTGAGGTCATCGGAACGAGCAAGCTCGACGCAATCATGCCGGACCAGCGCGTCGAACCGCTGGAGGGCGAGGAAGCGGTGGCCAATCCGAGTGCTGAGTTGGCTGCACAGGCCAAGAAAGTGCTGCAGCAAACGCTTGAGCGTTATCACGCGGGTTTGCAGGTAAACGATCTCAATTTCCAGAATGTGAGGCCGCCGCAAGAGGTCAAGGATTCGTTTGATGATGCAATCAGTGCACGCGAAGATCGCCAGCGCGCGAGCAATATTGCCGATGCCTATGCCAAACGCGTGGTTCCGGAAGCGCGTGGTGAAGCCGCACGAATTCTCGCCGAAGCGAAGGGCTACCGGGCGGAACGCATCGCCAAATCGCAAGGTGACGCGCAGCGTTTCGATCTGATCGCCAGCGAATACCGCGCAGCTCCCGAGGTGACGCGCACGCGCTTGTACATCGAGACCACCCAGCAGGTGATTACCAATACGCCGAAGGTGATTGATTTCACCGGGGGCAAAAATCTACTGCAAATTCCGGTTCCAGGCGAGGCTCCGATGGTTCCGCTTCCGGCAGAAACCGCTGCCGCTGCGACCTCGACCTCGACCGATACCAGCAAGGAAGGAAACTGAGATGCGCCCGATTATCAGTATCGTCATTGCGGCAGTCATCTTGCTCGCCATCAATTGCGTGTTTGTCGTGCATGAAGGACAGACGGGAATCCTGCTGCAATTTGGTCGGATCGTTGAATCCGGCTACAAGCCCGGGTTGCACTTCAAGATTCCATTGATGCAGCAAGCCTTGCGTTTCGATAGCCGGTTGCAGACTCTGGATGCCGCCGCAGAACGCTACCTGACCTCGGAAAAGAAAGACGTCAACGTCGACTTCGTGGTCAAGTGGAAGATCTCGAATCCGACGACCTTCTACACCGCCGTTGCCGGTGACCAGGATCGCGCCCAGCAGCGACTGGCGCCGACGGTCAAGGACGGGATGCGTACGGCAATCAACTCGCGAACCTTGAAGGAAGTGGTTTCCAGCGCGCGTTCCGATTTGACCGATACGCTGGTCAAGAATGCCAATCTGAAGACCAAGAGCCTCGGCATCGAAATCGTTGACGTGCGTATCAAGCGCGTTGATCTGCCTGAAGCAAGTTCGGTGCTGCGTTCGGTCTACGAACGCATGCGTTCGGAGCGCAAGCAAGTCGCAGA
>JBBSVJ010000113.1:0-10878 GCA_038233665.1 Lysobacterales bacterium
CAACGTTCCGAATTCGTAGGGGAGCATGCGCAGAGCGCGATTTTCTGGCGGCGAGGCGCTGGCCAACCCATCGGTTCCTGTGTCGGCACGTTGATCGCTGGTTGCGCTCAAGAACCATCCTTCTTGTTGTGGATCCGGATTGCTGAACCGACAGTCCATAGCAGCATGGATTGGCGAGACCAGGAAATGGCAATCATGCCCAGAATAACGCGTCATGAAAATCGATTGCACACGGAATCGTGCTCTCTGAGCTTTGCGAACCGAAAAATCCTAAAAAAAGGCCGGGACCAGGCGGATCAATGTCGGGCTATCGACGCACGCGACCCTTACCCTCATTGTCCCAATAGCCGAACAGTCGCCGGGCAACCAATTTGTAGACGCGCTTTCCTGTTGCGCGCCATCCGCGCGCTATCCAGGATTGTCGCGCCAGTAGGCGACGCTCGGTTGGCGTCAATGCGTCCGGGCAATAGGTGCGCTTGTGTTTGAGGAGATGGCGCAGGTCTTCCCGCGCGAGCAAGCGAAACAGGCCTCCACGTTTTCGGCTGTTCCATGCCAGTTGAAAATCGACGAGCGCAGGGCGACCGTCTTCGCGCTGCAGCCAATTCGGCTCCTTGGCCAGATCGTTGTGGACAACGCCCATGGCGCGAATCTGCTTGAGCAAACGGTGCGCTCGCCGATAGAAATCGGGATTACGCGGCTGCGCCTGTTGCAGCGGCGCACCGGCCATGAAACTGCGATCGAGAATGCCGCCTTTCCATGCCAGCAGGTGGGGAACGTCATCCAGACCTTCCAGTGCTTTCAGCGCACGCGCCTCACGTGCGGCCGCGGCTCGCGCGATCCAGCGCATGCCGAAACGCGCGGCGCGGATGTCACGCCGAATCCAGCGTCTGTCTCCCTCAATGACGATCTCGATCCGTCCCAACGCATCGGATTTCAGCAACTCGGTCTGCATGCTGCGCATTATCGCGTCAGAACTCCTGTTGTGTTCGCTGTCATTCACCTATCCCCGATAGAATCGACCCTCTCTCCACCGCGCTAACCGGCATGACGACTGAAATTCTTCTGTATATCCTCGCCGTGGTGTTGATCATTGTTGGCACGCTCGGCACCATTTTACCGGCCCTTCCTGGCGTACCGATCGTCTACCTCGGCATGATTCTGGCGGCCTGGGCTGGCGATTTCAGCCATATCGGCTGGCCGACGCTGACCATTCTTGGTCTACTGACGGTGCTGGCCGTGATTGTCGATCTGCTGGCCAGCGTGCTCGGCGCGAAACGCGTCGGTGCAAGCGGCTGGGCATTGTTCGGCGCAGCCGCCGGAACCGTCATCGGGCTCTTCCTCGGCTTCATCGGCTTGATTCTTGGGCCCTTCGTAGGCGCCGTGATCGGCGAACTGATTGCCGGCAGCACACTCAAGCGGTCGACTCACGTTGGCGTTGGTGCGTGGCTGGGATTCATTTTTGGCACGCTTGCTCGTATCGCCCTTTGTTTCACGATGATCGGGGTGTTCATCGTCGCCTACCTCATCTGACGTTGCCTTATCGATCCGGCAACACATACAGCAGAATCGAGAAAAACTGCAATACGCTACCGGCAAGCACAAAAAGATGCCACAGAGCGTGGTTGTAAGGTAATTTCTTCCAAAGGTAGAAAGGTACGCCGAAGGTGTAGCAAAGACCACCCGCCAGAAGCAGCCACAATCCGGTTGGCTCGATGTTCGCTATCATCGGTTTGACCGCGATCACGCCAACCCAGCCCATGCCCAGATAGATCATCGCAGCGACCACGCGATTGCGTACTTGGCGCAATTCCAGAGCGATACCGAGGATCGCCAAGGTCCAGACGATCGCGAACAATGTCCAGCCCCATGAGCCACGCAAGCTGATCAGCGTGAAAGGCGTATAGGTCCCCGCAATCAACAGATAGATGGCCGAGTGATCGAGTACTCGCAAAATCGGTTTGACGCGCGGATGCGGCACCGCGTGATACAGCGTTGACGCAGTGAAAAGCAGAATCAGGGTAGCGCCATAGACACTGACGCTGACGATTCGTGATGCCCCTCCATGCAAGGCCGCGAAAGCCGTCAACACGGCCAACCCGGCAATGCTGAGAATGATCCCCAAGGCATGACTCAGCGTTGATGCGACTTCTTCTGCCGGAGAATACCGCGGCTCAATCGACTGATCACTCATGACGGTCTCACGCCCGGGACAAAGTTAGGATCACGGTCGGCTGATGATGAAATTGCCGAACGCGACACCGATATCCCAACCCCTGCCCTTGCCGGACAGGGCTAGTGAGATCGGCCCCTTGGTCACCACTCGCGCGCTGGCGGATTTGTTCGCACCGGCATGCGCCTCCGCCGTCGCGTAACCACCGATGATGTCGTCGATTGCGTATACCTCGGTGAATTTTCCGAGCCCATGGTCGATACGCGATTTGCCAAATGTGAGGCCGCCGCCCTTGGCCGAAATCCTCACTTTCATCGATTGACCATTGTCGCAGGTGACCGTCCCGCTGCCGCTCGAATGCTTGTAAAACGCCGACCAGCCAGACATCGAGAAATGCAGCTCACAATCGATGGCTCTTGAAGCATGCACAGGCCCAGCGATCGCTGCGATCAGCACAAACGTTGCGGCAACGCTGACGAATTTCCTCATGGCCACGACCTTGATTTGCAGACGCGCATTCTGCGTTGCCTGCTCCACGAGCACAATCGAAACACTACTTCGAATGGCCGCACGAGAGCGTGCATCTTTACTGCACAATTGGGTTCCTACCGCGTTCACGGCGTAAACTGGGCGTTCTCTGACACCGCGAGGATTCCGCCATGTCTAATTTCGATGTCGTCATCCACTTGCGCCGTTGCGACACCATCGCCCCGGCCACTGAAGCGGGTCTTTCACTGGCTGCCCGACTCGGCGCGCATACGCTTGGACTGCATGTGGTTGCGCTGTCCACCGCGGCGTTCGTATCGCCCGAAGCCGTTGCAGTGCAGGTCAATGAAACCAGTCATTTGCTCGATGCGGCGCGTCAGCGTTCGCCATGGTGGCAGGAGCAGTTGAAACAGCGCGGCCTGACCGGCGAATTCCAGGTCGTTCAGGGCGACAGTGTCGACGCGCTTTGTCACGCCGCACGCTGGTCGGATCTGGTCGTAACCGAACGGCCCTGCGCCAATCCTGATGCGCCGGTCGGTTGGGGCATCGCCTCGCGTACGGTGTTCGGTACTTCCACGCCGGTGGTCGTTGTACCTGAAGCCGCGCAAGTCGACAACGTGGGTGAACACATGTTGGTCGCTTGGAACGCAAGCCGAGAAGCGGCACTGGCCATCCATGGCGCGCTGCCCTTGCTCAAGCGCGCCGACAAGGTCACCGTGCTCGAAGGCGATGCGCATCCGAGTCCGCTGGGCTTCGAAAACCTGCCGACGCTCGATCTGCGCGCATGGTTTGAACGTCGTGGCATCCATGCCGAATTCAAATCGTTCAAACCCAGCAAGGATCACGGCCCCGCCCTGCTCGAAGCCGCCAATCAGTCCAATGCCAACCTGATCGTGATCGGCGCTTGGGGCCAATCACGCATCACCGAACTGGTCCTCGGCGGCGTCACGCGGCATCTTTTCCAGCACAGCAATCTGCCTATGCTGGTGGCGCATTGAGCGGGGAAGAAATTCGACACGTGGCAGTGAATGACTCCCACAGATTGCGGCAGCGGCTTAAGCCGCGATGCTGGTGCTGAATATTACGAATAGCATCGCGACTGAAGTCGCTTCCACAAGTTTTTGGGGAAGCGATTTTCGCTAGCCCGACTCCCTACTCTCGATTCGCGTTACTTCGCGTTAACCAGCGCAAGGGTCATATCAAGCATCCGGTTCGAGAATCCCCATTCGTTGTCATACCAGCTCAGGACCTTGACCAAGGTGCCACCCATGACCCGGGTCTGGGTGGCGTCGTAGACCGACGAAAGCGGGTTGTGGTTGAAGTCGATCGACACCAGCGGCTGGGTGTTCACGCCAATCACACCCTTGTAAGCGCCATCAGCGGCGGCTTGCATCACCGAATCGATCTCTTCCTTGCTGGTCTCGCGAGAGGCGACGAAGGTCAGATCGACCGCCGAGACATTGATCGTCGGGATACGCATCGAGAACCCATCGAGCTTGCCGTTGAGTTCCGGTAGAACCAATCCGACCGCTGCGGCAGCGCCGGTCTTGGTTGGAATCTGCGAATGCGTGGCCGAGCGGGCGCGGCGAAGATCGGAGTGATAAACGTCGGTCAGCACCTGATCATTGGTATAGGCGTGAATCGTCGTCATCAAGCCATGCACGATGCCGATCTTTTCGTTCAGCGCCTTGGCCAGCGGGGCCAGACAGTTGGTTGTACACGAGGCGTTCGAGATGATCTGATGAGCCGAGGTCAGCTGATCATGATTGACGCCGTAAACGAAGGTTCCATCAACATCGCTGCCACCCGGCGCGGAAATGATGACCTTCTTTGCACCAGCATCAATGTGTGCACTGGCCTTGGCCTTGCTGGTAAAAAACCCTGTCGACTCCAGCACGACATCGACCCCAAGCTCAGCCCAAGGCAACTTCGATGGATCGCGCTCGGCAAACACCTTGATTCGATCACCATTGACGATCAAATCACCGCCATCAACGCCGACTTCGCCAGGAAAGCGCCCATGCGCGGTGTCGTACTGGGTCAGGTGTGCATTGGTTGCCGCGTCACCGAGATCATTCACCGCAACGACCTCGATCTCACCCGTGCGGTTCGCCTCATACAGCGCGCGCAACATGTTGCGACCAATACGACCATAGCCATTGATGGCGACCTTGACTGCCATTGCACACTCCTCGACGCACGGGGAAAAAAGGACCCGCATTATAACGGCCCTACCAACCAGCCGCACAGCGCCATTCGGAGGGGTCCAATAGAGTCTTACAAGCGCATTGATCGGTTCGGCCTGAAAGTCGCCGCATTCAATCACCCCTCAGAGGACACGCCGAGTGATTGCCGCTTCGAAAGACCGACCTTGGCGCACACTTTAGCCAAATCGCCGTATCGGGCAACTGTCCGATCGATTGGCGACCAACTCGTTGGAAATTGATCGACCTAGCCAGCGGCAGCATTCGGCCAGAAGCGGTCATTCGATCTCCACAAAGCGTGGACCGCAGCCCAAGATCGCCCAAAAAGTCGAACAGATCAGAGCGCTACCAGCGACCACGCAAGGCATGCTCGCGCAGATGATCGATGTCGTATTCGCAAAAGCAAGCGCTAAGCCAACCACCAGCACCACAAACAACGAGGCCCGCAGCGATGCGGGCCTTGTGCGTCATGGGAAGGAATTAGTAGCAGAGCTTTCGGTTTTCCCGAACTGGTTAAAGCTAATTAATTACCTCCGTCTCCATAGTTCCTCAGCAAGTGTCGAGAAAGTGCACTCTGACCCCTGTTGTTGCACGTGCAATAGTGGTGAAACCCGCGCAAGACGGGCGTAATCCCACCCCAAATTTGTTCAACCTGTAGGGCGGTCTCAAACCCGTTGATGCAGCAAACGCAAGAGCCAAGACCGCACCCGGGCTGGCCACTTGCACCTAGCGATTCCCGGGAACGTTGCGCTTACGTTGGCTGCTGAGGGTTACTTCGTGGCGCTGGTAATCGCAAACCACGCACCTTGCGGGTCCTGGGCGACGGCAATGTAATCACTACCGGGTACCTCGATTGGCCCGTGATGCACGCTGCCACCGGCGGACTTGATCGTTTCGATCGCGCCCGAAACGCTGCCGTCGACACCAAAATAGGGCAGCCAGTTGGGTGAGGGCGCATCGCCCAAGCCCATCATGCCGCCGATGTCCATGCCTTTGTGACGGAACAACTGATAGGTGCCCATCCCGCCCATGTCGATCGCGTCGCCCTTGGTCCAACCGAGCAACTTGGCGTAAAAGGCGAATCCTGCATCGGGGTCGGTGGACATCAGATCGTTCCAGTTGCCGTGGCCGGCCTTATCCTGGTTGAACGCGCCTTCGCCCGTCTCGCGTTTTGCGATGTCCGCGTCCGACATGTCGCTCATGTCTGGCTGCAGGATGCCGAATGCCGCGCCCTGCGGGTCGGCCATCACAGCAAAGCGACCGGTCCCGGGAACATCAGCGGGCTCGCGATGGACTTTGGCGCTGGCCGCCTTGGCAGCGGCTACGAATGCGTCCGCGTCATCGACGGCAAAATAGATCATCCAGCATGGCGGGATATTTGGCACATCGTCGGGCATGACCATGAGGCCGGCGACCATGACGTCGTCGGATTTGGCCAGGTGGTAGTCGAATCCTTCCATTCCCGAATCCTCGACCGTCCAGCCCAGGACCGCACCATAGAATTGCTCGGCGGATTTGAGGTTGCCATTGCTGGTCCACAGTTCGTACCAGCAGGGATTGCCCTGATTGCGATTGCTCATGTTTTGCTCCTTTGGTGCTGTTGGTTGCCAATCCTAGTTAAGCGGTGTGCGTCTGCACCTCGGCATGGTCGTGATAGGCGTGGGGTTCACCACCCAAGAGGTCGCTTGCCCGCTTGGTAATTTCCATCAGAGTGCGATGTGTGGCTTCCAGATCTGCGTCGGGCAAGTTTTCGTAGAGAATGCGCCTGATTCCTCCTATCTCTCTGCTCAGGCACACAAAGAGAGCCGCACCTAACTCGGTGTGCACAAGCGTGCCGCCTGGACTGATTGTAATCACTCTGGCCGAGATCAAAGTACTGATCGACTCGCGAGCTTCGGAAGCATCAGTGGCGAGATGACTTTCAATTTGTCGCTGTATCACTTGCTCTGAATCTAGGGTTGATGCGCTTGTAAAAGCCATTACCGTCCATTCGTCAAATGAAATACTGGCACTTTTAAGCCCTCGCTCAAGCAGTGCGCGCATGTAGCGCTCGGCTGAGCCAATGCACCGCGCAAGTGCGGCAGTCTGCATGGGAGTATTACCTTTTCTTAAAATTAACATTTAGACCCAACGTCAGGCAAAACTACGCACGCAAGCGCGTCCAACGAATGACTTCCTGGGTCGGAACCATTTGATCCACTGGATATGGCTATCAATCATAGAGTCGTGCCTCTAGATTATGACCATCTGGATCATAGAAATAGAAAGCCTTAGCTCGGCCGCAAGCTCCGTCGGAGTTCTCATCAATCAGACCATTTCTTTCAAAAACACCTGAACCGAATGGAACATTGTTGGATAGTAGCCGATGATGGAGATCATCAAATGTATATTTATCAAAAGAGAATGCTAGATGAATCGGGTCTTTGGGCGACTCCAGCAATAGATCCAGCGTCAACGTATCACTAACTCTAATTATATCGAATGGGGGCGTGCGCCCGTCATGAGAAAAACCAACAATATCGACGTAGAATTTCACCGAGATAGACGCATTTGTGACACGAATAATTACATGATCAAGATTTGTCATAATTCGAGGCCTGTAGCTGGGGATAAGAGTTGGTGAACTGCAGCAACTTGCTCGGAGCCTTCAGCACGATGTCATGGCGTGTCATAGCCACCTAGCCCCCTTTCTCTTGGAACTTTCCAATCCAATTCTCCAGAGAATCCATAACGGCTTGCAGCGAGTTGCGCGCGGGAATGTCGCTTAGCCGGCCGGCATCGTCGAACTTGCCATCCACATCGCGGATGAAGAGTGCCGGCGCGGGCATGACCAACGATTCAGTTGCTACCAGCGTCTGCCGCAGGGCGTGCTGGGCCAGGCGGGTACCCCAGCGCCCACTCGATGCGCCAATGATCGCGACGGGCTTTCCAGCCAGTACTTCGTCTGGTGCGGCGCGCGACAGCCAGTCGATCGCATTTTTCAGCACACCCGGGATCGATTGGTTGTACTCAGGCGTCGCGATCAAAAGGCCGTCTGCAGAGGCAACGTTGAGGCGCAACTGTCTGACCGCGTCCGGTCCGCCAACCGTCTCCTGTTCAAGGTCCTCGTTGAACATCGGAATGGACGCCAAATCTTCATAGACGCTGATGGTCATGCCGGCCGGGGCGCTTGCGGCAGCGGCTTGAAGCAAGCGCCGATTCCACGAGCCTTGGCGCAGGCTGCCCGCGATGGCAAGGATACGTTTGCCAGGTTGCTTGGCACTGGAAGAGTCCTCGGGGGTATTAATCATCGTTGGAAAGCCTTAGAGATGTATGAGGTTCAAGCGCAGGTGCCGCTAGAAATTCGGCACATCGACAGGCAGGAGAACGAGCATCAGCGCCGACACGAACAATAGAAGCCCCATGACCCTGTCTACCCGGTTGCGGATGTGCGGCCGTTCTAGCCAGCGCGTCATCAGGACCCCGAGGGCGGACCAGAACGCCAGGCAAAAAGCCGGGATGACAGTGAACAATGCCGCCAACGGCAACAACCCCTTCGATAGCTCCGTGCTGCCTTGAACTGCAGCGGTCACTGTGAGCACCATTACCCAACTCTTCGGATTGAGGAATTGAAATCCGAACAATCCCGTTGCACCGGCCGGCAGCGCGCGGTCCGGTGGCACAGCTCGCGGGTCGGGCGTTGCGAAGCTGCCGATGACGAGACTTCCACCCAGCCAGCCCAGGTACAACCCGCCCCCGACTGTGATGACCAGATAGAGACGCGGTTCGGCGGCGAACACCAAGCCAGCACCCGCCATCACCAGGATGAGCATTACCAGTCCGCCGGCGAGGATGCCGCCGATCGCCGGCAGCGCCCCGAAGAATCCCGAATGGGACGCCGCTCGCATGACCACGAGGTTGTTTGGTCCAGGCGTGATAGCCGCTACGGCGATGAGGCCGGCTACGCCGATCATCAATGCGTCCATGGGATGATCCCCGCGCATGGTTGCAGCGTGACGGGTTCGACCTCGACCTCGCGGCCCGAAAGCAGCGCTACCCGGGCCGGACCGAACCGTTCGCGGCCATGTGCAGCAGACCAATCGGAGTCAGGTGCCGCCGCGACGATCCCGAATGGGTTGATGCCCCGATCGTGGAGGTAGTAGCCCTCGCGGATCGCGGTCAGGTCGACCGTGGCGGCCACGCCACGCCACGCGTGCAGGTCACGAGCGTAAGCCCAGAGATGAGGCAGGTCGACCAGACGCCGGCGCGCGCACTTGAAGTGACCGTGATAGACCGCGTCGAATCGCACCAGCGTCGGGAATAAGCGCCAGTCGGTTTCGGTGATCGTCTGGCCAAACAGGTAGCGCCCATTCCCTAGTCGCTGGTTAAGCCTGTCAAGCGTGGCGAACACACTCTCCACCGCTTCGTCGTAGGCGTCCTGCCGCTGCGCGAATCCGGCCCGATAGACTGCATTGGAAAGTTCGGCCTGCACTTCAGTGTTTAGCGCATCAATTCGGTCGCGCAGGGCCGGCGGAGTGAGCGTGAACGCGTGCGCCCGATCTGCGTCTGCCTCATCGAACGCGCGTATGATTTTTGCCGATTCGTTGCTGACAATCCTGCGGGCATGACTGTCCCAAAGCACGGGAACGGTCGCCCGGCCGGAATAATTGGGGTCCGACAAGCTGTAGAGCTCATGCAGGTGGCGGATTTGCTGATCGGATCCCGGGACCGTCCAGGACGCGCCGTCGTCGATTGCGTAGCCCTCGACCCGAGCTCCGCCCGCAATCTGCACCGGTACACAGTGTTCCAGCCTTTTGAGTGCACGCACCAGCAGGGTGCGGTGCGACCAAGGGCAGCTCGCGGACGCGATCAGGTGGTAGCGGCCGGGCTGTATCCCCAGCCGCCCAGAGACCTCACCGAGCGCCCCAGAGAGCACACTGGCTGGTCTCACGAAGCGACCTCCGACAATGCTGCGATCGACGTCCGTCCAGCGCCCCTCAATCAGCATTCCCATGTGGTAGGTCCTTGCTTGCGAGTAACTTGATGGCGCCAGTGTCGCTCGTCTCGGTGGTCTCATGAACGCGATTTATGGTCTATTATTTAGTCCATCATGAAGCTGCCTCTTAACGCCTTGCGCGCCTTCGCCACTGTCTACTCCCAAGGCGGGGTGCGCGCGGCCGCGCGGGAGCTAGGCATCGCGCATTCGTCGGTCAGCCGGCATTTGGCGGAGTTGGATACCTGGCTCGGCGTAGCCTTGATCAGCGAAGCCGCCGGGCGGCGCGGCATCTCCTTCACGCCGCAAGGCGAGGCGCTGGGCAAAGCAACACTGGCCGGCTTCCGCGATATCGAGCGCGCGGTGGCGTCGCTGCGCGAATCAAGGTCGGGTCGTTCGGTGACGGTCTCGGCCGCGCCTTCCTTCGCGGCGCGCTGGTTGCTGCCACGTCTGCCGCGGCTAGAGCAGTCGCATCCACACCTTGAGGTGTCGGTGGTCGTGGATCAAAGAATCGATAACCTGGAGGGCGGTGATATCGACCTTGCGATCCGCATGGGGCGCGGTCCCTGGCCTGACGTGCGTTGCGAGGTATTGATGGATGACACGCTGTATCCGGTCATGAGTCCTGCGTTGTTCGAGGCTTCCGGCCGGCCCGCCCAACCGGCGGATCTGATTGGAATGCGGCTGTTGCACGACCGCGATCCGCACGCGTCATGGGAAGCGTGGCGGCAAGTGCATGGCCCCGAAATACTGGATGTATTGGCCGGGCCCCGCTTCGCATCTTCCGACCTGGTGCTACGGGCGGCAATGCAGGGCCAAGGCGTCGCACTCGCTCGCCATCGGCTAGCGTTCCACGACGTGGCGTCCGGTGCTCTTGTCAGGCCAATCGAAGGTCTGGGGGTGGCGCTCGTGCCTGCCTATTGGATCGTGCTTCCGCGGCATGGACGCATTCGAACCGGGGCACAGGCCGTCATTCATTGGCTCAAGCAGCAGGCAGAGCGAAGTGACAGCGGATTCTGAGGATTGTGAGTGACCGCTTTGGGTCG
>JBBSVJ010000114.1:0-10829 GCA_038233665.1 Lysobacterales bacterium
GCCGTCCGTTCTGGCTGCACTGCGATCGGGTCAACCGTCGGGCGCGCTTCGCTGCTGACAAAGATCACCTCGCCATCAGGTTTTACCGACACCGCAATATCGCTTCCATAGACAGGTACGCCTTGGAGCGACTGGGTGAAACGCACGACGGCAAAGTCATGATCATCACGTTGATAGGCGGTGACGAGAGTCGCCGGGCTGTCTTCGATACCAAGCTGAGCGGCGCGCGCGCTGGTGAATTCACGCGCCATGGACTCCGCGTCACCTCGGCTTTTCGCCTGAAACGATGGCTGATACAAGGTCGTCGCCCGCCCATCAGCGGCAAAGCGGCCCTCTGCTGTTTCCAATGCTGCAGCGGCGTTGTAGGCCCATTTATTCTGCACGGACGTAGAATCTGGCTGCAAGGCCGACGCAGACGGCACAAACGCAGCAAGAGCAATTGCAATCGATACAAAAACCAGTTTCGGTCGAGCGGCCATCAATTTCGCTTCCAGAGGAATGAGCAGCCGACGAGTCTAGTCGAATGATGCAGTTTGCGAATGCGGCGTGTTGCACCGAATCCTCACCATGCAGACGCGACACGCTGATTCTCACGTATGAGGCCTTGTGACGGAGTTCGCGCCGACTTCACCGTTAATTTTTCGCGAACGACGTAATCAGTCTGAAGGCAAAACGGCGTCTCGCGCCGAACCATTCGCCAGGTTTTGGCGTCCGCGCGCAATGGCGAGCAGGTTCAGCTTTGTTACCCTGCAAAACCCGGGGCGGCGGTGTATCATGCGCGCCCGTTTCATCCATCCATCCGCATTGAAGGATATATGACGCTATGAGCAGCACTCTGTTCACCTCCGAATCGGTTTCCGAAGGCCATCCCGACAAGGTTGCCGATCAGATCTCCGATGCCGTGCTCGACGCCATCCTCTTGCAGGACAAGCGCGCCCGCGTCGCCTGCGAAACCATGGTCAAGACCGGCGTTGCCATCGTTGCCGGCGAAATCACCACGAACGCGTGGATCGACCTGGAGACCCTGACCCGCAAGGTCATCCTCGACATTGGTTACAACAGTTCGCAGGTCGGGTTCGACGGCGAGACCTGTGGCGTGCTCAATTTGATCGGCAAGCAGTCGCCCGATATCAATCAAGGCGTCGATCGCAAGAAGCCGGAAGAACAGGGCGCAGGCGACCAAGGCCTGATGTTCGGCTACGCGACCAACGAAACGAAAGATTTCATGCCGGCGGCGATCCACTTCTCGCATCGCTTGGTCGAGCAGCAAGCCAAGGTACGCAAGAAGAAGAATTCGCCGATGGCGTGGCTGCGCCCGGACGCCAAATCCCAAGTCACCCTTCGTTACGAAGATGGCAAGGCCGTGGCTATCGATGCGGTGGTGCTTTCGACCCAGCATGATCCTTCGATCAAGCAGAAAGATCTGATCGAGGCTGTGCGCGAGCACATCCTCAAGCCCGTGCTGCCGGCTCATTGGCTGCACAAGGGCACCAAGTTTCACATCAATCCGACGGGCAAGTTCGTTATCGGTGGGCCGGTTGGCGATTGCGGTCTGACTGGGCGCAAGATCATTGTCGATACCTACGGCGGCTGGGCACGCCATGGTGGTGGCGCGTTTTCGGGCAAGGATCCATCGAAAGTTGATCGTTCGGCGGCGTATGCCGCGCGCTACGTGGCGAAGAACATCGTCGCCGCCGGCATTGCCGATCGCTGCGAGGTTCAGGTCAGCTACGCCATCGGCGTGGCCCAGCCGACCTCAATCTCGGTGACCACCTTTGGTACCGGCAAGATCAGCGATGAAAAGATCGAGAAACTCATCCGCAAGCATTTCGATCTGCGCCCGTACGGAATCATCCAGATGCTCGACCTGATTCACCCGATGTATCAGCAAACCGCCGCCTACGGTCACTTCGGCCGCAAGCCGGTGGAGTTCACCTACACTGACAGTTCGGCAAAACAGCACACCGCAACGGCGTTTTCGTGGGAGAAGACCGACAAGGCCGAGGCCCTGCGCAGCGATGCGAAATTGAAATAGTTCAGCCTGTTCAGAAACTTCGCAATGCCGAATAGAAACGGGCCGCCATGTGCGGCCCGTTTCCGTTGAAAATCGACCGCCATACAAAACCTGACGCCCGATTAGCGTGCGCGATGTTCGTCATCAATCTGGCAATCGTGCCGAACCGCCGCCAATGCTATCGAAGCTTGGTCAGGATCACGAAACAACGCGACGAGCAAATCGAAAGTTTGGGAAACGAACTCCGTCTTGGAGTGAGCTTCCGGATCTATTCAGCGCTTCGATCATTTCGCTCCTCGCTCGGCCGCGCCCCCAGCGCTCGTCGTCTAGAACAAGTCCGGCCATCGAGCCAATGCGGAATCAAAAACTCTGCTCGATATGTGGAAGCTCATCTAGGAGGGAAGATCCTCCGGTCACTCTCAGTCGAAATCTGACACGAAAATTGCTGTCTCGATGTTCTTGACACTCAGCTCGACATTTCCCGCCGTGCCTACGCCTTCAATGTACCAATGCACGCCATCAAGACTGAAATTGCCTGTGGGCGGAGCTTGGGAAAACAAATTGCGTTGATTCGCACAATTTATCAACTTTCCGAAATCTATGCTGTAGTGATGGGATGCGCCATCCAGAGATAAGGCAGGAATGCTCATGGCGCAAGCTGACGCGAGCTGACTACCCGTCGTCATCGCGATGACTTCTGCACCAGGGAAAAACACGCTGTCGGCTATCGGCCAATTCCAGCGCCCAACATATGGCCCGCCGACCGAAGAGTCTTGCGACCCCTCGCTGTATAAATCGAGAAAAATCAATCTACGTTTTCCACCCCATGATGCGACGCCGTAGACGCCCAGGTGAACTCCCAGAACCGGCCCATTACAGATCTCGCCGGTGCCAGGCGCGCACGTCGGCGTCGCGTAAGAGGGCACACGTGCGTTGAAGACAATCGTGCCATTTGGCGAACCGGATAGATTGATCGTACCAACCGGGCCTGGGTTGCCGCGCAAATTCTGTGCGCCAACCGAGATGAAGGGAATCGAAAATTGTTGACTCCCACGCTGCCCACAAAACCAATTCTTCTGACCGAAGTTCAGTTGAATTCGCGCTGTTTTTGGCACCGCTCCGGCCGGCGTGTTCAGATCAACCTTGTAGAGACTCGTGGTACCACTGGAGGCCACTACAATCGGATGAGAGGCGCCTGGGGGCCCTTGATTGCATTGATCGAAGCTCGGGTCATCATTGGCATGGATCATCCAGTAATTCGCATTTGGACTGTTTTGAGAGAAATATGTCCCTCCTGCGAACACTCTGCAGCCGACCCATGATTGGCCGCTGATTGTCGCGTCGCCGCCACACGCCAGCCTCCCTTGCAAGGTGCCAGCCCATACGTTACTGGCAAAACCAGATCGACCCGGACAGCCCGCAAATGAAGCGCTTGAATCCCACAGACACCCTTCAGCCCCTGCCTCGTCATAGACAAGGCTCAATGGACTGACTGAGGTTCCGACAACGGCGGAATATTCGGTTCTGACTGCTCCAGTCAGCAAACCAGCGTCCCAGATCTGCCCTGTTGGCGAAAACGTTGCAGCCGGAGCCGAAGGCAGAGAAGTGTCTGCCGCGGGTGGATCGCTTGCATTCGCATCAGCCTGAGCGGCGACGCCGATGCAGAGGAAGAGGCAGCCAAGTGCTTTGGCCGCAACGCTTAATTTTGCCCGGCATGACCCATACAAACCTTTCAGTAACAGGATGTGCAAAGACTTTTGAGTTCTGAATCAGTTTTGATGACGCGCACTCAGCGGCGAAAAAGACCTCGCCTGAGGAATCTACGGTAATCATTGTAATCTTCAATTCCAGCTCGTTCTCTCAAAAATTGCAAAGACGCTGCATTGATCGGCATCCCCCCTTTGTCGATGGCCTAACGGGCCGCGATTCGATGGTTTCGCGATGACGTTCAACAAAACACCGCTGACGACCCTGGGCCGGTTCGCGAACGACCCGGGTTTCCTCCGGGCGGCGCATGGATTAGTCTGCGGGGTGGACTCCGCTTTTAACCAGCGAGCTCACAAACAGCCCCAATTCGGAACTCCCCCATGCTCACTCGCCAATCCCCTCGGGCAACCATTCGCCTGCTGCAGAGTCTCTTCTGCCTGTGTTTTTTACCGCTTTCTATTCACGTTTTTGCGGACCCGGCCGAGCCTCCACTGGAGCTTCTGTTCTCGCCTGAGTCCCGGCTAGTCGGTGCAACCTTGGTTGAAATCAACCCGGCGGGTCGATTGGTTTTCAAGCGTGACAAGGTTTACGGCGAATCGACTGATGTGCCCGAACTGATTGATGCGGGAGTCGGTGTCAAGGCGTTGAAAACCGCAAAAATCGGTGAGCACTACATCGTCGGCTACACGACGTTCCATCACGACAAGCAATATCCGGCGGGCATTACGCCCTCACGCAAGACAACCAATGTGATCTCCAGCATCGGCCTCGACCCTGCACTATTCGTCGACTCCGCCGAATTGCGCAAGATTCTCACCCTCGCAGCAACCGAGCATGGCCGGGAATCAAGCAAACTTCGCGGGCTTTTGTTGACCGCACTTGGCGAAGATGAACCGGCATTGCAACGTCTTGCCGCTGGTCAGTTTGCGCGTGACGCCGACATGAGCGCGACGCTTGACGCCAAAGGCCGGTCGATAGTGAAGAAGGCCGCTTTCAACAAGCTGATCAACCCGACCACACGGTCTCTACTGATTACCGCCGCCGCCGATCGACCGGGCGACTTCGGCACCTGGGCTGCGGATGCTGTCAACGAGGTGCTGGAAATTACGCCTGTAGACGGATACCCTGATGGTACTGAGGACCATACGGGCTTGGTTCTTTTAAGCTTCGATGAAGCGACGATATGGGGATACGACGTTCCATTCCAATCGCTGACACGGTGGCTGGCCAGCACCCATAAGCTGTACCTGGAGCGCGCAGCCGCGTTGCTGATCAAGCTCTATCCCGAACGCAGCAAACCCGCTTTCGAGACTGCACTCGCAAAATCCATCGACAATTCACTGACACACCAATTTCTTGAGGGAAAACTGCGCGAGCTCAATCGACACGATGTTGAGGCCGGCACAAGCAAGCAATGATCCGGACGATCAAGCGTCTACCAACGAGACTCCGTGCAACCCCTCGTTGACTCCCATGCGACACCGACGATTTTTAGAGGAACTGAAACTATGTTCACGCGATTTGGTTTGATAACACTGGGGGCGGCAGTTCTTCTGGCGTCAGGGGCTCAAGCAGCCTCCAGCCGCCCGGAGATCATGTACGCCACCCGATTTGATGTATCGCAGCCCATGCGCGACATCATCCGCAACCTCCCGGACACTCCGAGCGTCCCGGAAAATGAATCGGGCTATATCCCGAATATCTTCATCAAGCCGGATCACCCGGCGAATCTCTGGGCGATTCCAGACTATTCGAACGTGCAAAAGGCGCCGACTGGCGTTCCTGCACCCACGCTCGGAGCCAGCTTCGACGGTATCGGCAATCCGACCGCTTGCGGTGGGTGTATTCCTCCCGATACCAATGGTGATGTCAGCGACCAACATTACATCCAGTGGGTCAACAGCCGCTGGGCCGTGTACAACAAAAACACCGGCGCCGTGGTTCAAGCTCCAACGGTCGGTAGTTCATTCTTTGCCGGTTTTGGCGGCAAGTGTCAGACCACCAACTCGGGCGACCCGATCGCGCTTTGGGATGCACAGGCCAAGCGTTGGGTCATGAGTCAGTTTGTCACCAGTGCACCGTATGCCCAGTGCGTCGCGGTATCGGTCACCTCTGATCCGCTCGGCGCCTATTATCGTTATGAATTCAACTGGCCGAACTTCGGCGATTACCCGCACATGGGTATTTGGACCGAGGAAAATCGACGCCAGGACGCCTACCTTCTGACGACACACGAGTTCGGAGGAAACCCACAAAGCTTCCTCGGCGCATCGCTGATCGCAATGCAGCGTGACAAGATGCTTGTCGGTGATCCAACGGCCGCAATGGTGCGTTTCCCCGGGTTTGACGCTTACGGCGTTCAGGCCATTCACTTGATTGGTTCGAAAGAGGCGCCGGGCGGCAGCTGCCCCACCTTCGTGCATTTTGATTTCAGCGCGAGCAACTATCGGTTCTGGGACATGTGCCTGGATTGGCAAACACCTGCCAACACCACGATCTCCGCACCCAACACCGTTGCATCCGATCCGTTCTTCCCGTTCTTCGACAGCGTTCCGACGCCAGCTGGAGCCGCCAACTATCTCGATTCGTTTGGCTCCAACACGATGTACCGGGCGACTGCTCGCGCATTCTCGAAAGATGCGCCGATGCGCGTTGCGTTGGTGTTGAATCATGTGGTTCAGGGCAACAGCCTGCAGGCAGGCGTCAAGTGGGTTGAGTTCAATTTGAAACCGGCTGTTGAGGCCGTGGGTGTGACCGATCGCATCTTTGGCGACGGGTTTGGTGGCATCCCCTATCCAGTTGTTGTGCCGCAAACCGTCATGACCAAAGCGCGCGTCGATAGTGGAATCTATGCTCCCGACAGCAACCATCGCTGGATGGGCGGCATCGCGATCGACAGCAGTGGCAATATCGGCCTTGGCTTCTCGAAGTCCAGTGCGACGCTTAATCCGCAGGTTCAGTACACGGCGCGAAGCGCAAATGATGCCCCCGGCACCATGCGTGACGAACAAACCTGCAGCGCTGGCATCGCCAACGGTGCGCAAACCGACTCGGCCGGACGCTGGGGCGACTACTCGTCAATGAGCGTTGATCCGGTTGATCAATGCACGTTCTATTTCACCACCGAGTACTACGCAACTTCATCCGCACGTAATTTCAGCACCCGCGTCTGCTCGTTCTCGTTCCCGAATTGCGGCACGCCGGACTTCCAGCTGGTCGCTGAAACGCCGAAGCGCATTGAACTCTGCGGCAGCACGAGCACTGATCCGACCTGGGATCTCCGCGCGGGCGTCCTCAACGGGTTCACCGGTCCGGTATCGCTTTCGGGCATCGGTATCCCGGCAACCACGACAGCCATGTTCTCGGTCAATCCGATCAATGCGCCTGGTTCAAGCACACTGACCCTTACCGGTGGTGCAGCTCTGAGCAGCGGTGAGTACAGCTTCAGCGCGCAAGGCGTCAGTGGCCCACTGACACGCGCCATTGATCTTGAACTCGGCGTCTCAGCCAGTGCATCAGCGGCCCCTGCGCTCTTGGCACCTGCCAACAACGCCACGGGCATCAGCGTCCTGCCGACGCTGAGCTGGAACGCATCGGCTGGTGCGCTCAAGTACAAGGTCGAAATTGCCACCGATATCGGCTTCAACAATATCGTTGCCAGCGCCACGGTCAGCGCCACCAGCTACAAGGTGAGCTCGATCCTTGCAGAGTCCACCGCGTTCTACTGGCGCGTCACACCGCAGAATTATTGCGGCAATGGCGCCGCGTCGCCGGTCTTCAAGTTCACCACCGGCTTGATCGGTGAATGTCCGAGCGGCACTGCGCGCACGACCGTTTACAGCAGCGATTTCCAAACGATTCCGGCCCCGGGCTGGACCACCGATGGCAGTGGCGGCGCCAACGGCTGGACCCAGCAGGATGCACCAGCAGGATCCGGTCTTGCTACCAAGGTCTTTGGTATTCCGAACAACGAAACGACCAGCGATCGTGGCCTTATATCGCCGGCCATCGTCATACCTGCTGCCGCACAGGCTGCGTTCCTGACCTACGATGCTTATCACAGCTTCGAGACGGACGGCCCGAGCGGTTGCTGGGATAATGGATCGCTCGACATCAAGTCTGGCTCAGGTTCGTTCATCTACGTCGAGAACAGCAGCCTGTTTACCGATCCGTATGACGGCCAGGTTTCAGCAGGTGAAGCGAATGCCGGTGCGCTGGCTTGGTGTCACAAGCCGAACCCGGTTCCGGCCGGTGGTACGCAATCGATCGTCGACCTTGACAGCTTTGCTGGTCAGTCGATCCAGGTCCGCTTCCGCGCGGTCTCGGATTCGAACACCGCTGGTGACGCTCCAAACGGCATGTTCATCGACAATTTCAAGGTTGATGTCTGCCAGTAAGCTTCAAGTCATTTAGCTGGACAAAAACGGGCCGCCTTGCGGCCCGTTTTTTTATGCCTGTCTAGCTAGCGGATGCGCGATTCATCCTTTCATCGCGAATAAGCGATATACTGCGCACCCTCTCGCGGTCGAGGGGCGCTGCAGGTCGATCCTTTTTTACAGGTTTCGGACTCAGGCTCGGCCAGCGATTCCCGTAAAACGGCGCCCGCCCCAATCCAACGGAGCGAACCGCATGAATGCCGTAGTAAAAGATCTCCCGAACACCGATTACAAAGTTGCCGACATGTCCTTGGCCGATCTCGGCCGCCGTCGCATCACGATGGCTGAAGAGGAAATGCCCGGCCTGATGCAGATTCGCGCCCAATACGCGAAATCACAGCCGCTGAAAGATGTGCGTGTGATGGGCTCGCTGCACATGACCAAGGAAACCGCTGTCCTTATCGAGACGCTTCGCGACCTCGGCGCGGACGTGCGCTGGTGCTCATGCAATATTTTCTCAACTCAAGATGACTCCGCCGCCGCTATGGCCGCCAGCGGAACGCCGGTGTTTGCCTGGAAAGGCGAGACTCTCGAAGAGTATTGGGATTGCACGCTAGATGCGCTGACCTTTCCGGGCCAGAAGGGTCCGCAGTTGATCGTCGATGATGGCGGCGACGCGACCCTGCTGATCCACAAGGGTCTGGAAATGGAAAACGGCAGCGACTGGTGCGATCAGCCTGGCGCCAACCACGAGGAGCAGGTGATCAAGAACCTGCTCAAGCGCACGCGCACCGAGCGTCCGGGATTCTGGGCAACGGTGGCGAAAGACTGGCGTGGCGTATCGGAAGAGACTACCACCGGCGTGCATCGCCTGTATCAGATGGTTGAGGCCGGCAAGCTGTTGGTGCCTGCTATCAACGTCAACGATTCGGTGACCAAGTCGAAGTTCGACAACCTCTATGGCTGCCGCGAGTCGCTGGCCGATGCGATCAAGCGCGCCACCGACCTCATGATCGCCGGCAAGGTTGCCGTGGTCTGCGGTTATGGCGATGTCGGCAAGGGCAGCGCGCACAGCCTGCGCGGTCTCGGTGCTCGAGTGATCGTCACCGAGATTGATCCGATCAATGCCTTGCAGGCTGCGATGGAAGGGTTCGAGGTGAAGACGGTCGAAGACGTCCTCGGCGAGGCCGATATCTTTGTCACCACCACCGGCAACAAGGACATCATCACCTTTGAGCATATGCAGGGGATGAAGAACAACGCCCTGGTCTGCAACATCGGTCACTTCGACAACGAGATCCAGGTCGATCGTCTGAACAACGCCAAGGATGTCAAACGCGTCGAGATCAAACCGCAAGTCGACAAGTACACGTTCGCGAACGGTCGCAACATGTATCTGCTGGCTGAAGGTCGTTTGGTCAACCTCGGTTGCGCGCATGGCCACCCGAGCTTCGTCATGTCGAACAGTTTCTCGAACCAGACCCTTGCCCAGATCGATCTGTGGGCCAACAAGGATGTCTATGAGAAGACTGTCTATCGCCTGCCGAAGAAGCTCGACGAAGAAGTCGCGCGCCTGCATCTCGCGCAAATCGGCGTCAAGCTGACCACGCTGAGCAAGGAGCAGTCCGAGTATCTCGGCGTTCCGGTCGAAGGCCCGTACAAGCCCGAGCATTATCGTTACTGAGTGAAATTATCCGGCGGGCGCAATGCCCGCCGGAGTTTCGCGGAACCATTGAGTCGTCTCAGTTCGATTTCTTCCGCCATTTTTGGCTTTGTACAAAGCGGCATCGACTTCCCTGTATAAGCTCTCTGAGCTTGTGTGACGGCTCGGATCAAACGACCCGCAACCGATGCTTACCGTCGCGTGTGCGATTCCAACCGCATGCGCCAATGACGTCGAATCAAGATCCCGTCGGAACTGTTCCGCTCGCTCATGAGCACGCTCGATGGTGCATTTCAGGATCACGCCAAATTCTTCTCCCCCAAGACGCCCGATCACGTCGCCTTGTTGATTGAAATGTGTCCTCATGCGATTCGCCATGGAGACCAGGCAGTCATCGCCCGCCAGATGACCAAGCGAATCGTTGATGCTTTTGAACAGATCAATGTCCATGATCAGCAACGAAATTGGATGTGAGGTGCTGGAGCCGAGCAATGACTCAGTCAACGCGTTGGCAAACGTGCGCCGATTGAAAATGCCGGTCAGGGCGTCGGTTCTGCTCTGAACTTCGAACAAATCACGCTGTTCGCGAAGTTCCGCCTCCAGACTCAATCGAGCATGATATTCGCGTGCGCTGCGCATCAACACCAACAACATGTAAACCATGTAGATGGCCCACATTATCCCGACTCCAACACTGACATCGCGCCAGAGGAGAAATAGAGTCGGTAGCATCACCGCTCCGATGCCGATCGCGCTCGGTGATCGCCGCATGCAGTAGGTATGTGCGTGAGCTGCTCCAAATGCGCCGGAAAACAGAAGTGCAATCAGCGGAGCCGGCTCGGGAAGGGCGACAAAGATCCAGGCACTGAAAGTGCCCCAACTTACGCTCGTGATCAGAATGATCACCCACAAACGAAGCAACCGGATCTTTACCAGGCGAGGTTCGGCCGGCTCAGGGACGCGGATAGCGAGTCTGGCTGCAGCGAGTGCGGTAAACCACAACGTCACCCCGACGGCCGCAAAAACGTGGCTCCGAGTGGTGAACAGAAAAGCCAAGACGACGGCCAGC
>JBBSVJ010000115.1:0-10799 GCA_038233665.1 Lysobacterales bacterium
CCGATGGTGATCATCGCGACCCAGCCGATCGAGCCCGAATGCACGTGGGCGACCGTCCAATCCGTGTAGTGCGAGATCGAGTTGACCGACTTGATCGCCAGCATCGAGCCTTCGAAGGTCGATGCGGCATAGAAAACCAGCGCCATCACCATGAACTTCACTGCGGGGTCGGTTTTCAACTTGTGCCAGGATCCCTGGAAGGTCATCAAGCCATTCGCGGCCGAGCCCCAGCTTGGCATCAGCAGCACCAGCGAAAAAGCCATGCCAACCGACTGCACCCAATCGGGGAGTGCGGTGAACATCAAATGGTGTGCGCCGGCCCACATGTAAACCGATATCAGCGCCCAGAAATTGACGATCGAGAAACGGTAGCTCCACAGCGGTTGCTGGGCCTGGCGCGGCACGAAGTAATACATCATGCCGAGGAAGCCGGCGGTGAGGAAAAACGCCACCGCGTTGTGTCCGTACCACCACTGGACCATCGCATCGACGACGCCGGAATAGATCGGGTAGGACTTGGTCATTGATACCGGCAAGGCCAGATTGTTGACGATGTGCAACAGGCCGACAGCAATGATGAAGGCTGCGTAATACCAGTTGGCCACATAGATATGCTGGATGCGGCGACGCGCGAGGGTGGCGAAGAAAACCGTGCCGAAAGAAACCCATACCACTGCGATGATGATATCGACGAACCATTCCGGCTCGGCATACTCCTTGCTCTGGGTCATGCCGAGCGGCACCGTGACCATGGCCAGAACGCACGCGAGCTGCCAGCCCCAGAACGTGAAGGTGGCCAATTTTCCCAGTGCCAGTCGCGTATGTCCGGTGCGCTGAACCACGTAGTAGCAGGTGCCCATCAAGGCGGATCCGCCGAATGCGAAGATCACCCCGAACGTATGCGAGGGCCGCAAGTGGCTGAAGGTCAACCAGGGGATATCGAGATTCAGCGCCGGCCAGGCGAGTTCCGCACCGACGTAGACACCGAGCGACATGCCAATGATGCCCCAGACGGCGGCCGCCAACAGAAACAGGCGAACAACTTCATCGTTGTAATATTCGGTATTGGGCATGGAATTTTCCACCACATGAAAATGTGTGAGAGTCATCGGCGAACATGCCAGACAAATTGAACGCCGCTTGGATGGGCCGACCATTGCGCGACTAAAGGCGCGATTCGACACTACTGCAGACAGCTGGCAGATTCCAGATGGCGATCGTTGACAGTCATCGCTGAATCAATCGACACAGTATGGCCTGATTGCATCGATTTGGCTGCGCCTGATGATGGTTTGAACCGACAAAAGCCTGCGGCTAGAAGACGCAGCTCGTGTTCTCGAAAATGCGCGTCCAATCCCGTCGAAACGAGCTTGTAGACACGTCTACACATCAATTGATGCGAATTGCTGCGTTCATATGCCACAGCGATGGCGTGGCAAACGAGACACCGAGACCCATCTGTCGAAACACTGACCCGTGGAACCGGACGCTTCCAAATACCCATCAATGTCGGTGAGGATTGAGTTCGACATGATTTTCGCTATTCTTGAGTTTCGTCAACAAGGAGAACGAAATGTCTGATTCCTGGCTTCCAACGCTGATCACGACGACGCCGCAAGAGGGTTACGAGCTTGCCATCAACCTCAGTCGACGCGGCGTGAAATATACCCAGCCCGATATGGCCATGCTGAAAAAGCTTCGGCCTGAGTATGCCGAATCGGCTGAAGCCCTGACCGCAGTCTCGCAGGTGATTGCGATCAATTTCCAAACAGTCGCCGCCGCGAACAACTACTGGCGAGGCTGATCCGTTACGTCGCGTTCGCAGGGCTCGTGAATAAATGCGATCCGCTCGATTTTTTCAAAACGGCTCGCGAGTAGGTAGCGCCTCCCGCGCGTTTATCGCGGTCAGCCGCAAATGTGACAAAGCCCCTCAATCGGGGTTATTGGCCCACTCTGTCACTGCATGGCGCGAGGACGGGTGGCCATGAGCTCAACTTGAATTGACAGTCGCAGGCTCAATTGGGTCAAGCGGTGGATGAATGGCGTCTGCGCCAATCGTTGAGCAATACGGCGAGTTTTTCTGCGCTCATGCCGTAGGTGTCTGGCAACGCCGACTCTACTCCGGATAGGCCGGCAGACAATCGGCGCCAATGGCGTTGCGCAGGATCATGCGAAACAGGGTTCCGTCCCACCATCGATCGATGGGAAACCGAAATCGGAATGAATTCGTGCACATCATCCCAACGTACAAACCACATGCGATAAAGCGAGCGAAGCTCTATCCCCTCGCGCTTGAGATCCAGATAGTTGCTGCCTGGCATCAAGCTGACGCATCCGATAGCCACGCCGAGGCCAAAAAAGATGATACAAAGCCAGCCGGCCAGCAGTTCGCCTTTGACCACAAGACACGCGCCCATTGCGACGAAGCAAGCGGAAATCGCAACCAACATCAGGCGTTGCCATGGATTTGATTTCAATTTCAAGGTTAGTCTCTTGCGATCGGACATCGCATCCAGTTCAGGCTTTTCGCTGGTCACGATGCAATCGCTTTGAAAAGCCGACCAAGCGCCGGAAATTTTCACACTGCCCAAGCCCGCCAAGACATCTGATCGCGCCGCCATTGACGTTCGATCAAAGCCCGAACGCGGTTTGAGTGCCATCACGCCTCAGAAGCCTACCGGCTCCTCCAGAATGGATCTCAGACGATCCTGGTGGTGAACCAAGACTCATCGATCAGCTTTATCGGGTAAGGCCTTTGGCTGCAAAATCTCGATTGTCCGCAGCCAGCTCTCAAGCAGTGAAGGCCACGAGGATATCGAATTCTTCGTATGCCTCAAGCCAAAAGCGTGCCCGCCCTTGGCAAACAGATGGATTTCTGCGGGCACGCCGGCATCATCAAGCGCCTTTGCGTAAACCAAGCTATTGCAGATCTTGTCGACAGGGTCATCCCACGCTTGCAGCAGAAATGTTGGCGGCGTTTTCTCTGTCACGTGAATCGCGGGGTCGAGTGCGCCGTCAGACCGGCACAGGTGACCCGGGTAGAGTGCGACCGCGAAGTCGGGACGGCTACTCAGTTTGTCCGCTGCATCAACCGGCGCGTAAGTGGATTCGAATAGGTTGCTGGTTTGCGCGACGAGATAACCGCCTGCCGAAAAGCCGATTACCCCGATTTTTTCAGGATCGATGCTCAGTTCAGATGATTTGGCGCGAACCAGTCTGATTGCTCGTTGCGCGTCCTGAAGCGCAAGTGGAACGTCAGGCGTGATGCTGCATTTGCACTCATCGTCCCAGTAGCGGTTACTTTTCGGGACGCGATACTTGAGCAGAACACAGGTAATTCCCCTGACTGTCATCCAGTCGCATATCTCGGTACCTTCGATATCAATTGCCAAGATACGGAAGCCGCCACCGGGGAAAACCACCATCGATACGCCGGTACTTTCTCCCTTTGCGGGGAAGATGGTCATCGTGGGCGACGATACGTTGGCGACCGCTGTGTAGCTGCGTTCCGTAGTCTTTTTTTTGACCGCGATAACCGTTTCCATCGTCCCGAGAGTTTCTGCCAAACCCGGAGTGCCATTCGGCCAGATTGGAATCTGCTTCAGTCCAGAAGGCGGTTCCCATATTCCAACCGTTCTTACATTTTCTTTCGGATGACCGGATTCAACCGCACACGAAACGGTTGCTGCCGAGGCAATCAGCGCAAACAGTATCGTTCTGAGCATGTGAGAGATGTCCGCTGAGGGCTACCACCATTTTCCAGGTATCCGATAGGTCGAACCTTGAGTTGCAATGTTCGGCCATCGATCACTGACCAGCAGGCGGTTCCCAAAGCTCCACTTTGTTGCCCTCAGGGTCGATGACCCAACCAAACTTGCCCTGCTCTGATTCCTCAACATGCTCTTCGACGTTGCAGCCTTCGTCTCTGAGCGCCGCGAGAAGCGCATGCAAATCCGCGACGCGAAAGTTGATCATGAAACTGGCGGTTCCCGGATCCAGATACGTCGTGTCGCTCTTGAATGTATTCCAGATGGTCATGCCCTTCTCGCTGCCGGCACCACCCCAATTGAAAATGGCCCCGCCCCAATCACCCACATCCAATCCGAGGTGATCCCTGTACCAAGCGCCAAGCGCCTCTGGATCTTTCGATTTGAAGAAGATTCCGCCAATCCCGGTTACTCGCTTCATGTCGTGTCCTTTAGGCTTAAAGCCTGATTTGTGGTTTGATGACGCGCGCGCTATCAGCGACCGATGTAACAACGCTCTGTGCCGAGACGGACCGCGAACGATCTACAGGTTGTCGCACTGGCCATCGCCGCTCTCAGCTTGGTGCATGGTCTTTTTGCCAGCAACACTCGAAGTTGCCAGGAAAAAAACGCCCGGCACCATCAGCGAAGGCCCAAGGATATAGAACGCCAGAATGTGCATGGCAAGTCCTGCTGCAAGAAACAAAATTCCCGTGGCAATGAAGACAACGCCGATAGTTAGCATGGCTCTATTTGAAGTCAATTGAAACTCTCCTTCCAAATTCCATCGTCTCACTTATTGACGTTCGCAAGGCATCGAAGCGCGCTCACAGCCAGCGTCTGACCGATCTCATGTAGTGCGCATAAGGTTCAGCGAACTTAGCCAGAAGCGCATGTTCTTCCGGCATGATCTGGAAACGCGTGATATAGGCTACAAAGACAACAAGCGCAATCAAGCTCATCGGATTACCGAGGTACACGCAAAATCCGATCAGCATCAGTGCGAGCCCGAGATACATGGGATTTCGAGTGAATCGGAATGGCCCACCTAGAACAATCGAGGTGGATCTTTCGGGCGAAAGCGGATTGGGCGTCGTATTGGCCCGCCGAAAGACCACCAGTGCGGACACATCCAGCACAAGACCTGCGATCACAAACACCACGGCGATCGGGAGCCTGGCCGCAAATAGGCATTCAAAACCAGGCGCGGAACGCGCAAGGATCCACGCCAGTAACAGACTGAGGATTGCGATCACCGGCGGCGGAATCTTGTGGTCTAGTCTGTTCATTGTTTTAGAGCCCCATGAGGTGACAAACAGTCACCGCCAATCGTCCTTGAGCGGCACTGCGCAGACAAGCAGAGATCCATCGTGGCCCGCGCCTGACACAACACACGCTTTTCACGACAATCGAATGCGGTTACCGGTCAACTTCGCATTCACAACGCGGCGCCAAGCAAGCGCGCGGTCACGCGCTCGACCGACTGCTCCGCCGTGAGATCCGCGGTTGGCAAATGAATATCAGCATGCTCAGGTGGCTGGTAAGGCGAACTGATGCCGGTAAAATTTGGTATTTCTCCGGCGCGGGCGCGTCGATAGAGGCCTTTTGGATCGCGCTGCTCGCACAGCTCGATTGGCGTGTCGACAAACACTTCCAAGAATTCGCCCTCGTCAAATAGCTCGCGCGCCATACGCCGTTCATCGCGAAACGGGCTGATGAAACTGACCAGCACGATCAGGCCGGCGTCGACCATCAGCTTGGCCACTTCGGCAACACGGCGAATGTTTTCCACGCGATCTTCATCCGTGAAGCCAAGATCCTTGTTGAGGCCGTGGCGCACATTGTCGCCGTCAAGGATCGTTGTGTGATATCCGAGCGTATGCAGGCGGCGGTCGACGAGGTTGGCGATGGTCGATTTGCCGGAGCCTGACAGGCCGGTGAACCACAGACATGATGGCGTTTGACCCTTAATCGCCGCGCGGCTCTGACGACCGATTTCGAGCTGGTGCCAGTGGATATTGGTGGCTCGGCGAAGGGCGAAGTCGATCGTCCCGCAGCCGACCGTCGCGTTGCTCTGGCGATCAATCAGGATAAAGCCCCCAAGCGTATGGTTATCCACATACGCTTCGAAAGCGATTGGTTGATCGAGCATCAAATTGCAGTAAGCCACCTCGTTGAGATTGACGCGTTTGGCAGCCAGAAGCTTCTGGCTGTTGACGTCAACTCGATGCTTGATTTCAGTAATCTGAGCACCGACGGTTTGACTACCGATTTTCAACCAGTAACCGCGGCCCGGCAGCAGAGGTGCATCGGCCATCCACAGCACGTGGGCGGCAAACTGGTCAGCCACTTCCGGCGGATGATCGGCGGCGGCGATCACGTCACCGCGACTGATATCCACCTCACCGACAAAGCTCAGGGTGACCGCGTCGCCCGCGTTGGCGACGTTCGACTCACCGTGAGGATTGATCACGCCAGCGAGTCGGGTGCGCGTACCGGATGGCAGCACGATCACCTCGTCACCGACTCGAATTTCTCCGCTGGCGACCAAGCCTGAAAATCCGCGGAAATTCTGGTTCGGCCGATTGACCCACTGCACAGGCAGGCGGAAGGGTCGGCTGCGTTCCGCCCGACTGACGTCGATGGTTTCGAGCAGGCTCAGCAAACTGGCTCCCTGATACCAAGGCATCTGTGTGCTGGGCGACATCACGTTGTCGCCCTTCAGCGCCGATAGTGGCAAGCAGACCACGTTATCGATGCCGAGCCGATCAGCCAGCTGCCGATAGTCGTCAGCGATGCGTTGGAACGTCGCTTGATCGTAATCGACCAGATCCATCTTGTTCACCGCCAGGATCACATGACGAATGCCAAGCAGCGAGACGATATAGCTGTGTCGACGGGTCTGGGTGAGCAGACCCTTGCGTGCATCGACCAGCACGATGGCCAAATCGGCCGTCGATGCGCCTGTGGCCATGTTGCGCGTGTATTGCTCATGGCCGGGACAATCCGCCACGATGAACTTGCGATGCTCGGTATCGAAAAACCGGTAGGCCACATCGATCGTGATGCCTTGTTCGCGCTCGGCGGCCAAGCCATCAACCAGCAAGGCAAAGTCGATCTCACCATTCTGTGTGCCGTGGCGGCGGCTATCGGATTCCAGCGTGGCCAGCTGGTCATCGAGGAGTAATTTGGAGTCGTGCAGGAGTCGGCCGATCAGCGTGCTCTTGCCATCATCGACACTGCCACAGGTGATGAAACGCAACAGGCTTTTACGCTCGTGCTGCTGCAAATACTCGGCGATGGATGGCGCAGCGACGGTGTCCAAGTCCATTCCCGATCCTTGATTCGTGGTTCCCGGCTCCATCAGAAATAGCCCTCCTGCTTCTTTTTCTCCATCGATGCGGAGGGATCGTGATCGATGACCCGACCTTGACGTTCGGAGGTGGTGGACACCAGCATCTCCTGTATCACAGCCTCCAGCGTGTCAGCCTCCGATTCAAACGCGCCGGTCAATGGATAGCAGCCGAGCGTGCGGAAGCGCACTTTTTTAATCATCGGCTGCTCGCCGTCGCGCAGCGGCAGACGATCATCATCCACCATGATCAGCACCCCATCACGCTCAACCACCGGACGCTCCTTGGCCAGGTAGAGCGAGGGCACCGGAATCTTCTCGCGAAAGATGTACAGCCAGATATCCAGCTCGGTCCAATTGGACAGCGGAAAAACCCGCACCGACTCGCCCTTGTGAATTCGCGCGTTGTAAAGACTCCACAACTCCGGTCGTTGATTCTTCGGATCCCAGCGGTGTTGCGCGCTTCGGAAACTGAAAACACGTTCTTTTGCGCGTGATTTTTCCTCATCGCGACGCGCACCACCAATGGCGGCATCGAATCCGAACTTGTCCAGCGCTTGCTTCAGACCTTGCGTTTTCATCACGTCGGTGTGCACCGTGGCACCGTGCGTGATCGGGCTCATGTCCTGGGCCACGCCATCGGGGTTGATATGCACATGCAACGTGCAACCGGTTTCGAGCGCGCGCTGGTCACGGAAGGCGATCATCTCGCGGAACTTCCAGCGCGTATCGATATGCATCATCGGAATCGGAGGCCGGCCCGGCGCGAACGCCTTGACCAGCAGATGCAGCAAAACGGAACTGTCCTTGCCCACCGAGTAGAGCATGACCGGATTGCTGAACTCGGCAGCAACTTCGCGCAGGATGTGGATGCTCTCGGCTTCGAGGCGATCTAGATGGCTTTGGCTGAATTGAGTCACGACAGCATCATATTTTGAGGTGCTGCCGATTATCGCAGATTGGATCTGACGAGTCGGGCGGGCGCTCATATACGCGTCAGATCAAATCCCGTTTCGCGGTTCCACGCGCCTCGGCCGCCGTCGAACACTGCCCACAAGTCACTGATTTCTTGAACGCTACTGGCGCAACCCAGCTACCCGCTGCTCACATCGAAATACGTCTATTGCGCGCGAAGCCTTCAGCACATGGCAAAAATTCGCGCCGTTTCCCGTGCTTATGGCTGAACCGGGTCGTCGACCCGGACTTTTAGCCAAAGGCTGCGTCGTGTTCCCAATCCGATCCTTCTCGATCGCCTTCGGCATTCCGTTCGTCGCCGCTTGGATCCTATGGATCAAGGAGTATTGCCATGATGTCTTCATTTTTCCGATGCGCGTTCGCCGCACTGTTGTCTCTCAGCGCAACCGGCGTCGCCAGCGCCACGCCAATCACGCTTCAATTCACGTTTGATGATCCACAGAGCACTGCCCTGGCCGTGGGTTCGATCACCTTTGAGAGCACGCTCCTGCAGAATCCGGGGTCGCAGTTCTTTGCTTTACCGGATCCTGCGGTACTCGCTCTCAACGTCACCGTCAGCGGAGCGGCCAACGGCAACGGAACGTTTGCAATCGCCGATTTCACCGGAGTGGTGTTCGACACCAACGGCGGAACCCTGGATTTCGCGAATCAGTTGGTAGGTCAGCCAACGACGGGCAGTCCATGGGCTACCCGGGATGGCAACGGTGGCGATTTCAACCTTTACAGTGGCAGTCCAAAGCGTGCCACGCCCAGCGATAGCCAATCGCTTGCCGCGCCAACTGGATTCAATCCCACTCCCGATGCCGTGAATGCGTTTACCCTGGGTGCGAACGGCGGAAGTGGTGACCCTATGGTTCTGATAGGGATGAGCCCTGTCGGCAGCAGCGCACTGCCATCGTCATTGCCGTTTGGCCCCAACGCATGGATTGCTTTGACCGGCCTGCTCGGCCTGGCTGCGCTATTTGCGGTGCGTCGACGCTCGCGCGAAGCTTGCTGACTTTGCGTCGATAGAAACATCGAAGCGCAAACGCAGACCAAACGACCCACAGCCGCGGGTTGTTTGTCGGGCACTTGGTGGGTGTTACGCGGGGCAACAAAACCGTTATGCAGGTATCCGGCTGGACTTGCCTCATGCGTCTGCCAACTCGTTCGGCGCCAACTTGGAAAACAGCGGCGCTTTAATCACTCATTACGCAAACAACCAAGCTACCGACAATAAATTGCAAGGCCTCATTGCGGCAGGTCGTAGCGACTTCGCATCCCTCATGCTTGTGGAATGCCGAAAAGAGCACACGCGGCCGGATCCGGCTTGCCCTTGAATGCGAGCGCGTTGATTTCAAGATTGCCCACCACACTATAGATGTTCGCAAAACCCGCGTTCTGCAACGCAAGTGTCAGCGATTTCCGCGTAAAGCCGGTTTTGTGTGCGAAAAAATCCTGACCACTTCTTTCGATTTCGACGCCATAGCCATACACGACATCGGACACCATGATCGGACCGGCCGGCGAGTGGTACAACACGTCATCAATATCGAGTCCACGCTCAATCGTGAGCCGCATCACCTCATGGATATCGGGCACAAAGATATGTGCGAACCCACCGTTTTTCAGGACATGCAAAAACCCTGATAGAACTGCGCTCACATCATGCCTGTAGTAGTGCTCAAGGTTGTGCGAGCAATAAACCGCATCAAATTGGTCGGCCTCAAGCGTCTTGAGCTTGCGCGCATCACACACAATATCTGGCGAACCTTTCGGGTCGATATCCAGTAACAAGTGCTCGAACTCGGCGTATTGAGGTGGCAATGCAATCGCCTTGCTATTGCCTCCCACGTTTAAAACTTTTCTCATGTTTTCCCTCGCAACTCCGTGAACCAACGTGGCTAGCATCCAAGCCCGAGCTTAGCCGATCTGGTGACCTGCTCTGCGACCAATCCGCGAGCTGGAAAAGGAAGCGGGTTTCGCCCTGTCCCGAGCAGGTGCAACCGCGACGCAAGGGCCACGAAGAGAACGCACACCAACACGTTCAACCACACTGGCACGAACAGGTTCTTCTATCATTGAGCCGTTAGACCGCTTGGATGAAAAGTTAGTGGGCAGAACCCTCACCATTTGGACAACGAAGCTTAAGACGCTCAACAGTCTCAGCAACATTGGCGTGCATGTATTCAACCAAAACTACATTCTGTACATCGCTATCCGGCAGGGTCGCGTTCTGTTCCGAAAGGTACCGCAAGGAAAGCATGATCTCTCGTTGGGCCTCTCGATTGACCCACATATAGAGTTGCTGATGCACAGCAAACGGAGTGTCACCTTGAGCGTCTATGAAGTAGTGCCATGCAGGACCACTCCATTCGCAGAGCAACCAGGGTTTTCCGAATTGGACGCGGTAGTACTCAAGGGCGGGAGTTAAAGGGTAGGCGGCCTTGAGCGTGTACTGCGTTTTAAAAGCACTCCCGCCTAAAATTGGAAAACGCTCAATTGACTCTGCAATTGCGGGCACTCCAATAGACGTAGGATTCTGAGAGCATGCACAGAGCAGCACTCCCAAAGCTACAAGTGCCGCTACCCTCATATTTTTCCCTCTAACACCAGAAATAAGCCGCCGCGTTAGCGGTCGGCTTGATTGAGTAAAAAGAGACTTCCCACATCTTTCGGCATCAAGGATTCCGAAGGACCCAAGTGCCATGATGGTAGCTCTACACAACCGTCGACAGAAGGGGAAG
>JBBSVJ010000116.1:0-10702 GCA_038233665.1 Lysobacterales bacterium
CCACCACCAAGGTCACCTCGGAACTCTGGCAACCCGAGGAGTCCAGCGTGGGCACCTTGCGCGCCGCCCAGGGTGCGGATCTGGCGTTTGATGTGGGCGGCATCGTCACCACGGTCAAGGTCAAATCGGGCGCTGAAGTCGAGCAGGGACAATTGCTCATCGAGCTCAATGCCGACGATATCCTGGCTCAGCGCCGCCAACTTGAAGCCAACACCGCCCTGCTCAAGGTCAATCTCGATCGTGCGCGTCAGCAGCTCGGCTACAAGGGCATCAGCAAGGCCGAGTTCGACAGCGCCGAAGCCAGTTACAAGGCCGCCCAGGCCGGTGTCAGTCAGCAGCAGGCGTTGATCGACAAGCGCCAGCTGCGTGCGCCTTTCAGCGGGCGCATCGGTATCGTCACGTTGACGCCGGGCACCTACGTGCAGCCCGGCACAACGGTGCTCACCCTGCAGCAACTCGATCCGGTATTTGTTGACCTCAACATCCCACAGAGCAAACTGGCCGGTATCAAGGTTGGCGATACCGTGTTGCTGTCGCTGGAGTCGTTTCCGGATCGGCCCTTTGTCGGCAAGATCACCGCCATCAGCCCGAAACTCGATATCGCGACCCGCAACGCGGCGGTTGAGGCGAGCGTACCGAATACCGAAAAATTGTTGACCCCGGGCATGTTTGCCAACGTGGCGATCCAGGTCGGTGAGAAAAAATCGTATTTGACCTTGCAGCAGTCGGCGATCACCTTCAATCCGTACGGCGAGACCGTTTTTCTGGTTAACCGAGCGGGCAAGAAACCGACAGACGCGAAGGCGAATTCCGGCGACAAGCTTGACGCAAAGAATGCTGGCGCAAAACCGGTCGCCAAGAAGGCAGACGGCAAGAACGAAGACAACAAACCATCGGCGCAATCCGCCTTCGTCACCACCGGGTCCAAACGCGGCGACCAGATAGCCATTCTCAGCGGCATCAAGGAGGGCGACGAAGTGGTCACCAGCGGCCAGCTCAAGATCAAGAACGGTACGCCGTTGATTATCGACAACAGCCGCACGCCACCTGATGACGCCGATCCGACGCCGCAGGAAAAATAATCGACCGGCACCGCCCGGCACAGCGCACGCGGCTCACCGTGTGTGCGCACCTCATTCTCGCGATCACTAGCGAAACGCCATGAAATTCACTGATTACTTTATCAATAAACCGGTCTGGGCGATTGTCATCAGTCTGATCATTCTTGTGCTCGGTTTGCGCTCGGCACTGGACATGAGCGTGCGCCAGTTTCCAAAAACCGAGAATGCCGTGGTTACGGTATCAACGGCTTATTATGGCGCCGATGCGCAGACGGTCGCAGGCTTCATCACCCAGCCACTTGAAGCCGCCATCGCCCAAGCCCAGGGCATCGACTATCTGTCCTCATCAAGCATCAGCGGAGTGTCCCAGATCACCGCGACCTTGAAGCTCAACTTCGATGCGAATCGGGCGCTCACCGAGATCCAGACCCAGCTCAGCGCGGTCAGCAACCAGTTGCCACCGCAGGCGCAAAAACCGGTCGTCTCGGTACAGGTAGGCCAATCCACGGCGGCGATGTATATCGGCTTCTTCAGCGACAGCCTGCCAACCAACAACATCACCGATTACGTGTTGCGCGTGGTCAAGCCACAGCTCGATTCCATCGATGGCGTACAGGAAGCGCAGCTGATCGGTGGGCGCCAATTCGCGTTGCGCGCCTGGCTCGATCCGACGCGAATGGCCGCACATGATGTGACCGCAGCCGATGTGTCGAAAGCGCTGACCGCGAACAACTATCTGGCTGCCGTCGGATCGACCAAGGGCAATGCAGTGAGCGTGCCGTTGACGGCCGCAACCGATCTGCACTCTGTCGAGGAGTTCCGCAAGCTCGCGGTCACCTCGAAAGATGGTGCTTTTGTGCGTCTGGAAGATGTCGCCACCGTCGTGCTGGGTGCCGAGGACTACAACTCGTTCGTCGCGATCAACGGCAATCAGTCGATCTTCATCGCGATCAACGCCGCGCCCGATGCGAACGTGCTCGATGTCGCCGAGCGCGTGCGCCAGGTTTTCCCCGATATCCAGGCGCAATTGCCGACCGGTCTTTCCGGCAAGATCGCCTTCGATGCCACCGACTTCATCACAACCTCGATCCACGAGGTCATCAAGACGCTGATCGAGGCATTGGTCATCGTCACTTTGGTGATCTTTCTGTTCATGGGCAGTTTGCGCGCGGTGATGATTCCAGTGATCGCCATGCCGCTGTCACTGATCGGTGCGTTCTTCGTCATGCTCGTATTCGGCTACACGATCAATCTGATTACCCTGCTCGCTCTCGTGCTTGCGATCGGTCTGGTCGTCGACGATGCGATTATTGTTGTAGAAAATGTCGACCGGCACATCACTGAGGAAGGCAAGACTCCGATGCAGGCGGCACTGGTCGCCGCACGCGAGTTGACCGGGCCAATCGTCGCGATGACCATCGTTCTGATCGCCGTGTATGTGCCAATCGGTTTTCAGGGTGGTCTTACCGGAGCGCTATTCACCGAGTTCGCCTTCACGCTCGCCGGCGCGGTCACCGTCTCGGCCATCATCGCGCTCGCGCTGAGTCCGATGTTGGCATCACGTTTCCTTAAATCCGACCATGAAGGCAGCAAGTTTGTCGCCTTCATCGATCGCCAGTTCAATCGCTTGCATAAGGGTTACGAGCGCCGCTTGCATGGTGCTTTGGATACCTCGATCGTGATCATCGTCATGGGCGCGATGGTATTTGCCGGCACGATTTTCCTGTTCATGAATTCGAAGTCCGAGCTTGCTCCCGAGGAAGATCAGGGCATTGTCATCGGTGTGGCGACGGCGGCACCCAATGCCGCGCCCGCGCAGATCAAGCAGACGATGGCGCAAATGCAGGCGATCACCGAGACCATCCCGGAAGTTCAGCAGACCTTCCAGTTCACCGGGTTCGCAGGCCCCAACTCGGTGTTGACCGGCGCGAAAATGGTGCCTTGGGGCGAGCGCACGCGCAACGCGCACGAGATCCAGCTCGAACTACAGAAAAAATGGGGTGCCATGGCATCGACCAATGCGTTCGCCTTTCAGTTTCCATCGCTGCCTGGTGCGCGCGGTCAACCGGTCGAGGTGGTCATGTCGACCACCGAGCCGTTCGAAAATCTCTACGAAGTGGCCAAGACGGTTCTGGACAAGTTGAAAAGTAGCGGAAAGTTCTACTTTGTCGACATGAATCTGAAAATCGACAAACCACAAGCCACGCTGGAGGTCGATCGCGACATGATCACGGCGCTCGGGCTGACCCAGCAGGATGTTGGTGCCTCGCTCGGCGCGGCGCTCGGCGGCGGTTACGTCAACTATTTCTCGATTGGCGGCCGTGCGTATCGGGTCATTCCGCAGGTATTGCAGAAGGATCGCCTCAATCCCGATCAAGTCCTCGACTATTACATTCGTGCCGGTGACGGATCACTGGTTCAGGCCTCGACGGTGGCCAGCATCAAGAACACGGTGGTGCCGCAATCACTGACGCGTTTTCAGCAGCTCAACTCGGTTACGTTCTCAGGCGTTCCGGCGGTGACCCAAGGTGAGGGCATTGCGCTGGTGCGCGAGACGATCCGTGATACCGCGCCGGGTGGCTACCAGATTGACTACGGCGGTCAGGCGCGACAATTCATGAACGAATCGGGCGGCTTCGCGCTGACCCTGCTATTCGCCGTGATCATTGTCTATCTCGCCCTCGCGGCTCAGTTCAACAGTCTGCGCGATCCGATCGTGATTCTCGTTTCGGTGCCGATGGCCATGTTCGGCGCGATGATCTTCATCAATCTGCTGCCAGGATTCGTTGGCATGGGTGCGATCTCGACGCGCTGGGCAACGTCGCTCAACATCTATACCCAAGTTGGATTGGTCACACTGATGGGTCTGATTTCCAAGCACGGCATTCTCATTGTCGAATTTGCCAATGAGTTGCAGCGCGCGGGAAAGACCAAGCGCGAGGCAATCGAGCAGGCGTCGGCAACGCGATTACGCCCGATCCTCATGACGACTGCGGCCATGGTGCTCGGTATCATGCCGCTCGTGTTCGCCAGTGGCGCCGGTGCCGCCGGTCGTTTCAACATGGGCCTCGTCATCACCACAGGTTTGACCATCGGCACCTTGTTCACGCTGTTTGTCGTACCCGCGTTCTACTTGCTGCTGGCCGAGACGCACCGCGAAAAACCGACCAAGCAAATCGACGACGAGCTTAGCTCCGCGCACGCCTGACAAAACCGCGCGGCGCCTTGACACGGCGACGCGCACAACAATCTCCGCAAGCACTGGCGTAAGCCGCAAGGCCAGTGCGCACGATGCAAGCAAGGCATCGAGCATCAATGGGTTTTTGCAAAGCGATCGCATGTCGGGGTCCATATTTACAATGGCTGCATGCGCTGCTCCTTCGTACTTGGCTAGAATCCACGCATGAATCCAACCGCTCATGAGTCGCCACTGGGTAAACAGACGGGCGGCAGTCCGATCTATGATCCCCGACTGCTGTTTCCGATTCCGCGCGCAAGTGGGCGCACGGCGCTCGGTCTCGACGATGCCTCGTTGCCGTTTTACGGCGTCGACATCTGGAATGCTTATGAGATGTCGTGGCTAGATCCTCGCGGCAAACCGCAGGTAGCGATGGCCGAGTTTAGAGTGCCGGCAAGTTCGCCGAATCTGATCGAATCGAAATCGCTGAAGCTCTATCTCAACAGTTTCAACGCGATGCGCTACGCGGATCTTGAAAGCGTGCAAGGCCTGTTGCGTGACGACTTGTCGCAAGCCGCCGGCAGCGTGGTGGAGGTCAGCCTGAGCAAGCTCGGTGCGTCGACCCAATCTGTGCTGGCAACGCTCGAAGGATTCAACATCGATGATCTGGATATTGAGATCAATCACTACGGTCCCCCGCGAGCCGACCTTCTCTGCGTAGTCGAAGAGGCAAAACCAGTCGAGGAAATTCTGGTTTCCAATCTGCTTAAATCCAATTGTCCGGTGACCGGCCAGCCGGACTGGGCGACGGTGCAGATCGAATACGTGGGTCGCCCGATCGATCGGGCCGCCCTTTTGCGCTACCTCGTTTCGTTTCGCGATCACGATGATTTTCATGAGCAATGTGTTGAGCGTATCTTTCGAGATGTCCACAGCCGCTGCGCGCCGGAGCAATTGACGGTGGTTGCACGCTACACTCGGCGGGGTGGACTGGACATCAATCCTTGGCGCAGCAATGTCGCCGGACGCACTGTCGATAACCCGCGTCTGGCGCGTCAGTAGTCTGCTGGTGTGAACGCTTTGTAACCAGAATTCACGAACGACCCTCAAAAAAACGGTTTCTTAACGCGGCGACAGTGTATTTTTGACGACTGAACCTGTGTGGAGATCAGCATCATGGCCAACGAACCCGGCAAGCCGGACTTTTCAAACGTAAACAGTGGCGCCGAGTCAACCGCCCCGCCAGCCCCGGCCAAGCCCGATTTCAGCAATGTCAGCAGTGGTGTCGAATCGACCGCCCGCGTGCTGGAGCCGACCGTGCAGACCTATACCGTTGTCGGCGGCGACAGCCTGTCAAAAATTGCCAAGAAATTTTACGGAAATGCCAGCAAATGGCGCGAAATATTCGAAGCAAACCGCGATCGCATCAGCGACCCGGACCTGATCCAGATTGGACAGGTGATCAAGATTCCCGTCGAAGAACATTCATTCAAGGAGCCCTCCAATCATGAATAAGCTACCCATCCGTTCACTCTCTCTCGGCTTGGCCGTTGTCGTCGCCTTGGCCGCTTGCGGCAAGAAGGACGAGGCGCCTGCACCGGTCGTCGCGCCCGCACCCGCGCCGGCGCCGATGGTAACGACGCCGCCGCCGATGGCTGAGTCGGTCATGTTTGCCGGACTCACGTTGGGCAATGCGGTTGATGGCAGCCAGAACGTCACGAATGCCATGACAACGTTTGCACCGACCGACACGATTTACGCGGCTGTCGCGACCAAGGGCGCAGCGCCGAACGCCGCCATTGTGGCGCGCTGGACTTTCGGTGAAGACCAGTTGGTTGACGAAAGCAGCCAGTCGATTGCGCCGACAGGTGGTGCGGTGACCACGTTCCACATCGCCAAGCCGGATGGCTGGCCGGTTGGCAAGTACAAAGTCGCCATCACCCTCGATGGCAACCCGGTTGCAAGTCAGGATTTCGAGGTCAAGTAACCCTCGTTATCGAACGCTTCAATCGAGAAAGGCGCGGAGCAATCCGCGCCTTTCTTCTTTGCGAATAAAGTCCGGCGTTGGCGCCCGTGCGTCATTCCAGCGACAATAGACTCGAACTGCGCCCGCCGCTGCGTCCGCCGCGGCCCATCTGCGCAACCACCCCCAAGCGGAGACTTACATGGCCGAATCCACACTCACGCCCCCTGCCGGCGGCGAAAAGATCACTATCGCCAGCGGCGTCCTCAACGTGCCGAACCAGCCGGTCATTCCGTTCATTGAAGGCGACGGCACCGGCCCGGATATCTGGAAAGCCTCGGTGCGTGTTTTCGATGCCGTAGTTGAAAAGACGTACGGCGGCAAGCGCAAGATTCACTGGATGGAAGTGCTGGCCGGTGAAAAAGCCTTCAACGAAACCGGTAACTGGTTGCCCGACGCAACGGTTGCAGCGTGTCGCGAATATCTGGTCTCGATCAAGGGTCCGCTGACCACGCCGGTTGGTGGCGGTATTCGCTCGCTCAATGTCGCCCTGCGCCAGATGCTCGATCTGTATGCCTGCGTGCGTCCGGTGCGCTGGTTCAATGGGGTGCCTTCGCCGGTCAAGGATCCTTCCAAGGTCGACATGACGATCTACCGCGAAAACACCGAGGACATCTACGCAGGCATCGAATTCCAGCAGGGTTCCGAGGACGCAAAGAAATTCGTCGCCCTGATCAAGGAAAACTTCCCGGATCGCTACAAGAAGATCCGCTTCCCGGACAGCTCGGGCTTTGGCATCAAGCCGGTTTCCAAGGAAGGTACTGACCGCCTGGTCCGCGCGGCCATCCTTTACGCGATCGACAACGATCGCGACTCGGTCACGTTGGTGCACAAGGGCAACATCATGAAGTTCACCGAAGGTGGATTCCGTGACTGGGGCTATGCGCTCGCGCACAACGAGTTCGGTGCGGTCGAGATTGATGGGGGGCCGTGGTCGAAGTTCAAGAATCCGAAGACCGGCAAGGAAATCATCATCAAGGACGTCATTGCCGATGCGTTTTTGCAGCAGATCCTGCTGCGCCCGGCCGAGTATGACGTGGTCGCCACGCTCAATCTCAACGGCGACTATCTGTCCGACGCACTGGCCGCGCAGGTTGGCGGCATCGGTATTGCTCCGGGCGGCAACGTCAATTATGTGACCGGCCATGCGGTGTTCGAGGCGACCCACGGTACCGCGCCAAAGTACGCGGGTCTCGACAAGGTCAATCCGGGTTCACTGATTTTGTCTGGTGAAATGATGCTGCGTTACATGGGCTGGCACGAAGCCGCCGACGCGATTATCGCCGCGATGGACAAGGCGATCAGTCAGAAACACGTCACCTATGATTTTGCCCGTCTCATGGACGGCGCCACCGAGGTGAAATGCTCGGAGTTTGCCGATCGCTTGATAGCGGCGATGTGATTGGGAGCGTTGTGAATCGGGATTTGGGATTCGCGGCTCGCAACGCGCGTTCCTCCGATCTCTTGCGCAGGAGCGGCAAGCGCCAAGCCGCCGCTCCTGTTTACCGGCTCGCAACAAGCAAATGGTTGCTCATCCCGACTGCTGAATCCCGAATTTCGGATTCCAGCCCGTGACGGTCGCCATCCAGCAGCGGGCCGCGGCGTTGATTCTTGACGCTTTTCTCGATTACAACGCGCGCTTCTCCGATATCACTCGGCGCGCCAAGCGGCGTTTTGAGCGACGTGACTGGAAGTACGTGCGCGTCGATGCTGCCGCGCGTATCGATCTTTATGATGTTTGTGTGCGCGAGACGCTGGGTCGGCTGGAATTGCTGCTTGAGGAGCAGGTACGCTCGCGATCGATCTGGGCACAGATGCGCAATGCGCTAGAACTGCTAGTCGCGGCGATGCTCGATCGTGAGTTTCCGAAAACCTTCTTCAACTCGTTGTCGCGTCGCTTTTTTCACACCTTGGGCGTCGCCAACGACATCGAGTTCGTTGCTCTCGACAGCGAGCCGACCGAAGGCATCATCGACGCCACCGATCTGAACAGCTATTCCGCAGCCGATGGGTTGGCGGTTGTCTGTGAACGCATACTTGCGGATTATCCGTTTGCCAATGGCTACGCGGATATTTCCGATTGCGTCAAATCCATTGCGCGCAGGCTAGGCTCAAACATGCGCGCGATCGGTGTACAGAGAGTTGATTCGATCGACCTGATCAAGATTGCGTTTTTTCGTGAGCGCCGTGCCTATCTGATCGGTCGGATCAGCACATCACAAGGCGATCTTCCGCTCGTCATTGCGTTGGTCAGCACAGCGGATGGCGTGCGCGCTGACGCGGTGATCAGCGAAGTGGATCAGGTTTCCTTGATCTTCAGTTTCACGCGAAGCTATTTTCACGTCGACCTGGCGACGGTCAGTGATGTGGTGGTCTTCCTCGGCGCGTTGTTGCCGCATAAGCCGGTCGAGGAGCTCTATACCGTGCTCGGTCGAGCCAAGCAGGGCAAGACCGAGCGCTATCGCCACCTGTTTCGCCACTTGGCCAATCACCCGGGCGAGCGCCTTGTGCGCGCCGATGGCGAGCGCGGCATGGTCATGGCGGTTTTCACGCCGACATCCTATCCGCTGGTGTTCAAGGTGATCCGCGATCAGTTTGCCTATCCAAAGGACATTGCGCGCCGACAAGTCGAGGAAAAATATCTGCTGGTGTTTCGTTATGACCGCATTGGGCGCCTCGTTGATGCCCAGGAATACCGCCATCTGCGTTTTCCGCTGGCTCAATTTGATCCCGACATGCTTGAAGAATTGTTGACCCAATGCGCGGAAACCGTGTCACTGGTTGGCGCGGAGGTGCTGGTCCGGCATTGCTATGTCGAACGACGCCTGCGGCCGATGAACCTTTATGTACGCGAGGCGCCGGCCGAGGCTGCGCGAAACGCGATGCTCGACTATGGCCAATCGATCAAGGATCTCGCACGCAGCAACATCTTTCCCGGCGATCTGCTTTTGAAGAACTTCGGAATAAGTCGCGGCGGACGCGCCATTTTCTACGACTATGACGAGTTATGCCTGCTCGATACCTGTTGTTTCCGAAAAATTCCCGAGGCCCGTTTCGAAGACGAGACACGACCGCTGGAGGAGTGGCTGAGCGTGCGTGAGGGTGATGTTTTTCCAGAAATGTTTCCGCGCTTTCTCGGCGTGCCCGCAGATTTACGGAACGCGTTGATCGAGACACATGGCGAGATTTTCGATGCGGAGTGGTGGCGCGGAATCCAGCAGGGCATCGCGCGCGGCGACTACAACGATATCGCGCCCTATCGTCCCTCGGCGCGTCTGAATCCATAAAATCATTCGACGAAAACGAAAAAAGCCCGCAGTGCGGGCTCTTTTCGTTTGATCCGACTTGAAAAGAAGATTCAGAGCTTCTTTCGACCGAAGATCAAAGAAACCACAAACAACACGATGAAGACGAGGAACAGGATCTTGGCGATACCGGCCGATGCGCCGGCGATTCCACCAAACCCGAGGACAGCGGCGATCAGGGCGACGACGAGAAAGACGATGGCGTAATGCAGCATGGTGAACCTCCTGAAATGATTGAGTTACATCGCTGCCCCGTAGTTATCCCCGAGCTCCGCGATGATGTGACTAAAGGTAGACGCCTGAACATGAATTCCATCCGAGTTTTCCCCTGACCGCAGATGAACGAACAGTTTGCGTTCATATTCATCCATGAAGAGACGCGCGGCGGGCGCCTCGCCTGCAGACTTCATGCGGAACCCTGACAACCCTATGCTAGGCTTTGCGGCCCTCTGCCGCCCTGTCGGCAACGAACTGGAGTCGACCATGAACAAGCTTTGCCTGGCTGTCGCGCTGACGCTTGCCCTTACCGCTTGCGGCCCCGCCGCGGAGCAAACCGCAGCACCTGAATCCGCATCCGATCAGCCCGCTGTCGTCGTCCCACCCGCCGCTGAGGAAACCAGCACGACCAACCCCCTCGACAGTGCACTTGCGGGTACTTGGCGTTCGGATGCGAACAAGGCTCGGGATGCCTACCGGCACCCGGCGGCCACGCTTGCGTTCTTCGGCGTAAAACCGGATCAGACAGTCATCGAAATCAATCCGGGTGGTGGCTGGTACAGCGAAATCCTCGCCCCGATGATGAAGAACGGTCACTACATCGCAGCCATCCCGGCTGATGCCAGCTCTGAATACAACGCGCGCGGCAATGCGAAATTTCGCGCCATGCTTGCTGACAATCCGGATCAATATGGTGCCGCCGAGGTGGTCGAATTTGATCCAAAAGCGCCGAGTTTCGGTCCGGCCGGATCCGCTGATGTTGTGCTGACGTGTCGCCATGTGCACAACTGGGTCGGTGGCGGCAGCGCTGCTGCCATGTTCAAGGGATTCAACGCGGTGCTCAAACCCGGTGGAACCCTCGGCGTGGTTGATCATCGCGCGAGTGACGGCACGGATCCGGCCGCGCTGGAAAAATCCG
>JBBSVJ010000117.1:0-10674 GCA_038233665.1 Lysobacterales bacterium
GTTCGCCGACAGTCCATCCATGGACTGGCGTCGAACTGGCCCACATCGTGTGGGCCATCCTTCGGACACTTCCTGCGCAGTCTCGCCACGATCGAGGGGATCCCAATAGCGCGCATCGTGCACGCCTAAATCAAAATCAAAAGCGCCCTCGGCAACTGCTCCTTGCGTTGTGCTGCACAAGGATGTGCGAATGCCGCGAGCGCAGGATGCGCTCGAGCGGCCTCTACCTCCTACATCCATGCAGTCGTCATCCGCCCTCCCGGGCACCTTCTCCTTAATGCCCTCTGGGTACGCATTGCGGGAGAAGGAAAAGAATCGCAAGGCTAAAACACGCGGGAACCTGCATCTTCTTGGCTGCACACGATGCGCAGTGAATGGGGCCCCTATTCGGCGGCAACGTGACGTAGGGAAAGCCCGCAGGGTGGGCGCAATGGATTGCGCCCAGTTCGACGCCAGTCCAAGGATGGACTGTCGGCGAACCCCCGGAGTCGCGTTGCGTAGTCGGAAGGCAGGCGACTGCATGGATGCAGGAGTTAGAGCAACGCAGGAGCATTTGCCGAATGCCTGGAGACCGCTGTATCGGGGTGGCCTTTCTCTTGGTTACTTCTCTTTGGCCACGCAAAGAGAAGTGACTCGCTCGCCGGGAGGCGAGTGAAACCCGGCATGGATGCCGCGCGACGAAGGCGCGTAAAAATCAACAGCAAAGTCACTGGGTCCCGGCCTGCGCCGGGACGACGAGAGGTGGGAGGCGAGTCAAACCTCGGCAGGGATGCCGCGCTCCGAAGGAGCGTACTTTATAAGTGCAAAACCACTGGGCCCCTGCCTGCGCAGGGGTGACGAGGGAACTTCGAAAGCCTTGACTGGCGACCGACACGCGCCAGCGTGGCAAATAGAAACCTACCAATAGAACTGCAATCGAGTCTCGAAGATATTCGGGTCATCACTCAGATCACCGCCCAACGCAGAGTTGAACTTCGAACTGTTCACAGCCACATAGTTGGCCATGATTTTGAAGTTCGAGCGCCAGTAGTAGTTCACGCCGAGCGTGATGTTGTGCTCGTCGCCACCTTTGATTGCGCCGTCATTGAGGTTGGCGTCGTCATAGCGGATCCCTACCTGCCACATGCCGCTGGATGGATCGCCCGGTCTCGCCGTGGTCGGCGTGCCGCCTTTGTAACCCCAGGTTTCGCCGGTGATATTCCAGACTCCGGAGACATACCAGCTGTCGCCGGAAAAATCTGATGCCGAAGAGTTGCTGGTACGTGTGGTGGTCGTGCGCATGTATTCACTCTGCACCTTGAATGGACCACCGACCCACAACGCTTCCAGCCCATAGGTTCGGTTGCGATCGGAATTGAGAATGCTTCCGGTATCAATCAATCGTGCGGTTGCCAGATCGGCGTCCGGACGGATGCGCCAGCGCTGGGTATCGTTGTTGGTGTCGTAGTCGACAGCCGAAATGCCAAAATGTAGCAGGCTGCCATCACCGACGATCGGCGCGTAGTAGAAGCGCCCGCCATAGCCCTGGCCCTGGCCCAGGTTGCGCGTCAGTTCGCGACCAAAAACGTTGGCCGTATAGCCCCAATTCGTGCCGCCATCTCCGTAGGCTACACCGACTCGCCGACCCACAGCGAAGGTATTCGTGACCATCGCCTTGGAAATGAAATCGTTGTTCTTGGTGCTGCTGAGTTCTTCCAAGCTGTTGACCTGCTTGAACTGGCCGACCTGCACAAAGTTGGAACCAAGCTTCCATTTCAAATTGACGTCGAGATATTTGTTGGCCTTGGCATCGTAGCCGAGCACCCAGTCGAACATGGTGCCCTTGCCCTTGAGCACGAGTTCACTGCGGCGAAGCTCGAACTCACTGTCTTTTCCGTTGTTGCCTGACGAGCCGTTGAGATCGACGACATCGTTGTTGAACCAGTTGCCGTCGGTCTGAACCAGGCCTTCGAAGCTGACCTCGTAGCCGCCGATGACATCAATTGCGACATCGGCATGGGCCTGGCTTGCCAGGATGGAAACGAGGGAGGTGGCAAGCAGGCGATGCGCTAAACGTTTCATGGACTTTCTCTATGCAGTGGACAGGCTGGAAACCGCTAGCCGGGTTCCATCGCCGCGCAGCGTATGCATGATTTGTTACCGGCGCATTTCAGAAAAGTATCGGAATTATTTCAAGCAGGTGAATTCGAAACATTGAACGAATTTGATCCAGCCTTCAGATTCGATCGCGCATCCGGATGGCAGCCTATCCGCTGCCAAGGAGGGATGGCGAGAAAATCCACGAATCACCCCGTAGCAGGCACGATCCGCTATCCTTGGCGCATGCCCGAGAACACTTCCGTCACGCGTATCGCCGAGCGATTTCGCGGTTTTCTTCCTGTTGTCGTCGATGTTGAAACCGGTGGTTTCAATTGCGAACGCGATGCCTTGCTTGAGATCGCCGTCGTCGTCATCGGCATGGATGCGAATGGCTTCGTGTTTCCGCAGCCCGTTGTTTCCACGCACGTCGAACCGTTTCCAGGTGCCAATCTGGATCCCCGCGCGCTTGAAATCACCGGCATCGATCCGGATCACCCGTTTCGCAATGCCATGGAAGAGCGCGCGGCGCTAGACCATGTTTTCGCTCCGGTACGCGCCGCGATGCGCGCTGCAGATTGCCAGCGAGCGATCCTGGTCGGGCACAACGCGGGTTTTGATTTGAGCTTTGTGAATGCCGCTGTGCGTCGAACGGGGCACAAGCGCAATCCGTTTCACCCTTTCAGTAATTTCGATACGGTCACGCTGGCTGGTTTGGCCTACGGTCAAACCGTGCTCGCCCGCGCAGTGGCCGCGTCCGGTGAGGATTGGGATGCCAACGAGGCCCATTCGGCGGTTTACGATACCGAGCGCACGGCTGAGCTGTTCTGCAAGATCGTCAATCGCTGGAAACATCTGTCGGATTTCGCCGATGCGCGTAATCCTTTGCAAGTCGGTGATCATCACGCCGATTGATTCCTTGATCTGGCGGCCGCATTCTCAACGCTATGCCTATCTATCAATACATGCCTGATCAGGCCGACTGCGAGCATTGCCGTGAAGGCATTGAATGCCTCCAGCGCCTGTCCGATCCGGCATTGACCGTCTGCCCGGAGTGCGCCTCGCCAATTCATCGCGTCATCAGCGCACCCCAAGTCGTTTCCGGCCAAGCTCATCGCACCAGTGAGAGCCATGCCGGCAAACACGGTTTCACCCAGTACAAGCGTGCCGGCAAAGGCGTCTACGAGAAGACCGTCGGCAAGGGCCCGGACTTTATCAGCGGAAATTGATTGAAAGTACGGAAAGACCAGCCGAATGGGTGGCTATTCCGGCTTCCCTGTAACCAAACTGAAATAAAACTCACACGTTCCTGCAACCTTGAGCGGTTAAAAAGTGCGCCTCTGCTGCAAAACCCTCAAGGAGTCGCCCGCGTGAGCATTTCAATCAAGTTGAGTACTGCCGTTGTAGCGATCGCATCGACGATCGGAATGGGTGCTGTCCACGCATCCGACGTGACCGGTGCCGGTTCGTCATTTGTCTTCCCCTTGATGTCCAAGTGGTCGGCTGACTACAACACGGCCACGGGCAACAAGATCAACTATCAGTCAATCGGCTCCAGCGGCGGTATCGCGCAGATCAAGGCTTCGACGGTTGATTTTGGCGCCTCGGACAAACCGCTGGACCCGAAAGACGTGGCCGAAGCCGGTATGGTGCAGTTTCCGGTCGTGATCGGCGGTGTAGTGCCCGTCGTCAATGTCGCTGGTATTGAACCGGGCAAGCTCAAGCTGACCGGCACGCTACTTGCCGACATTTTCCTCGGCAGGGTCACCCAATGGAATGATCCGGCCATCGCATCGATGAACGAAGGCTTGTCTCTGCCCGATGGCAAGATCACCATCGTGCACCGTTCGGATGGATCGGGCACCACATTCAACTTCGTCAATTACTTGTCAAAGGTGAGCCCGGAGTGGAAAGAAAAGGTCGGTGAAGGTACCTCGGTGCAATGGCCAGTGGGTCTCGGCGGCAAGGGCAACGAAGGTGTCGCTGCGTATGTGAAGCAGATCAAGAATGCGATCGGCTATGTCGAACTTTCCTACGCCTTGCAAAACAAGATGTCGTTTACTCAAATGGAGAATGCTGCCGGCAAGTTCGTCATGCCGAGTGCCGAGTCGTTCGCCGCTGCCGCTGCCAGCGCTGACTGGAAGAACGCAAAGGATTTCAGCCTTGTCATCACCAATGCACCGGGTGATGAATCCTGGCCGATCAGTGCCACCGTGTTTGTACTGATGCACGCACAAGCGAAGGATGTCGAGCGTGCCAAGGCCGCCCGTGAGTTCTTCAGCTGGGGTTATGCGAATGGCAAACAGCAAGCGGTCGCACTGGATTACGTTCCGTTGCCGGACAGTTTGGTTGCCCTGATCAACGCTTACTGGGCTGATCGCATCAAGTAGTCGCCAGACTGGCGCGAAGCTCAGCCAGATTGAGTCTTCTCCCCCCGGGAGAAGGTGGCGCGACTGCGCCGGATGAGGGTACGGGGTTTGCGTAAAAGCACAGACGTGCGCACTGCCCCAACTCGCTCCGACCGAACCCTCACCCCAACCCCTCTCCCGACAGGAGAGGGGCTTTTACGGCGGCTCCACTCGCACCATCCGGAGAATCACATGGCAACGACTGATTTTTTCTTAATATCTAAATGATCACTCTCGCATGACCACCATCGCCGCACGAGGCGCGATACCAAACCCCGATTCCCGCCGCGATGAGCTGCAGGACAAGGGCTTCAGCTATCTGCTCGCCTTCACCGCTTTCTTCGTTTTGATTGCTCTGGCAGGCGCAGCCTTGTCAATGCTCTGGGGCGGTCGCGAAGTGCTGGCCCAGGAAGGTTGGAGCTTCTTTTTTTCGACCGAATGGAATCCGGTTGAAAACCGCTACGGTGCGCTGATTCCGATTTACGGCACTTTGGTAACGGCCAGTATCGCCATGCTGATCGCCGTTCCTGCGAGTTTCGGCATCGCGCTATATCTGACCGAGGTCGCCCCGGCTTGGCTGCGCGGTCCGGTCGGTTCCGCGATCGAATTACTGGCCGGTATTCCCTCGATCATTTACGGCATGTGGGGCCTGTTCGTGCTCGTACCGGTGATGACTGAGCACGTCACGCCCTGGCTCAATGATCACCTCGGCACCCTGCCCTTGATCGGCCCGATGTTTCAAGGGCCGCCGATTGGCATCGGCATGCTCACCGCTGGTTTTGTGCTGGCGATCATGGTTATTCCGTTTGTCTCATCAGTCATGCGGGATGTGTTCATCACCGTTCCCACGCGCCTCAAGGAGTCTGCCTACGCGCTCGGCGCGACCAAATGGGAAGTGGTCTGGGATGTGGTCTTGCCTTACACCAAGTCGGCGGTGATCGGCGGCGTGTTCCTCGGCCTTGGCCGAGCGCTTGGCGAAACCATGGCCGTGGCCTATGTGGTCGGCAATACCGTTCGCTTTTCGGTCTCTTTGCTTGAACCCGGTACGACAATTGCCGCGTTGATTGCGAACGATTTCGCCGAAGCTACGGACACCTATAAATCGGCCCTGCTGCTGCTCGGCTTTGTGCTCTTTATCGTCACGTTCTTTGTGCTCGCGATTGCGCGCCTGATGCTGATGCAGTTGCAACGACGAGAGGGCTTGTAATGAACACGAGCGTCCGTGCATCGGATTCATCTAAAGTCTCCGAACGGCTCTACCGCAAACGTACGATCATCAATCGCATTGCCATCGTGATGTCCAGCGCCGCTGCAATTTTCGGCTTGTATTTCCTCGCCTGGATCCTTTGGACCACGATCAGCAAGGGCATCAGCGGGATCAATATCGCCTTGTTCACGCAGAACACGCCACCACCGCAGGAAGCCGGCGGACTGGCCAATGCGTTCTACGGCAGCATGATGATGTGTGGCATCGCTATTCTGATCGGCACACCACTCGGTATCGCGGCTGGCACCTGGCTGGCCGAATATTCTGGTGCGCGCAAGATCGGGCTGGTTATCCGCTTCGTCAACGACATCCTGCTCTCGGCGCCATCAATCGTGCTTGGACTATTCGTCTACACCCTGGTGGTGGCGCAGATGGGCGGTGGTTTCTCGGCCATCGCCGGCTCGATCGCACTGGCTTTCATCGTATTGCCGGTGATCGTGCGTACGACCGATGAAATGCTTCGTCTGGTGCCTTCGCAGATGCGCGAGGCGGCACTTTCGCTCGGCGTTCCGCAGTGGAAAGTGATCGTGCAAGTACTCTATCGCGGCGCCGCACCGGGCATTGTCACCGGCATCATCCTTGCCCTCGCCCGCATCAGTGGCGAAACCGCGCCGCTGCTTTTCACTTCCTTCGGCAACCAATACTGGAGCACCGATTTGACTCAGCCGATGGCCAGCGTGCCGGTGGTGATGAATCAGTTCACCGCGAGTCCTTATGAAAACTGGCAGACCCTGGCCTGGGCCGGGGCGCTGGTGCTGACCTTCTTTGTGCTGGTGCTGAGCTTGCTCGCGCGAGCCATTCTTTCGAGGAACAAGTCCCGCCATGAATGACCTGAGTTTTGCCATGTCGGCACCGACCGTCGGCGCTGCCCGTCACAAAATCGATACCGACCAATCGCCAAAAATGAGTGCGAAGAATCTCAACTTCTTCTACGACCAGTTTCAGGCGCTCAAGGATGTCAATCTCGATATTGCCGAACGCCGTGTCACCGCGTTGATCGGACCATCCGGTTGCGGAAAATCGACCTTGTTGCGCATCTTCAACCGCATCTATTCGATCTATCCCAAACAGCAAGCCGAAGGCGAGGTGATTCTTGATGGCGAGAACATCCTTGATGCCAAGTACTCGCTCAACCGCTTGCGCGGCAAGGTTGGCATGGTGTTCCAAAAGCCGGTGCCGTTCCCGATGTCGATTTTCGAGAACGTCGCCTACGCAATCCGCCACTACGAAAAGCTCAAGAAACCCGACATGGAAGCGCGCGTTGAAGAGGCCTTGCGCCAGGGCGCGCTGTGGGATGAGGTCAAGGACAAGCTCAAGCAAAGCGCGCTGGGGCTTTCTGGCGGCCAGCAGCAACGCTTGTGCATAGCGCGTGCGGTTGCCCTGAAGCCGCAAGTCCTGCTGCTCGATGAACCAACCTCGGCGCTGGATCCAATCGCCACGGCCAAGATTGAGCAGTTGATCGCGGAGCTTGCAGGTCAGTTTACGATTGCCATTGTCACTCACAATATGCAGCAAGCCGCACGTTGCTCGGACTTCACGGCCTTCATGTACCTCGGCGAATTGGTCGAGTTTGGCGAAACGGAGAAGCTCTTCACGCAACCGGCGAAGCAGCAGACCGAGGATTACATAACCGGCCGCTTCGGCTGAGGATCACAGCATGTCACCTATCAGCGAACACATCGTGAAAAGCTACGACGAAGAACTGGCCCGCCTGACCGGAGAAATCCAGCGCATGGGCGATCTCGCCCTGAATGAACTCGAAGCCGCCATCATCGCCGTGGTCGAGCGTGACAGTGATGCCGCCGAACGCATCGTCGCCAGCGACAAAGCCGTTGATGATCTGGAAAATGAGATCAGTCAGGATGTCATCCGCCTGCTTGCACTGCGGCAGCCGATCGCCCGCGACTTGCGCGAAGTGCTCGCCGCGCTGCGCATCTCATCCGACATCGAACGCATCGGCGACTACGCCGCGAACGTGGCCAAGCGTGCGATTGCGCTCAACCGTGTTGATCTCGTACGGCCCGTGTTCAACCTGCCACGCCTGGCCAAGCTGGCCGGCGAGATCATCACCGAAGTGCTGATCGCCTATCGCGATCGCGATGCCGATCGCGCGCTGCTCGCCTGGGCACGCGATGAAGAACTCGACAGTCTATACACCGGCATGTTCCGTGAATTGCTCACCTACATGATGGAAGATCCGCGCAACATCACCGCTTGCACGCACCTTTTGTTCATGGCCAAGAACATCGAACGCATCGGTGATCACGCCACCAACATCGCGGAGAACATTTACTTCATCGTCCACGGCACCCAGATCGCGCAGGAGCGGCGCAAGGGCGACAAGACAACCTCGATGATTGCGAAAGTGGGCGATAAACCCAACAACTTGCCCGGATAGCTGGAAACACCACGCATAACAGCGGCTGGATACTTTTGCGCAGGTTCCATCATCCGGCTTTGCGCAAGGTCAGGTTGAACCGATAGGCACCGGTCAACGGATGCTCACCGGCTTTAAGCGGTCGGACACCATGAAATCGCAAGCGAGCCGGGCCACCCCAGACAACCACATCACCGTGTCCGAGTGGGATAGTCTGCGTTTTATCACGACGTGCTTCTCCGCCGAAAAGAAACACAGCAGGAAGACCCATTGATACGGACACGATCGGTGCCGCAAAATCCCGCTCGTCGCGATCCTGGTGCAGGCTCAATCCAATACCCGGCTCGTATCGGTTGATCAGGCATGCATCGGGAACAAATCCCGCAAAACCCGCCGAGCTCGCCGCCTCAATGGCCAGTTCATGGACCATCGGCGGCATGGCTGGCCATCGCTGGTCACTGAGTGGATCCAACGCACTGTAACGATAGCCGCGCTTGTCGCTGATCCAACCGAGTTCACCACAGTTGCTCATCTGCACCGACATGCGTGCGCCACCCGGCGTCACCATGTTGCGCAGCGGTGCCAGACGCAACACCTGATCGATCTCGGCCAGCAACAGGCTGGCGCGACTGTGAGCAAAATTTCGCAGTACTGATGCCCCGGTCGCGAGTTTGTCCTCGCGAATCTCGGTATCTTCACGCTTGAATAGATCTCCGCTGAGTATCTGCATCCAGCTGCAACCTTGGTAGCCCAGATTATTCTGAGCCGTCGGAATAAACATGCCGCGCCCCGCTTGGCCGCATTCTCGGGCGTGGCATCTCACGCGGGTTCGTTTCGAAAAACGGCAGTTTTTAAAGACGATTGGCCCGATCCATCGCTATTTCGTACCACCAACTGAATCCCTTGCAGCGATTCAGTCCCATGAAGAGTGTCACGAGTTCGAGAAGAAAACCTACAACCATTTCGCCCGGCGCAGCAGCCAGAACAAACCTCCGCATATGAGCGCCGTGAGACCGATCATCAGCGGATAACCCCACGGTTTGTCGAGTTCGGGCATGTGGTGGAAGTTCATGCCGTACCAACTGGTCAGCAGCGTTGGCGCGGCCAGCAATGCCGCCCATCCAGCCAGACTTTTGACCACTTCGCCCTGGGCCACCGTGACCAGTGAAAGGTTCACACTCAAGGCGGCGGTCAGCATCTCGCGCATCGTGTCGGTCGATTCGTTGATGCGCGCGGCGTGATCCAGCACATCTCGAAAGTACGGACGCACTTCATCACGCAATAGCCCCGGATACATGCGCGTGAGCTGGTTGAGAATATCCTGCAACGGGCCTATGGCGAGGCGCAAGGTAACCAGCTCTTTCTTCAGATTGTACAGTCGGCGGATGGTTTCGCGCTTGAACGTATCCTCGAAGATATCTTCTTCGAGCTCCTGCAGATCCTCGCGAAAGCTGCGCACAATCGGCATGAAGTTGTCGACAATGAAATCGAGCACGGCATACAACCCGTAGCTCGGGCCGTAAGCAAGCATTTCCGGTGATTGCTCGCAACTGCGCCGGGCGGGCGCGTAGGAGAGTGATGCCCCGTGACGAACGGTCACCAGATAGCGCTTGCCGACAAAGATATGCGTCTCGCCGAACTCAATACTCGCGCCGACCACTTGGGCAGTCTGCGCGACGATGAAAAGCGAATCTCCATAGGCTTCGATTTTCGGTCGCTGATGCGCGTTGTGGGCATCCTCGATGGCGAGATCATGCAGGCCAAACTCCTCCTGCAATTTTTCCAGGAGCGCCTCATCCGGTTCAATCAAGCCGACCCAGACAAACGTATCGACTTGCTCCAGCACGTCGCTGATCGCATCCAGCGTAATATCGCCGATGCGCGTGCCATCGGATTTATAGGCCACGCAATTGGCGACCATCGCCGCTGAATCGGCGGCAGAAGCACTGGCAGCAGCCAGAATAACGTTGGCAGGTTTGTCCATCCGACAATGATGCTCGCACGCCGCGAAACCGGCAATGCAAAATCCCCCCGCCGCTTCTTCTGTAGGAGCTCCGCCAGGAGCGAGGTCTTCTCCACAAACCACGCAAAAAGCTCGCCCGTAAACGGGCTCCTACAAAATCGCCGCAACCCGGTAGGAGCTCCGCCAGGAGCGAGCCTTCTCCACAACCCACGCAAAAAACTCGCCCGTAAACGGGCTCCTACAAAATCGCCGTAACCCTGTAGGAGCTCCGCCAGGAGCGAGCTCTTCTCCACAACCCACGCAAAAAGCTCACCCGTAAACGGGCTTCTACAAAATCGCCGCAACCCGGTAGGAGCTCCGCCAGGAGCGAGCCTTCTCCACAACCCACGCAAAAAGCTCGCCCGTAAACGGGCTCCAACAAAATCGCCGTAACCCGGTAGGAATTCCACCAGGAGCGAGCCTTCTCCACAATCCACACAAAAAGTTCGCCCGTAATCGGGCTCCAACAAAATCGCCGCAACCCTGTAGGAGCTCCGCCAGGAGCGAGCCTTCTCCACAACCCACGCAAAAAGCTCGCCCGTAA
>JBBSVJ010000118.1:0-10666 GCA_038233665.1 Lysobacterales bacterium
AGGAACCTGACCTTGACGGCGCTCGGCTTGGCCAGCGTGCTGGCGCTCGGCGCGGCATTCCAGGTGATTCGTGCAAGACCCATCCAATCAATCTACGAGGGACGCCGCCTGCTCGACTCGCTGGGCTGGGCGGTGTTGCTGCCGATGATTCTTGCAACCCTCGGCGGCGTCTTTGCCGCGACCGGTGTTGGCGACTCGATCGCGGCCCTGACCAGTGCAGTGATTCCCATCGATAGCCGTATCGCTTGCCTGCTCGCATTCGCCTTCGGCATGGTGTTTTTTACCGTCATCATGGGCAATGCCTTCGCCGCGTTTCCAGTGATGATGGCGGGCATTGGCCTGCCCTTGTTGATCCTTCGCCACGGTGCCGACCCGGCCATCCTCGGCGCGATTGGCATGCTGACCGGCTACTGCGGCACGCTGCTGACGCCGATGGCCGCCAACTTCAATATCGTGCCCGCTGTTTTGCTTGAGTTACCCGATCAGTACGGGGTGATCCGCTCGCAAATTCCGACTGCGCTGAGCTTGATGGCAGTGAATATCCTGCTGATGATCGTGCTGGTGTTTCGATGAGCACGCCGATCGTGCTACTGCTCGGCTTCGAGCCATTTGCCGACGAGCGCATCAACCCTTCCGCTGACATCGCGCGATGCCTAGATGGCGAAATCATCGGCGGGCTTCGTGTGGTATCGGGGATTCTACCGGTTACTTTTGCACACGCACCGTTGCGTCTTGCCGAGCTGCTTGATCAGCATCAACCCGCTCTCGTGATCGCGTTGGGACAAGCCGGCGGACGCAGTGAAATTTCGCTGGAACGAGTCGCAATCAATCTGATTGATGCACGTATTGCCGACAATGCGGGGCTGCAACCTATCGATGTCGACGTATTGACGAGTGGGCCGGGCGCGTATTTTTCGACGCTCCCGCTCAAGGCAATACACGAAACATTGAAATCGTTAAATGTACCATCGGCTCTCTCCCTGAGCGCCGGCACGTATGTCTGCAATCAGGTGTTTTACTGGTTGGCCCATCTGATCGCCACCGAGCATCCGGGCGTGCGCGGAGGTTTCATCCATGTCCCCTGGCTACCCGAACAAGCCATTGACCATTCCGATGAGCCCGCGCTGTCGGTAGAAGTGATGGTGCGGGGTATCCGCAGCGTCATTGAATGCTGCACACGCACGGAAGCCGATCTGCACGTCATCGGCGGAACCACCCATTAAGGTTGAGAATAATGTAGGAGCGCGTTTACGGGCGAGCTTGTGGCTAGTTGTTGCGAAAGAGCTCGCCCTTGGCGGGGCTTCTAGAGGACTTTTGAGATTAATGTAGGAGTCCGTTTACGGGCGAGCTTGTGGCTAGTCGTTGCGGAAGAGCTCGCCCCTGGCGGGGCTCCTACGGGGTGCTGGCGAGTCAGTGTTGCTTGGCGGGGATAGACGCTCAGGAATTTCGACTTGCCAACCTCATCACATCAACGGCTGAGATGTGCGATTAGCAACCCTCGCCCTTCTTGTTTACCGGTTTGACTTCGATGATCAGCTCGCCGGTTTCGACATACGGCAACCGGACATTGACTGCATCAGTCGAATAATAGAAACCGCCTTTGCTTGATGCTTTCAACTTGTCGCGCGAGCGCGACTCGTAGAACTTGCCGCTGGCCGAGGACGGCGTTGCGATCGCGAAACGCCTGACATTCTCAAGATTGACGCAAGCCAGCAAGCGCGTCGTCTTGAACGGTCGGATATCGATTTCCAGCGGCTCGACAACGGTTGTGTCGCTAACCTTTTCTTTGTCATCAAGCACGTAGAGCACCGGCTTGAGGACCGCATTGCCGCGACCATTCGGGTTATTGTCAGCGATCACCTGTATGCGCACCGCGACATGCTCGAACTCGCGTTGCAGTTCGATTTCGCGAAAGCGGCTGAGCCCTTTCGGAAATTTCCTCTGTTCGGCGTCGGTGCCGACAACAATCCGTTCCGGGCGATTGAGTCCCAGCAGAACGACGCCCTGCGCCGGCGCGCTCCGAATGCGTGGCTTCGCCGGTTGCTCCCCAAACAGCCGATCTTTCCAGATCGTCAACGGGTTGGCGGCTTGCGCGGGAGTGGTTAAAACCAGCGTCAGCGCGACCAAGAAGCCAGCGCCGTAAATCAAATTGCGCTTGACCACTTTGATCGCGCGAAACGCCGGGCTCAAGCGGCCCGGGGTTGCGGTATTTCCGATGATCGAGCCGAAGGAGCTATTCCTTGACCAAGGGCACGAGATCCTTTCCATCCTGGAAAAAAGCTTCCAGTTCCAAGGTTTTGCCGATGCTGGCAATTGAGTTTCGCTGTTCGTCAGTCGCTTTGACACGTCCATTCCTGAGTAGGATCCCTGTGATCTTTTTGGTCTCCTTGAGGTCACTGACGTAGCCAAAAAGTTCAGCCTTGCCGAAAGTGTACCCATCAACCTGGTAACGATCCTCCTTTGCTGCCTTGACCACCACACGACCGTCCTTGATGCTGCCGGCTTGCGCAGCAGTAGCCAGAAACAGACTCATAGCGAGCAAAACGAGCAGTTTTTGCATCTTGCTGACCAGCTTGTTCATGCGTTTTCCTAAATTAGTTGGACAGGTTTACTCGGCCTTGCCTGGCGTTTCGGTTTTGGTTGTGGTGCGGATTTCGTTGATCTCGCCCTTTTCCTCAATGTAGGCGGTGAAACCAAGCGCGAGCGCCATCCGCGCGAGCGCAACGATATGCGTATCCTTGATGCGATTTTTCTCGCCACGCTTGAGCAGAATCGTCTGCATCGGCAGATTCTGCTCCTTGCGATAATTGAGCGCTGCGCGGAGATCCTGAGGGGTCAGCGGTACATCCTGAAAGTCGAATTGCCCTTCTTTTTCCGCAATCAGGGTCACGTCGAAACTGCTTGGCGCATTGACCGGCGCGCGCGCCGCATCCGTGCGGGTGCCTCTTGCACACGCCGATAAAACCACGGCGATCAGAACCAGCGCCAGCAGGCGCAGCGGACGATTGATGGCAACCTGCCACATAGACGAACTCTCCGAATCGAAAAAACAGGGGTGCAGCGATCGGTTAGCGTACCACCGAAGATCAGGTGCGCGGCAGTGTCACGCCTTGCTGGCCCATGTACTTGCCACCACGGTCCTTGTAGCTGGTTTCGCATTCCTCATCGGATTCAAGAAACAGCATCTGGGCCACGCCTTCGTTGGCGTAGATACGCGCAGGCAGCGGTGTCGTGTTGGAAAATTCGAGGGTGACATGACCTTCCCATTCGGGTTCCAGCGGGGTCACATTGACGATGATCCCGCAGCGCGCATAGGTTGATTTGCCTAGGCAGATGGTCAGCACCTTGCGTGGAATGCGGAAGTACTCGACCGTGCGCGCCAGCGCGAACGAATTCGGCGGAATAATGCAGACATCCCCAGTGAAGTCGACGAAATTGCCGGATTCGAAGTTTTTTGGATCAACGATCGTTGAGTTGATATTGGTGAAAATCTTGAACTCCGACGCACAGCGCACGTCGTAGCCATAGCTCGAAGTGCCGTAGGAAATCATGCGACCGCCTGAGGGATTGATTTTGACCTGGCCCGGTTCGAATGGCTCGATCATGCGTTGCTGCTCGGCCATGCGGCGGATCCAGCGGTCGGACTTGATACTCATGCGGGGTACTCGCTGTCAAAAAATTGAACGGGTTCGGGAGCCGGCGGAATCAAAACGATGTCGATTGGGAAAACCAGCGATAGTGCCCACTGATAGTCCACGCAAACAGCACATCCTCGATGCGCGTTCCGGCGCCGATATTGTGAATGATCAGCGGGCGCAGACCATCCGCGCTGTGCAGATCGGCGACGATTCCAATGTGTGGCTGTCCTTCATCAAGGCGCCAGGAAACAAAATCGCCGGGCCGATAGTCCACTGGATTGGCGGTGCTTGGGATGCGCTTGCCATTGCGTGACAACCAGGTTTCAAGGTTCGGCACGCGTCGATGATCGATGTTTGAATCAGGGTGTTTGAGTCCCCAACGCTTCGGATACGCCGAAAAATGAGTGCTCATGTCCTCGTGAACCTTGACCTGCAGATCAACACCGAGCGCGCGCATCGCACGGATGACGACATCCGAACACACACCGCGATCGAGCGCGATATCGCCACCGGGATAATCCAGCTGCACGTAGGCGGGGTCATACGTTCGGGTCACACCGATTTGCGAGATCGCAGCCTTCACCAGGGTATCGATGTCCGCGTCGGCCCGAGCGGGCGAACAAACCAGCAGCGCCAGCGCGAAAAGATGTCGACCGCCCGCGATCAAGTGTTCTGGATCACGATCTTGGGGAACTGGATCGCCTTGTTGCGCGCCTGCAAAGCAAGGCGGGCAGCGGAGTTGCGCGCAATTTCGCGATAGCGCGCGGCGAGATCGGATTCCGGCAGCGCTGCCACGGTGGGCGTTCCGCTATCCGCCTGCTCACGGATGCGAATATCCAGCGGCAGTGAGCCGAGCATCGGCACCGAGTACTGCTCGGCCATGCGCGCGCCCCCGCCTTCGCCGAAAATGTGTTCCTCATGTCCGCAATTTGAGCAGATATGGGTCGACATGTTCTCGATCACGCCAAGCACCGGAACATTCACTTTTTCAAACATTTTCAATGCCTTGCGTGCATCAAGCAAGGCGATATCCTGGGGAGTGGTGACGATCACCGCACCGGAAACAGGCACGCGCTGGCACAGGGTCAGCTGGATATCACCGGTACCCGGCGGCAGATCAATGATCAGGTAGTCGAGATCGACCCAGTTGGTATCGCTGAGCAGTTGCGTCAAGGCCTGGGTGACCATCGGCCCGCGCCAGATCATCGGCGTGTCTTCTTCGATCAAAAACCCAATCGACATGACTTGAATGCCATGATTGATTTTAGGCTCGATGCGATTGCCGTCCTTGGTATCCGGCTTGCCCGAAAGCCCGAGCATGCGCGGTTGGCTGGGGCCGTAAATATCGGCATCGAGAATGCCGACACTGGCGCCCTCGGCGCGTAACGCCAAGGCCAGATTGGCCGCAACCGTCGATTTGCCGACGCCGCCCTTGCCTGAAGCCACAGCAATCACGTTGCGGATATTCGGCAGCGGTGTCAGACCCTCTTGCACGCGATGCGCACCGACTCGACAAGAAACCGAAACCGCCGCCGCATCAATGCCAGGATCCGCCTCCAGCGTCGCTTTGATCTGCGATGAAAGGCTCGATTGCCAAGACAGCGCCGGATAGCCCAACTGGATGTCAACCGATACCTTGTCATCGGCCACGCCCACGCCACGCACCACACCCTCGGTGATCAGATCCTGTCCGGTATGCGGATCAATGATCGTGGCAAGCAGATTTCTGACTCGTTGTTCAACGGATTCGCTCATGGACTCGATCAATTGTGCAAAGACGGCTAGTGTACTGCCTCAACCGAACACGATCGAACCTGCGATGCTTTGCCGCCATGTTGTGCTTTTAAGCGGCAGTGGTGACGAGCACAAACATCTGCGGATGTCCCGCCTGTCCGACCGGCTTATCTGTCGTCACCTAAGGAAACGCCCATGACCCTGTGCCGATTGCTCGCGCTGACTCTGCTTTCGCTGACCTTGCTCGCCTGCAACAAATCGCAGCCTTCCGGCGTTCCGGATAGCTCGAGCCCGCCACCGCCCGCCGCCGTAGAATCCAGCGCCGAGCCGGCACCTTCGGCATCACCCGTGGTGGATGCCGATACCGGGCCAGCGCCGCTCGACGCGCAGATTCCGCCTTACAAGAAAACCGGCTTCCCCGATTGCGACGAGTACATTGAAGCCTACCGCCAATGCCTCAACACGCGCCTCGGCCCCGACGAGCGCAAGCCCAAAGCGTATGAACTGAATGAATCAGTGCGTGCGATTCTCAGCAACATCGCGCGCGGTGTGGATGGGGCGCGGGTTGCCAGCTTGTGCAAACGAGCGAGTCGATTGGCGACGAAGAAGGTCACCGACCTCGGCTGTACCTTGTAGACACTGTCTTCGATCCCAACAGCGGGCCACTGCGTGCAATAATTCCGCGCTCTGAAACGCGCGGAAAACTGGTTGTATGAGCACGCCTGCACGGAAGATCCTGGTCACCAATGCCTTGCCCTATGCCAACGGGCATCTGCATCTCGGCCATTTGCTCGGCTACATCCAGGCCGATATCTGGGTACGCGCCCTGCGCATGCAGGGCCACACCGCGCATTTCGTCTGCGCCGATGATGTACACGGCACGCCAATCATGCTCGCCGCCGAGAAAGAGGGCTTGAGCCCCGAGGATTACATCAAGCCGATCCAGGTATCGCACGAACGTGATTTCGCTGATTTCGCTGTCGATTTCGATCACTATCACACGACCCATTCGGCGGAGAATCGCGAGCTCGCCGAGACGATCTACACACGACTGCGCGACAGCGGCCACATCGCACGTCGATCGATCAAGCAGTTGTATGATCCGGTCAAGCAGATGTTCCTGCCCGACCGCTATATCCGCGGCGAATGCCCCACCTGCGGCACACCCGACCAATACGGTGACAACTGCGAAAACTGTGGCGCGACCTATGCGCCGACTGATCTGAAGAACCCGCGCTCGGTCATGTCAGGTGCGGAGCCGGTGTTGCGCGATTCGGAGCATTTCTTCTTCGGCGTCGGAGAATTCCAGACCCTGCTGCGCGACTGGTTCGCCGGCAAGCTGACCCACGGAAAACCTGTGGCCCACCCTGGCGTAATCGCCAAATTGGGTGAGTGGCTGAACGCCGAAGGCGGTTTGCGCGATTGGGATATATCACGCGACGCGCCCTACTTCGGCTTTCCAATTCCCGACGCGCCGGGAAAGTTCTTTTACGTCTGGCTAGACGCGCCGGTCGGCTATCTGGCAAGTTTCAAGGCACTTTGCGATGCCAAAGGCTATTCGTTCGATGAATACCTCGATGCCGACAGCACAGCGGAAATGCATCACTTCATCGGCAAGGACATCGTCAATTTTCACGGATTGTTCTGGCCGGCCATGCTCCACGGCGCAAAATTCCGCGTACCCACCGCGTTGCATGTCAACGGCTATCTCACCGTCAATGGCGAGAAGATGTCCAAGTCGCGCGGCACGTTTATCCAGGCGCGCACCTGGCTCGATGTTGGTCTCAATCCCGAATACCTGCGCTACTACTTCGCCGCCAAATCATCCGGCGGCGTGGTCGACCTTGATCTGAACCTCAGCGATTTCAGCCAGCGTGTGAACGCCGATATCGTCGGCAAGTTCGTCAACATCGCGAGCCGCTGCGCCAAATTGCTGGAAGCGAATTTCGACAACCGACTGGCTGCAGATTTCTGGACAAAAGAACCGGCATCAACGGCACCGGAACTGGTACGCACGGCGAAACGCTTGCTTGATCAAGGCGTTGGCCAACTGCAGGACGCGGTTGAGCACTATGCGCATGACGACTTCAATCGCACCATCAGCATGATCATGCAAGTTGCCGATCGCGCCAACGAATTCATCGCCGAAGCCGCCCCTTGGGCATTGGCCAAGGATCCAGCGCGACGGGACGAACTGCATGTGGTGCTCTCAACCGGCATCAACCTGTTCCGCGCGATTGCCTGCGCGTTGAAACCAATTCTGCCCGTACTCGTAGGGCATGCCGAGACATTCCTCGCCCTGAGTGGCGGGCGTTTCCAAAGCTTCTCGGATATAGCCCAGCATCTCGGCGATCATACGATCGAGAGCTACCAGCCATTGGCCACCCGCGTCGACCAAAAGCAGATTGCCGCAATGATTGAAGCCTCGAAGGACTCCATGGCCACACCCGATAAGCTGGCTACCACCAAAGCGAAACCTGCTGCGGCTGAAGCGACTACAGCAAGTGATTCAACCGCACCCGAAACGATTTCAATCGACGATTTCAGCAAAGTCGATTTACGCGTCGGCAAGGTGCTCGAGTGCGAATTCGTCGAAGGCTCGGACAAACTGCTGCGCTTCAAACTCGATGCCGGCGCGCTCGGCGAACGCCAAATCTTCTCTGGTATCCGCGCGGCCTACGCCGAACCTGAAACGCTGATTGGCCGCAACGTCGTCTTTGTCGCCAACCTCGCGCCGCGCAAGATGCGCTTCGGTCTCTCGGAAGGCATGATTTTGTCTGCGGGAAATGGCGGTGCCGATCTCAAATTGCTTGATGTCGATGCGGGCGCCGAGCCGGGAGCAAGCGTTCGTTAAAGACGCGCTGAATCTCTTTATTTTCTGTGCGTGGTGATCGTGACCTGGCTCGAGCGCGTCTACAAATAGTGCCGCTCGCTGCCGCCTTGATGAATAAACCGATTGGAGTCGCTCATGCGGTGTGTTCATTGGACTCCCGACTACTTTGACGGACTTGTCATCATTGCAATGCTTCAGGCGGGCGATATTGATGCTCGATTGTTTGGAGAAAATTTCGTTCGCCAGAACTGGCTCAAGATACTGGCCTATGACGGCTTTCGTGTGATGGCTCCCACGCATCAAATCAAAGCCGCACATGGGATGATCGTCGATTTTCAAAACGGCGTATTCGCGCTTCCCGCAGAAGAGACGGAGCGTGCTTTTTGTCCTGGATGCCGCCTGCGCGCCGGTGAAACGGACTTGGCGCCTCGCCGACGCGCATTCCTTACTTTCATAGTCGCCAATATCTGCTTCGATTTTTCGGTAGCACTGCTGTTTAATCCCTACGAACACGTGGTCGCGATTTTCACGCTGTTCTTGCTGACTTTGCTCGCCTGCTGTTTATCCGGCACATCGTGATCGGGTGCTATCGCTGTACAAATTGCTCGACAACTTGGCGCCAGCCAGCCGACGAACGTTTCTCCACACAACAGATGCGCGCCGAAGCTGCGTCTGACCTAGAGGTACCGTGAGCCCGAGTCTAGTCCCGAACATCGACGCCCTGCTGCCGCAAACGCAATGCACGCGTTGCGGCTATCCGGCTTGTCGACCCTATGCCGAAGCCATCGCCAATGGAGAGGCCGACATCAATCAATGTCCTCCGGGCGGCCAGGCCGGTGTCGATGCGTTGGCGACATTGCTCGATCGTGAATCAAAGCCGCTCGATCGGGCGTTCGGGATTGAAACGCCGCCGACAGTTGCGCTGATCGATGAGGATGTTTGCATAGGCTGCACGAAATGCATCCAGGCCTGTCCGGTCGATGCCATCGTCGGTGCAGCCAAGCGCATGCATACGATTATCACTGCCGAGTGCACGGGTTGCGAGCTGTGCATTCCGCCCTGCCCGGTTGATTGCATAGCGATGCTAATCATCTCCGCGCAGCCGCTTGAACGCACGGAGATTCTTGACCGGGCCGCGCTTGCGAAGCAGCGCTTTGATGCCCGCACGCGACGACTCGCGCGCAAGGATGACAAAGGCAGCTCGCGACGTGAAGCGAGTCGACTCGCTGATGCATCCAAGGCGGCACCGATCAGTCGCAACGCAGTGCTCGAAGCGATCGCCCGCGGTAAAGCCAAACGTGCGGCAAAGGTTGCCGGTGCGAACGATCCATCTTCATGAAACGCGAACACATCGTCGAGATGTTCACGCGCTTGCGCGAGTTCAATCCAAAACCCACCACCGAACTCGATTACACGAGTCCATTCGAGTTGCTGATCTCGGTGATCCTCTCGGCTCAGGCCACCGATGTCGGCGTCAACAAGGCCACCCGCCGGGTGTATCCGATCGCCAACACGCCGCAAGCGATACTCGATCTCGGCGAAGAGGAATTGAAGCGACATATCTCGACCATCGGCCTGTTCAACGCCAAAGCGAAGAACGTCATCGCAACCTGTCGCATCCTGGTCAACGAACATGGCGGCGAAGTACCCAACAATCGCGAAGCACTCGAAGCCCTGCCCGGCGTCGGCCGCAAGACTGCCAACGTTGTTCTCAACACCGCGTTTGGCAAACCGACGATTGCGGTCGATACGCATATCTTCCGCGTTGCCAATCGCACCGGCCTGGCCAAGGGCGCTGACGTCCGAAAAGTAGAAGACAAACTGGTTCGCGTCATTCCGGTCGAGTTTCGCCTGGACGCCCATCACTGGCTGATCCTGCACGGACGCTACGTGTGCAAGGCACGCAAGCCGGAGTGCCCGAGCTGCATTATTCGTGATTTGTGTAGTTTTCGGCCAAAAACTACGGAGTAGTCGTTTGGATTGACTGATTGAGGTCGGCACGTGTTGGCGTTCCTCCTATCGGCGAGTCTGGCTCATTCCGTAATTGCGTATTACTCAGAGTTCTTGTTGCCCCTGCGCAGGCAGGAGTCCAGTGCCTTTGTTGTAGATTTTTACGCTCCTTTGGAGCGCGGCATCCATGCAGGGCGTCCACTCGCATCCTTATTCTTCGTCGTCCCTGCGCAGGCAGCGGTCCAGTGCCTTTGCGGTTGATTTTTACGCTCCTTCGGAGCTCGGCATCCATGCCGGGGTTTCACTCGCCCCCCTATTCTTTGTCGCCCCTGAGCAGGCAGGGGTCCAGTGCCTTTGCTGTTGATTTTTACGCTCCTTCGGAGCGCAGCATCCATGCCGGGGTGTCACTCGCCTCCCGGCGAGCGAGTGTCTTCTCTTGGCGTGGCCACTGCGCCGCAGGGGCGGCGCGAACAGCGAAGCTGGCCCGCAGGGCGCAGGGCAGGAGCCCGGA
>JBBSVJ010000119.1:0-10510 GCA_038233665.1 Lysobacterales bacterium
GACTCGAGCATGCCACAGGGCTGGCCCCGGACTCAGAAAATGCGCGCAGCTCGCTTTTTCCCGCACTCCTGGTGACCGTTAGGGCATTCCAGCTCTACTTGGGTTGCGAGGAATGTCCTGAGCACCATCCGCGCGCCGGGGTCGCATGACACGGGCTAACGAAGCCATGACGGGTTGGCGGCCTATCGGATTTATTCGGTATCAACGGCGTTGCGGGCCTTCGGCGCAGTGATAGTGGTGACCGATTTCAAGCGCGGCACGTTTTTGAACGCGTAGATCGGTCAAAGGCGTTGCCTGTCGCTGCCTTCTCATGCGAATGCCGCGTTCGACCTTGCCAAGGTCCGTTCCTGCCGCTAACTTCGTCGATCTCATTTCCGTGAACGTGGGCTGCAGCCCGCGAAAAAGGTAGCCATGGCTAGTTCGCTTGAATCCTTGAACCGTTGGGTTGAGGACGTTGCCCGCTTGACCGAGCCTGCGGAAATTCAATGGTGCAACGGTTCCAGCGGCGAAAATCGCCTATTGACCGAAAAGATGCTCGCCAATGGGGATCTGTTGGCGCTTAACCCTGACACTCATCCGGGTTGCCACCTGCATCGGTCCAGCCCGACCGACGTCGCCCGTGTCGAACATCTGACCTTTATCTGCACGAGCAAGCGGGTCGATGCAGGCCCGAACAATCATTGGATGGATCCGGCCGAGGCACACCAGAAGATAGACGCGTTGTTTGCCGGCTCGATGCGCGGTCGGACGATGTACATCCTGCCTTATTGCATGGGTCCGATCGATTCGCCGATCTCGCGATGCGGCGTCGAAATCACCGATTCGCCTTATGTGGTCGCGAATATGCGCATCATGACGCGCATGGGGGCTGATGCACTGGCTCGTATCGAGCGCGATGGCAGCTTCGTCAAGGGCTTGCACTCGACCGGTGAGCTCGATCCTGACAAGCGCCTCATCATGCATTTTCCCGAAGAGTTGGCGATCAAGTCGATCGGCTCCGGGTACGGCGGCAACGCCCTGCTTGGCAAGAAATGCCACGCTTTGCGGATCGGCTCGTATCAGGCGCGCAGCGAGGGCTGGCTGGCCGAGCACATGTTGATAGTGGGGATCGAGAACCCGCAAGGCGAAACCCGATATATCGCCGCAGCATTCCCTTCGGCCTGTGGCAAGACCAATCTGGCGATGCTGATTCCACCAGAAAGTTATCGTGAAGCGGGCTGGAAAGTTTGGACGGTCGGTGACGATATCTGCTGGATGACGCCGGGAAAGGATGGTCAGCTATGGGCGATCAATCCAGAGGCCGGCTATTTCGGCGTCGCCCCTGGTACAGACACCAAGACCAATCCGAACGCGCTGAAGATGATCCAGCACGACACCATCTACACCAATGTTGGCGTCACAGCTGACAATCAACCGTGGTGGGAAGGTTTGAGCGAAGGGTCGCCGGTCAAGGATTGGCAGGGTCGTGACTACGATCCGGCAGTCAGCCCGGCAGCTCACCCGAATGCCCGTTTTACGGTATCGGCAAAGCAGTGCCCGAGTTATTCGCTGCAAGCTGAGGCGGTGCAAGGCGTACCGATCAGCGCGATCGTGTTTGGTGGTCGCCGACCTTCGCTGATTCCCCTCGTATTTGAAGCGAAGGATTGGGCCCATGGCGTGCTCGTTGGTGCAGCGATGGGCTCGGAAACGACAGCCGCCGCGACCGGCGCGGTGGGCGTCATGCGGCGTGACTCAATGGCCATGAAGCCGTTCTGCGGCTACAACTTCGCTGATTATTTTGCGCATTGGCTATCCTTTGACAAGCCAGGTGCGAAGTTGCCGAAGATTTTTCACGTCAACTGGTTCCGTAAGGGCGCCGATGGAAAATTCCTCTGGCCTGGCTTCGGCGAAAACTTGCGTGTCCTGGAATGGATCCTCGGCCGTTGCGAGGGCACTGCGAAGGCGCAAGAAACCCCCGTGGGTTTCGTCCCAGAGGCTGCCGATTTGAACCTCAGTGGCCTTGATATCTCCGATTCCGCGAGCCGGGAACTCTTCGATGTCGACGCTCTAGGTTGGCAGAGTGAGCTGCGGGCGATCGGTGAATACCTCGATGGATTCGGTGAACGCATGCCGCAACGCCTTAAAGATGAGCAGCGCAAGATCGCCGACGCCTTGGTCAGCGTGCCCGCGAAAACGGCCCGCGCTGCCAACGGCTGAGTACTCGTCGGCGGTTGACTGTGAGAGCGGCTTCAGTCGCGATTCGTTTTCCGAAGCGAACGCATCACGACTGAAATCGATCCCTCAATGCCATGCGCTCGGTCATCGATTGCCCATTCGCAGCCCCTTAAACCCTGAGCTGCGCAGCGGCATCCAAGCTGGCACCATGAGTACCGCCTGCCTAGCCATGCCTTTGCCGATGACTGACGCGCCACGGATTGAAACCGAGGATAGCGATCTGGTCCGTCTTGCCGCGGCGGGCGAGGTGGCGGCTTTCGAGCAGTTGTATCGGCGTCATTCGGCACGCGTACACGGTGCGGTATGGCGTCTATCGGGAATGAATCCTTCGCGCGCCGAGGAGTTGACCCAAGAGGCATTCGTGCGTGCTTGGCAGAAGCTCGATACGTTTCGTTTCGAGAGTGCGTTCAGCACCTGGCTGCATCGTCTCGCCGTCAACGTTGCGCTGATGCAGCTGCGCAAACGCGATCCTGAGGAATCGGTTGAAGATGACGTTCTTGAAGCTGCTGCGGAGCCGGTTCGGCCTTTCTGTGCCGGTGAGCGTGCCGATCTGGAGCGTGCCATCGCCAATTTGCCGCCTCGGGCTCGCGCCGTACTTATCTTGCACGATATCGAGGGCTGGAAGCACGAAGAGATCGGCAACGAACTCGGGATGGCGATTGGTTCATCGAAAGCCCAATTGCATCGAGCGCGCAATCTGCTCAAGCGCGCGCTAGGAGAGAACCATGACTGATTTCGAACTTCGACGCGACCTGCGCAATTTGCGTGAGCCGCACCAGCCAAGTCACGATCTCTGGCCGCAGATTGCCCTTAGAATCTCCGCAGAGTCGATACCAGTCGCTGTCGTCATTCGGCGCCGGCGATATTGGCCGCTGGCCATTGCGGCGAGTCTGTTGATGGCGGTCTGCGTCGGCGTGTTCTCACTCTCGCAGCAGGATCAACGTGATCCGCTCGCCAGCCAGGATCATCCAGCATCGAAAAATCTGGATGTGCGAGAGCAGATTCAGCGAGCAAGAGAGATGGCAGCATCCGCTGATCCACGCTTGGTCAGCGCCGAGGTGGTGCTTGATTCGGCCAGCAGCGAACTGAATAACGCGCTCGCGCAACAGCCGGAAGCGGTTTTTCTGGTCGGGCTTATCAATCGAACTCATGCTCAGCGACGCAAGCTTGCCCGTCTCGGCCTTGATGCTGGTTAAGGATCCAACATGAATATAGCGACATTTCCTATTGCTACGGTGCTGATGTTGATTGGCAGCACGACAGTTTTGGCCGGAACACCGATCAATGAGAGTCGTGATGCCGATGCCGCCGCACGCATCGACATCTCCAATGTACGGGGCTCGGTAACCGTCACCGCCTGGGATCAGAATCGCGTTGAAATCACCGGCACCCTGGGTTCGGGTAGCAAGGGTCTGCGCGTCGAAGGCAGTGCTTCGCATGTCGAGATCCAAGTTGAAAAACCGGGATCGAGTGGCTGGTTCAATTGGGGATCGAGCGCGAAGATGGACGACTCGACTCTCAACATCCGCGCCCCGCGCGGCGCAGAGGTGCACATTGATACGGTCAGTGCACAAGTTGATGTCAGTGGTGGTTCCGGAGCCCTTCTCGCGGTCGATACCATCAGCGGAAAGATTCGCATTGACAGTGCCGCGCGCGAAATCGAAATCGAGAGCATCAGCGGTCGCGTGGAGTTGAGTGGTGAGGGTGAGCGTGTGCAGGTGGAAACAGTTTCCGGCGACGTTGATTGCCGCTCAAGCCGCGATCACTTCAAGTTTGAGACAGTCTCCGGCAATGTCACCGTAGCCACCGACACGTTTCAGGATTTCTCGGCGAGCTCGGTATCCGGTGATATCAATCTGCGTGGCAAGCCCAGCGGTGACGCGCGCATCGACAGCGAAACCATGAGCGGAGATATCCGTATTGAAGCGCTTGGCGAGCTATCCGCTCGAATCGTGGCTGAAACGTTCAGCGGGCGCATTCGCAGCGATTTCGGCGAGGTCAAGGAGCCGGAGCACGGGCCAGGACGCTCGATTGATGCCACCATCGGCGGCGGCAGAGCGACGCTGAGCATCGACACGTTCAGCGGCGACATCAGCATCCGTCGCGACTGACGATCGATTTGCGAGTTTGATTCGAGGAGCCTCAAGATCATCGCCGGTTCACGTTCAAACCTGAAGCTCACGCTCAGCTCGCGTACAATGCGCGCCCCGCCGGCAGCCCGAACCGAAGGTTGCGGTCGACCCAGGTTTGCCGATGAACAATCCAGTCAGTGAGATGCGTCGCCGACGCACCTTTGCCATCATTTCCCATCCCGATGCGGGCAAAACGACGCTGACCGAAAAGCTGTTGCTGTTCGGCGGGGCGATCCAGATGGCCGGCTCGGTCAAGTCGCGTAAAACCGCGAAGCATGCGACTTCGGATTGGATGGCGCTGGAGAAGGAGCGCGGGATTTCGGTGACCAGCTCGATCATGCAGTTTCCGTATGCCGAACGCGTGATTAACCTTCTCGATACGCCCGGCCATGCCGACTTTTCAGAAGATACCTACCGAGTGCTCACGGCGGTCGATTCGGCCTTGATGGTGATCGACTGCGCCAAGGGCGTCGAGGAACGCACGATCAAGCTGATGGAAGTCTGCCGGCTGCGCGACACGCCGATCATGACCTTCATCAACAAGCTTGACCGCGAGGGTCGTGCGCCAATCGAGCTGCTCGATGAGGTCGAATCGGTGCTCGGCATCGCCTGTACGCCGATCACCTGGCCGATCGGCATGGGCACGCGGCTCAAGGGCGTCTATCACCTGCTCCTCGATGAGGTGCATATCTTCGAGCCCGGCAAGAATTTCACGCGCCAGGATTCGACCATATTCAAGGGCATCAATGATCCGGCTCTGCGCGCGCGCATCGGTGACGAAGCGTGGCGTGAACTCAACGACGAGTTGGAACTCGTGGTCGGTGCATCGAACCCGTTCGACAAGGACGCCTATCTCGCGGGCAAGCTGACGCCGGTGTTCTTCGGTTCTGCGGTGAATAATTTCGGCGTGCAGTTGTTGCTGGATTTCTTCGTCGAGCACGCGCCGTCACCAAAATCGCAGGAGGCAACCACACGTACGGTCAGCGCTGACGAATCGGCCATGACCGGCTTCGTGTTCAAGATCCAGGCGAATATGGATCCCATGCACCGTGACCGTGTCGCTTTCATGCGTATCTGCTCCGGCACCTTCAATGGCGGCATGAAGGCCCTTCATACGCGCAGCGGCAAGGAAATGAAGCTCGCCAATGCCTTGAGCTTCATGGCCTCGGATCGCGAGATCGTCGATCAGGCCTATGCCGGTGATGTCATCGGTATCCACAACCACGGCACGATATCGATTGGCGATACGTTTACCGAAGGCGAAGCGCTGAGCTTTACCGGAATACCGAACTTCGCACCCGAGCTGTTTCGCCGCGCGCGCCTGAAGGATCCGTTGAAGATGAAGCAGTTGCAGAAGGGCTTGGCCCAGCTATCCGAGGAGGGTGCTACGCAGTTCTTCCGACCGTTGATGTCCAACGATCTGATCCTCGGTGCTATCGGTGTGCTGCAGTTCGACGTGGTCGCCTATCGATTGAAAGACGAATACGGCGTTGAATGCGCTTTCGAGAATGTGGGCGTCGTCACCGCGCGCTGGGTGCGTTGCAACAATGCGAAGAAGCTTGAGGAGTTCCGCGAGAAGGCGGCCCAGAATCTGGCTATCGATGCCGCCGGCGAGCTTGTTTACATTGCTCCGAGCCGAGTCAATCTGCAACTGACTGTCGAGCGCTGGCCGGATATCGAGTTTGCCGCCACGCGCGAGCATGCGAGTGCGGTTGCCGCATAAAAAATGCCCGGACTAGCCGGGCGTTTTTCGCAATTCGATATGACTGGCAGGTATCAGCCGCCGTTGAAATCCGACTGAAATACACCGTCAGCGGCGTTCTTCGGCGACGTATCGTCGGTCATGCTGAAGATGCGGTCTTGACTCGTGAAGATGCGGTCGGGCCTGGTCGTCGTGGTAAGTGTCTGCTCAGCGGCGTGGTCGCCCTGCGGATGCCAGAACACAAAACCAAATACCAATACCAGACAGGCGGCCAAACCGGCCCAGCGCAACTGAGACGCATGACGACGTGCATCGCCCGCATGGCGAGTGCGACGTCCATCGCGTGAATGCGCCATTCCCTGACGTGAATTGACAGCCTGCGCAAGCGTGGTCGAATCCGCGCTCAAATCATGCAGCAGGCGGACCAGATCGGTCTGAGCGGGTGAGCGCGAGAGCCTTGCGGCTACCTCGTCGCGACGATCGCCCGACAGATTCCCGCTGGATGCGTCCACCAGGGTGTCGGCTTCGAGCAGGTCTGCACCGAATGCTCGGGTGCCTATGCTCTGATAAAGTTTTGAGAGGCTTTGCTCAGTCATCGAATTCACCGTATCCCAGTTCACGCAGGCGTGACTTCAAACCAGTCAGCCCACGAGTTACCAATTTTCTCGCCGCTTCGGCCGAGGTTCCGACCACATCGGCAATCTCCTGCAGCGAGTAGCCTTGCAAGTGCAGCGTAATGGGCAGGCGTCGACGTTCAGGAATCTCCGCCAGACAACGCTTGAGTCCATTCATGCGTTCGCTATCGCTGGCGGTCTGCTCGGGGCTGATGCTTTCGTCCGGCAATTGGCCGGATTCACCATCATCCTCAGGCAACGGTTCTGTCGCCCTGACTTCTGCACGCCGCAACGCATCAATCACCGTCGTTGCAACCACTCTCTGCACATAAGACGCATGAAAGGCCCCGGAGCGGTCACGTGAAATCGCTTTCCACAGTCGAATACGTACTTCCTGCTCGATATCGGCCGGGTCAATGCCATGTCGATCGAGCCGATAGCTGCGCATCAGACCGCCCAGACGGGCACCGAAATCACTCAGAACCTGTTCAAGTCGTGCATCGACGGCTTCGCTGTCTTGGCTCATCGGGGTGGTAACGGCGGCGGGGCCGCCATGCTCCACGAGCTGCCGCCGTATCGCAACGTACGGCTGCCAAAATTGCGGCTCGTGTTGCAGTTGGCGGCCAGGCCAATGCCATTACAAGCGTGGGTGTTCAATCGGATTGTTGAAGAATCGGTGGTAGCGGACAGTGCAGGGCGGCGCAAACCGTACGCAGCAACTCGGCCTCGTTCACGCTGACGATACCGTCGGCACTGATTGCACGCGTCAAACCTCGAACCACCAACTCTTTACCGGCCGAGGTTAATCGATCCAGTTTCGGCAGGGCCCGATCAAGGGCTGCATGCTGGTTAGCGGGCGGCTGATAGATCGGTTTTACATTCGGCATCACTTCATGGATGCCGAATACATAGGCACGCCGAGCACTTTCTGCGTCATCGTGTCCGTATTCGGCGACAACGGAGAACAAATCGCATAGTTCGCCCGCAGCATCGCCGAGTTTTATACGGCCAGCAACACGCGCCGACCCTGGATTGAGCGCATCAATCACCTGGATACCGACGAGTTTCGCCAGGCAATATTCTTCCAGGCTGACCCGACCATCCGCCTTGATCAATTGATTGAGGACAATGACAAAAACCTCGAGTTTCGGTCGCGCATGACGGCGCAGCGCCGGAAACGCCATGGCCGCCAGTGGCAACCTCTGCATCGGGTGCAGGAGTCGAGTCTGTTGCGCGAGCGTGCCAGTCTCGGCGGCACTGCCGGCATCATGGTAATGCGTGATGATCTCGATCTGACGGGCACGAATGGCCTCATCGGCGTGCAGCAGCAGAGCGTAGACAACAAGCATCGACTGCTCGCGACCGTGCGCGGCCAGATTCAGCGAATCCGGTATCGACTGGCTCAGTGCGGCCGCCGCGATGTAATCCTGGCTGTCCGGATGACCCACTTGGCTGGAAACGCCATCAGCTGACAAATGAATTTCGCGCGCGCTGGATGGCAGATTCGCAGCGTGGGCCGAGGCGGAAGCTCTCGCCGAACGGGCCGGGGCGAACCCCGCCACGGAGGCATTCGGACTATCGCTTTCGCCGACTCGCAGCGGATTCGCCCAGTCCGCAGCGATCTCGGAAAATTCCGCTGGATTGAATTGGGGCTGCAGGCGCTTGATTCTATCGACCAAAGCCGGGTGCGTGGCAAATAGCGAGGAATACCCGACCCCGTCTCCGAAAAGCATGTGGGCGACTTCTTCGCCGTCATGGCTGGTCAGTTTCGAGCCTTCGGCAAGGCCACCGATTTTCTTCAACGCGCCAGCAATACCTTCCGTTTGACGCGTGAATTGGACCGCTGAGGCATCGGCCAGATACTCGCGCTGGCGTGAAATCGACGCCTTGATCAAGCGCGAAAAAAACACGCCGATATAGCCAACAATCAGCAATGCAACGCCGAGAATCGCAATGCCGCCACTGTCACGGCTGCGAGATCGACCCGAAACTTCGGCGATCTTGCGTCCGACGATGGCGAGTACGAGGATGCCAAAGGCAACGCCCATCAGGCGGATGTTCAGGCGCATGTCGCCATTCAATACATGGCTGAATTCATGCGCGATGACACCTTGCAGTTCTTCGCGAGTGAGCTTGTCAAGGCATCCGCGAGTGACTGTGATTGCAGCATCGGTCGGCGAGAATCCGGAGGCGAACGCATTGATGGCCGATTCTTCCTCAAGGACAAAAATCTCGGGAACCGGCACGCCGGATGCGATCGCAATCTCCTCTATGACGTTGCGCAAACGACGGTAGGTGAAATCCGTCGTATCTACCGGCACCGGCGTCGCACCGAGCTGCTGCGCCACGGCGCTACCGCCGGCGCTTAAGGTGGAGATACGGTAGAGCGTGGCCAAGCCGATCACCGCGACGACGCTCACGCTGCTGACCATGATCGCGCCGACGCCCGCGCCCGCTACGCCGCGCCCGCTTTCGCGGCCGATACCGAGCGCCGCCATGACAACGAAATCAACGGCTACGACGATGCATATGACGGCGATGGTAAACAGCACGACCATGCGCCGTGTCTGTTTGCGCGCCAATTCCTGATGGGCAAAGAAATTCACCGTGAAAACCTCGGTAATCCCGTTGCGCGGTCGGCTGCCGTCGCCGGCCAGCCGTCCGCTCCGCCGATCAAGTGAAAGAAACCTTCACCGCCTCGCGCTTCTCCGGTGCATCGATTTCAAGCAACTGTGCCGGTGTGAACGCGAACATGTTGGCAACGACCGAACTCGGGAAAACCTCGCGAGCGTTGTTGTAGCCCATCACCGAATCGTTGTACGCCTGACGCGCGAATGCGACCTTGTTTTCGGTGGTCGTCAACTCTTCGCTGAGCTGCATCATGTTCTGGTTGGCTTTCAAATCCGGATAGGCCTCCGAGAGTGCAAACAAGCGACCCAGAGTCTGGGTCAGGGCGTTTTCAGCACCCGACAATTGCTTCATTGCTGCTGGATCGCCCGGATTAGCCTTGGCGGCAGATAAGCCTGAAGCAGCAGAATTGCGAGCCTGGATGACGGCTTCCAGCGTTTCGCGCTCGTGTTTCATGTAGCCTTTAGCCGTCTCCACCAGATTTGGAATCAGGTCGTAGCGACGCGTCAGCTGGACATCGATTTGAGCAAACGCGTTCTTGTAGCTGTTGCGTGAAGTCACCAGTCCGTTGTAAATACCGATGGCATAGAAAGCGAATAGAACAATGACGCCCAAGACAATCCAAATAGCCATTTCCTGCTCTCCGTATGACACGATTCAAGCCTTCAAATCGAGCATAGCATGGGCTCGCGGGCAGTCATGATTTTCGATCACAGCCCCGTAATTCGCCTCCTCGCAGCGTTGATCGTCGCAGCTTGCCTGCCGCTAATCGATGCCGATGCCGCGTCGCGCAAATCACAAGCTTCCCAGCAGCGCACTCATTCACGACCTGTTGCCACAAAGGCGAATGTTCACGCCACCAGCCCGGATATGAAGCCGATAATTTCTGAGCTCGATCAATGGGTGGATCACGTTGAGTCAGCCAACCAGGTATCCGGTCTGGCCATCGCAGTGATTCAGGGCAATCGAGTGGTTCACGAGCGCATGATTGGATACGCCGACGTCGACAGTGGCGAGTTGGTTGAAGGCGATACCGTATTCCGTTTGGCCTCGCTGTCCAAAGCGTTTGCGACCACTCTCAGTGGATTGCTCGTGGAAAGTGGGCAGATGCATTGGGATACAAAAGTAACCAGCGTGTTGCCCACCTTCTCGCTGGCCGACCCGGACAGCAGCAACAAGCTCACGGTTGCGGACATCCTCAGTCACCGGGTCGGGCTTCC
>JBBSVJ010000120.1:0-10443 GCA_038233665.1 Lysobacterales bacterium
GCGATAATCAATCAGCATCGAAAGTACGACCATCAACGCATGAAACGCGATGAAGCCGATGATGATGCGGTTACCGACTGGGAAGTGGCGACGCAAATCGAGAAAAGCGCGCACGAATACATGCATGAAAAGCATGGCGAGCGCCATCGAAACCGGAATCGCAGCGTTCGCCAGCCATGGCGATGCAGGCCAAAAATATTCGAACGCCAGGCCATTCAAGCAAAACAGGACGAAACCGAAGCCGCAGATATAGAGCACGTAGAAAAAATAGTTCGCATCACGCAGCGAAGCAAACAGGATGAGATTGTAAAGCAGCAAGGCAAGCAAAATGCCGTAATACAGGCCGACGCCGAGATAGCCGTCGCGAGTACGTTCGAAGAACGCCTTTTGTGTATAAAGGACAAGCGGCACCTGCATCGAACTCTTGCTGCGCACGCGAACCAACAGGTCGGCTTGCTCGTTGTTGCCAAGATCAATGAGGAAGTTCGGCATGCGTGAGCGCAGCGCCCGCTTGTCGAACGTTCGTGAATCGCCCGAGCTGAAGTGATCGGTCGATCCATTCGCACGGCGCAGGTAGACATCAATTTCATCGAGCAGGGCATAGTTGACAGCAAGGATTCGCCGGTGCACGCCGGGATCGTGATTGATCAAGCGCACGTGGAACCAGTACGCACCATCGCCGAAGCCGAAAGTCGCATTGCCGTGTGGCAACGCCTGGAAGGCACTCGATCCAATCAGACGAAACTCATCGTCGGCGGTCGCCATCGCCGTAGGGTCGATCACATACTCTGTGTTCGCCGCCAGTCCCACTTGGTCGACCGAAGGTCCGAGCAGCAAAGGCTCGACGGCCGCCGCACCGACACTGGCAACACACATGAAAATTGCTGCGACCGCAGCGCTGAAAGCGTGCTTCGCCCCAATCCCCCAACCCATTCCCCACTCCCATCCTGGGATGCATGCGGCCGACATCGTTATCCCGTCCGAGTCAGAACCGCTTGCTTTTGGATCCCGCAGCGCTCGATCTTACTCGCCTCTCGCGCTTCCGCGCCACAAACTCGCCCAGCCATCCCAACCCAGTTTGCGCAGGGTGTCGACATTGCGCCGATAGATCGCCTCTGGATCGCTGACCAACTCTAAGGCCTGCTCGATGCTGGACTCGCGCAGCAGATGGAGAATGGGCCAGGGCGAGCGATTGGTGCAGTTTTCAATATCGTCCGCTGCGCTGTCGGCAAAACAATAGTGTGGATGAAAGCTCGCGATCTGGATCAGTCCATCGAGCTTGAGCACATCGATGGCCGCATCGGCACTGTCGAGAAAATCGTTGAAATCAAGAAAATCACCCAGCACGAAAGGCGCGATGAGCAGGGTGGTCTCGCAGTCGGCGAGCTCGGCTGCCTGCAGGGTTTGCAGCTCACCGCAGAGATCATCAAGCAAGGCGTCGGTATCGCGCGCATGACTGACCCGGAAGCACACGCGATTCTCGAGCAACGGCGTGCGCGCAAACGGACAAAGATTGAGGCCGATCACCGCCCGTTCGATCCATCGTCGCGTATCGGCGATGTAGGCGGCTTCTTCTGGGTCGGCGTGGTTGTTGGGGGGCGAGTCGATTGCGCTCACGATGGATCTCCGTGGGCAAAGATTGTCGCGATGTCATTCGCATCGAGAACGCGCCAGTCGCCTTCGGCAAGCTCGCCGAGGCCAAGTCCGCCGATGCTCAAGCGCTGCAGTGCGACGACATGGTTGCCTACTGCGGTGAACATGCGGCGTACCTGGTGATAGCGGCCTTCATGCAGGGTCAGGCGAACCCGTCGCGGGTCAAGGATATCGAGTTCGGCGGGCAGCAATGGTGTCTTTTCCGATTCGAGCATCAACGTGCCACTGGAGAACGTTTGCGCCTCGTCGCCGCGCAAGTCTTCCGCTAGCTGCGCTTCATAAACTTTAGCAATATTAGATTTCGGAGAAATAATTCGATGCAGTAGCGGGCCGTCGTCAGTGAAAAGGAGCAGGCCAGAAGTCTCGCGATCCAATCGGCCGACCGATGACAGCTTCGGATTGCGCAGGGCGAAGCGTTCTGGCAACAAGTCGTAAACGATGCGCCCGACGTCCTTGGTCGAGCAGGTGACACCGACCGGTTTGTTGAGCATCAGACACAGCCCCAGGGGTGGGTCCAACTGCTCGCCATCCACGCGGATCTGCGCATGCTCTCGTTTGTCATCAGCGTAGAGCACCTCGCCATCCGCTTCGGTAATGCGGCCTTCGCGAAACATCATCGCTACGTCCTTGCGGCTTCCATAGCCAAGGTTGGCGATCAGACGAACCAATCTCATGAGCGAACTCCCTCGGCCTTGAACACCTTGAAGCCCTGCTTGAGGACGACCGTCTCGACTTGACCGAAGCGGGCGCCAAGCGTCGGCTCGTAGGGCAGGTGCCGATTGGCGACCAGCCAGAGACTGCCGTTTGGATTGAGTGCATTCGCCGCCGCGGTGATGAACGATTGGCCAAGTTCAGGCTGATCGGCGCGCCCCTGATGGAACGGTGGATTGCAAACGATCGCGTCGTAGCGGCCGGGCACGCCGCTGGCAACATCATGCCAGTGAATGGAAACATCAACCGCTCGATCCAGGCGCTTGCAGGCCGCATCGAGATTGATCCGAGCCGGTTCCAGCGCACGCCCTTCAGCTTCGAAGAGATCAATCGCGGTGACGCCCGCGCAGCGTTCCAGCACCTCACAGGAAAGATAGCCGTAGCCTGCGCCCAGATCGGCCACCCGGCCGCGCAGATTCGACGGCAACGCGCCTGCGAGCAACGCCGAAGCGGGATCAATCCGGTTCCAGGCGAATAGGCCCGGCCGACTGACAAAGCGGCCATCGCCAATGCGTCGGGACGAGTCCAGCGCCTGCCATTCGGCCAGCACGGTTGGGTCCGCCGCGCCGTCATCGGGGGTGGTCCAGAACACCCGACAATGATGCTTGGAAAGTACTTGCGCGGAACCAAAAAGTTTTCTGAAATCCGCTTCGCCAGAGCGAGCGCCTTCATCGTTGGCCATCGACGCGATCACACAACCTCCCGCGCCGACATGCTCGGCGGCACGCGCAAACAACGCTCGAGCCTCGTCGCGCTGGCGCGGCGGCAGCACCATCACCAGCGGAAATCGCTGTTCTGGCGAGGGCTCGGCAACCCGCAGGCCAGTGTGTTCAAGTGCGGCGGCAAACGGCTTGAAGCTTTGCTGGCAAACCCAAGCATTGCGCGAACCCTCGCCCCACCAGAGCCCATCGCGTGCACGCAGGAAAAGCACATGACCATCCGCAGGCAGGCGAACCCGCGAGCTGTTGATGGCGTAATGCAAGGCATCAAGCGCGGCGCTCGATGTCGCAGCAGAAAGGGCAAATTCGGTCACGGGCTATTCGTAGAGTGCGAGCAGGCCGCCAATTCTACCGAGTCCTTCAACGGCGGGGCCGTCCTAAGCGATGGAAAAATCAGGGAGTACTGACGTCGCGCAGCTTCCAATGCCGTCCGATCAGCAGATCCAACCGATGCTTGACGATCGCGTGGGGCAGCGAGGTGGTGACAATCAATTCGGTCCGCTCGGCTTCAAGACTGCCACTCACGGTTGCCGACAAATCGACCACGCCTGTACCCGGATCGACCTGGTCGGGATCTTCCTGCATGGTGCGCCAGCGCTCCCAGAATTGCGGTTCGCGCAACACTGCCTCAAACGCTCGGGCGAGATGTTCGGGCGACGTGCCGTCGAAGGAGAGTTCGCTCGAATCACCGCGTGAGTTGGATAAATTTTCGATCGTGATGAAGTAGCGTTGTGGCTGTGTCATAGGGGCATCTCCGTGGTATTTGCCGATATCTAATAACAGTTTCCGCGCGGCCTCGCTGAGTAACTCGAAGCCTTTTGCATCGCGGGAATTGACCCCATGCTCGACGATGCCGAGCAACGGCGCCTGAATCCGTTGTTTCAAGGTTGCGATATTGTCCTCGGCGCGCAACATCTGTGGATCGATGTGGTTGCCGATCCAGCCAATCAGTTGACAACCATCTGCCGCAATGGCGCGAGCCGTGAGCAATGCGTGATTGACGCAGCCGAGGCGCAGACCGACCACGAGCAGCACTGGCATATTGAGAGCATGTGCAAGATCAGCTTGCATCAATGAATCGCCTAGCGGCGCAAGCCATCCACCCACCCCTTCGACGACGACTAACTCGGCATCGCGTTGCAGTCTCATGCACGCCTCGACGATACGGTCTGCATCAACCACCTCGCCTTTGTCGTCAGCTGCAAGATGCGGCGCGATCGGATCAGCGAACGCGTAAGGATTGATGTCCTCATAGCGCAGCTCGACACCTGCGGCTTCGATCAGCGCCAGCGCATCCTCGTTGCGCAGACCGGATGATGTCGACTCGCAACCACTTGCGACAGGCTTCATTCCGATAGCCGCGACGCCGCCTCGACGCAACGCCCGCACCAGCGCCGCGCTGACGTGCGTCTTGCCGATGCCGGTATCCGTTCCTGTGACGAACACGCCGTTCATCACGCGTGCTTCAACGCTTTTCTAGCACGCCGTAGCCGAAAATCTATCATCCATTGCACGATGTTCAAGACGAAAAAAATGAGCCCGGGCATCGAGATAAGCAAACTATTCGTCGAATTTTCGCGCAGCAGCAAGACCGAAAGGCCCAGCGAGATCAGAGAGAAAACCGGAAACATCAGCCATCGCAGGAATGAGTGGCGCGTGACAAGAAGTTCGACGGCATCCAGTTTCAGTAGCTCGCGTTGCGACCACGCATGGCGGTAAAGCAGGGCAATACACGTACCCATGGCACCAAAGCCGATAGCGAACACAATAAACATCAATCGCGCATCTGCAGCTGTTTGCAAATGCACGTGTGAAGGCAACCAGCCTGCGCTGATGAGCTGGAACAATCCACCGAAGACCATGCGCAAGGGGTAGATGAATACCAGTACGATAAACACCAGCATCAACGTCAAACGCTGGCTGTGACGATCATTCAGTCCAAAACGCCGACTCCAATCCGCGTGGCCCCGCCAGAACAAAACGATCAGCAGAAAGCTCGCCGCGAACGCGGGAACCGATTTCAGTGCGTCGACAAGTTTTTCAGCGGTATCGGGAATCTCGTCGATTGAAATCACCATCAAGGTGATTGCAAAAGCAAACGCGGCGTCAAAGAACGCTTCGGAGCGTGTGACCTCGGTGCCGCGATTGAGAAAACCGTCCTCATCGTGCGTCGGATCGGGCGGCAGTTGCATCAGCGGGCTTTCTCCTGGGGCGGCCTGTGCGTCAACGCACATATTGGATGACACGATGACACTTGAAGCGACGAGTTTCGCATGGCGCTGGGGCAATCTGCGAACCTTGCCAAGGGCAGGTAGAATGGTGAATCGTTGCGATAACCGAAGAAAAACCATGTCGTTTGAAGCCAAAGCCATCCTAACGCTGGACAAACCCACTTTTTACGCCGAGCTTGCGCAGCAGGCTCGTGGGCTTTTGCACGGAGAGCGTGACCGCATTGCCAATGCGGCCAATTTTGCAGCCTTGGTCTGGTATGCGCTGCCAACTATCAACTGGTGCGGATTCTACTTTTTCGATGGCCGTGAGCTCGTCGTCGGGCCGTTTCAGGGCAAGCCCGCCTGCGTTCGCATTGCGCTCGGTCGGGGAGTCTGCGGAACCGCAGCCAGCAGTCGCGAGACCCAGGTCGTCGAAGACGTCAACGCGTTTGCCGGACACATCGCATGCGATGCCATTTCTCGCTCGGAAGTCGTTGTGCCTCTGATCATCGACGGCGAGTTGCTCGGCGTCTGGGATGTCGACAGTCCCGAGCCGGGACGTTTCGATGAGCAGGACCGGATCGGCATGGAACTGATTTGCGCCGAGTATCTGGCAGCGCTCGCCAGCACGACGAATTCGGAGGCAGCATGAGCGGCAAGGAAGAAAAAATCCGCAATGTGGGTCCGAAGTCCGCCGCGTGGCTGCGTCAAGTAGGTGTGCGTAGCGCGGAAGACTTGTTTCGCATCGGACCGGTTGACGTTTTTCTCAAGGTCAAGCGGGCCGGCTTTCGTCCCAGTTTGAACCTGCTCTATTCGCTTGCTGGTGCGATCGACGATTGTCACTGGACCGATCTTTCTGCAGAACGCAAGGAAGGCCTGGTCAGCGATCTGGCCGATGCCGAATCTGATAATCCGATCAAGACCCGTTGGGAGAAGCAGGCCGACCGCAGCGCGGAAATTGATGGCACCGTCGATCCCTCGTCAGATGAGTCGGACGGCGATGCTGAGGTCCGCGAATTGTCCGGTACCTCAAGCGATTTCGACTGACTCTCTGTTCAAGATTACTAGGCCCAGATAGGAGCCCCGCCAGGGGCGAGCCTCTGGCCGTTGTTAGATTGAAAGGCTCGCCCCTGGCGGGTCTCCTACGTTGGCTCCGGTCCTCGCCGCACTACCGCAATCTCCCGCGCATCCTCACGCCAGCGCGGCGTTGCCTTGATCATGGGCAAGACATCCTCCGCCTCGTCGACCAAGGACCACATGGCGAGATGTTCGGTATTCATGAAGCGTTGCTCGATCACGTTTTCCATGAAGCCTTGCAGGGGCGCGTAGAACCCGCGCGTATTGAGCAAGATGATCGGATTGAAATACAGGCCGAGCCGTTTGAGTGTGAGTGCCTCAAATAACTCTTCAAGCGTGCCGCATCCGCCGGGCAGCGCGATCACCGCATCCGATCCGGTCAGCAGCCGATGCTTGCGTTCACGCATGTCTTCGACCAGTTCGAGCCGGGTCAAACCCGGATGCCCCCATTCGAGGTCGGCCATGAATTTCGGCAAGACACCGATCACTTCGCCGCCCGCTGACAAGGCACCATTGGCGACCGCACCCATCGAGCCCGCGGAACCGCCGCCGTAGACCACGCTGCATCCGTCCTCGGCGAGGCGCTTGCCAAGATCGAACGCTACGGCGTGATAGTGCGGGTCGCACTCCTGGCTGGAGGCACAATAGACACAGATTCGCATAGTGTTTCCCGATTGCCGTAAAGCCGCCATTGTACAGATCAGAATATCTATGCAGAAAAGCGGACGCAGTGGTTTCAACATGGTTGAAACTCGCATAGGCTTCTCGCATGAAATCCCAACCACAGACCGTGCGCCGCTCGCTGATTCGAGATGTGGCCTTCTTTCAGTTCAAATTGGTACTCGATACGTTACGTGATCTGGTCCTGAGTCCGCTCTCGCTGGCTGCTGCATTGATCGACTTTTTGCTCTCCGGATACCAGCCCCCGCGCTATTTCTACGCAGTATTGCGCCTGGGCGAACGAAGCGAGGAATGGATCGATCTGTGGTCGGCCGGGCGCGACGCGCGATCGAGAGAACACATGAGCGTCGATGCCCTGCTGGCCCATGTCGAGACCGTGGTCAGTGATCCGAAATCCGGTGCGCGGCGAGCCCGCGTGCTGAAGCGCTGGGCCGAACAACAAGTTGCCCGGGCACGTCGGGAAAAATCTCAGTTTTAGCCCGTCGATATTCCTGGCAGCCAGAACAACTCCGACTCTAAGTCTTGGTCTGCTCATTCGCAGCATGCTGAGTGATCAACATGGATTAGGTGGCCCGGTTTTCCATGTTGTCTGAGCGCGGTCAGTTCATGTCGACTCCTCGACAGCTGAGCACTACCAACGCGCAAATCGCAACCGTAATCAAGCTGTCGGCAGCCCCTCGCGTTGTATTAGATCGCCGTTACCAGCTTTCCAAAACGTCATCGAAATGCTCCGAAGGCTCGTGCGCGTGCAGCTGCTTGTAGCGACCGCTGTAGAAGATCAACGGTTGCGCCTCGGCACCCTGCCAAAGATGTTCGACTTGGGCGATGTAAAGGTAATGATCACCTGCCTCATGCACGTCGACAACTCGCGCGATGATGTGCGCAAGGCTGCCGGGAATCAGCGGCGCTTGGTGTTGACGATCGTACTCAATCTTGAGGCTTGCAACGGGACTTCCAGCAAAATGTGCGCCGAGATGTTGTTGCGCCTCGGATAGCACGTTGACGCCGTAGCAATCACCAACACCAAGATGCTGGATCACGCTCGATTCTCGACGCAGCGATACCAGCACCAGCGGCGGATTCATCGATACCGGCAAAAACGAGTTGACGGTGATACCCGCAGGCTGACTTTCGCGAACGAAGGTCACCACCGCGACTCCGGTAGGGAATCGACCCATGACCTTGCGGAAACTGGCTGAATCCAGCGGCTCTAGAGGTGAATCACGCGTCATTGCAGGTACCTTTCCGAGCTGTGAAATTCATCATCGACCGACATGGTACGTTGACCTAATCATCAGGATCAAAAGTAAGCGTTTTGACCTGCCGGGCGAATAGCAAAGACTCAGCCAGCTTGGCACCTAAGCGGCTGACAGCTCCAATTGCGACCGCAGCGCGCTTGACAGGATCGAGGTCGCAATGGCTTGTGGCGGCAATCGCAGGCTTCTATATTGATCAGCGTTCGACTGGCTGCACATTGGCGTGAGCACGAGTCGGCGATCAGGATCGCATGTGAAGATTTCCGCAACGCAGTCAGCTGGGCAGCCGCACTCGGTACCGCCGCCGGATGAATGGTTCGCCCGCGTGTACGAGGAATTGCGTCGGATCGCGCAAGCAACGGCGTGTGGCCGGCAGTCCGCCAACGCTCGACACGACCGCACTGGTGCACGAGGTCTATCTGAAGCTGCACGCGGATTCGTCTTCGCTGGATCACGGTCATTTTTTGTCGCTTGCGGCGCGCGCAATGCGCCAGATTCTGGTTGATCACGCCCGCGCGCGCTCACGTCTCAAGCGCGGCGGACCTTTCGTCATCACGGGCCTGCGCGAGGACGTCGGCGGGGCTACCGACCTAGTCGATCTGGTCGCACTGGATGAAGCGCTGAAACATCTCGGCACGCTCGATCCGCGAGCGGCGCAGCTGGTCGAATGGCGTATTTTCGCCGGCATGGAATTCGCCGATATCGCTCGCATGCAGGAATTGACCGAGCGTACAGTTTTCCGCGATTGGCGCCGCGCACGGGCTTTTCTCATTCAGCAACTCGGGCTCGAAGACCCCGGCAGGTGAACATGGACCGTGCCCGTTGGGAGCGGATCGCCACGATCTTCGATGAGGTCGCGGATGCGCCATCCGCCACTCGCACGCGCACGCTTGATCGTCTGTGCGCGGGCGATAGTGCAATTCGCGGCGAGGTCGAAGCCCTCCTCGCGGCAGATTCGCTGGGTGAGAAATTTGAGAACGATGCCGACAACGCACGCAATCAGATGGCCGTTGACTGGGTCGATACCGGCGGCGATGCGCGCCTCTTTGGCGAGCGCATTGGTCCGTGGCGCGTCGTGCGCGAGCTGGGTCGTGGCGGCATGGGCATCGTCTGGCTGGCTGAGCGCGCCGACGGACAATACGAACAACAAGCCGCGCTCAAGGTCATCAAACGCGGTATGGACAGCGATTCGGTTCTCGCACGCTTCCTGCGCGAGCGGCAAATTCTTGCGCGTCTGATCCATCCGAATATCGCCCATCTGCTCGACGGCGGAATCGCGGCCGACGAGCGCCCCTATTTTGCGATGGAATACGTCGATGGCTTGCCGCTGCTGCGCTATTGCACAGAGCGCAACGCCCACCTTGATGAGCGAATTCGCCTGTTTCTTGAAATCTGCAATGCCGTGCAGATGGCCCACGCCCAGCTCATCGTGCATCGCGACATCAAGCCGTCGAATGTGCTGGTGACGACGGCGGGCGTGACGAAACTGCTCGATTTCGGAATTGCCCGCTGGCTTGATGATTCCGCTGACGGCCCAACCCTTGACGCCCAGCATCGACCGTTGACGCCGGCCTATGCCGCGCCGGAACAGTTGCGCGGTGATCCGGTAACCACGGCGACCGACATTCATGCGCTGGGCGGACTCCTGTATGAGTTGCTTTCTGGCAAACGCGCGAGCGCGCTTGCTGACACGGCGAGTCCGCAGAGCGCGCTTGCCGCGTTGATGTCGACCCCGCTGCTGGCGCCAAGCCAGGTGGCCAACGAGAATGCGCCAGTCCCGAGACGACGCTTGCGCGGCGATCTGGACACGATCGTGCTCAAGGCGCTGCATCGCGATCCACAATGTCGTTACACCACGGTTGAGGCATTAGCCGACGACGTTCATCGCAGCGTGACGGGTCAACCGATCCAGGCGCGCCGTGAGCACATGGGGTATCGCGCGGCCAAGTTTGTCGGTCGCCATCGGCTCGGTATGGCGGCGGCGACATGCGCTGTGATCGCCTTGGTCGCGGCCTTGACAGCGGCGCTTTGGCAAGCACGCGAAAAAACGCGCGAAGCTCTGGTGTCACAGGAGGTTACCCAGTTTCTAGTGGGATTGTTCGAGGCTGCTGATCCAACGCGCACACCTCAAACGAA
>JBBSVJ010000121.1:0-10342 GCA_038233665.1 Lysobacterales bacterium
GCTTCGACCTTGCCTGCCACGACGTGGTAGGTGAGGATCGCGGTCAACTTGGCCTTGTCCTTGAGCAAGGCGTCAACGGTTCCGGCGGGAAGCTTTGCGAATGCTGCGTCGGTCGGCGCAAATACTGTGAACGGACCGGGTCCCTTCAACGTGTCAACCAGACCGGCCGCGTCGAGTGCGGCGGCGAGCGTCTTGAAACTACCTGCAGCGACGGCGGTATCAACGATGTCTTTCTGCGGAGCTTTGCCCATGTCACTGGCGGACGCGGCGAGAGGAGTAGCGAGGACAGCGGTTGAGAGTACGAGAGTGGCAAAATTCATGGGAAATTCCTGAGGTATTAAGAAGGGTGGTGTGGGAGAGTGCCTGTGGCGTCCAACGTTTGTCCAAGTATCTGGCGACAATCATTGAGACGACACCATACATGTCCAACTATTTGATGTCAACAGCTGGCTTTTAGTTGGACAGATATCCTATTTATCTGGACAAACTGAATCACAGTTCCTACCATGTGTTCATGATCGATCCGCCCGCCCTGCCCCTGCATTCCGTACGCGTTGCTGCCAAACGCACCGGACTCACCCCCGATTTGCTGCGCGCATGGGAGAAACGCTACGGTGCGGTCGAGCCTCAACGTACCGACGGCGGCCAGCGCAACTATTCGGATTCAGACATCGAGCGCTTGCGCCTGCTGGTCAGCGCAACCGCAGCCGGGCGTCAGATCGGCCAAGTGGCCAGCATGTCCAATGAAGCCTTGCGCGAGATGGTCAACGCTGACGCGCTTGCGCTTCGAGCCGTTTCAAGCCCGCCAATCGATCAATCAACCGAGGACGCGTATCTGGCAAACGCGGTCGATGCAGTCGAACATTTCGACGGGGTCGCTCTGGAATCGACGCTACGTACCGCCGCCTTGCGCCTCCCCTCGGATCAGATGCTTGACTGCATTGTTGGACCGCTACTTACGATCATCGGCAACGGCTGGCATGAGGGGCGGTTTCCACCCGCCAATGGCCATTTGGCCACCACCATTATTCGTCGCGTCCTCAACTGGATGACCGACTATCCGACCGTCGGCGCAGATGCTCCGGTCATCGTAATTGGTACGCCTGCCTTCCAGATGCACGATCTCGGCGCGATGCTGGCCGCAACGGCGGCCGCAGGAAGCGGCTGGCGAGTCACCTATCTCGGTGCCAGCCTGCCGGCCCAGGAGCTGGTTCGCGCGGCGCGGTTGGCCAGGGCTGACACCGTTGCGTTGTCAATCGTGCATCCAACCGATGACATTCGTGTCTCAATTGATCTTCGCGACATTCGCGCAAGCCTGCCTGAGCAAACCGCGCTGATCGTTGGCGGTGCAGGCGCCGGCATGTACGCCGATGTACTCGCCGAAATTGGCGCTGAGCGCATGGGCTCGATCACAGAATTGCGCAACTGGCTGCAAGCGCGCGTCAAGCGGCGGATCGAAAATGACTTCAGTCACCGCTCGCCGCCTCAAGGCTCACCAAGGGACCCCCGATCCGCCGTCGCCAAGCGTCACGAAAGCTGACTGCGAGGAAATTTCGCGGGTCGACTTGGACCGAAGCTTCGGCCGTGACGTCATTTCCGTGGTGTGGATCGGCGATGAAAAGCACATTCAGCGTGTTGCCGTGAACTCGTGGGTCATCCCCAAGCAACGGTCCGTTGAGCACGGATTTCAGCTCGCCGGTGGATTTCCCAAGGTCGCCACTGAAGTCATCAAGAAAGAGGCCTCCTCTCGGAGCGTGTCGGCGAACGCGTGTCGCTCAAATGTCAGCGCGGAGTCGGCAGGTTTTCCGAATGTCGCGATTGAAACCACTCGAATCACTCCAGTCGTCAACGTAACCATGTCAAGCAATAAACAGGTGTCTCGCGATCAACCGATCGCCGAGGAGAGAACTCAGACAAACGCTGGCTGCTTTGCAATCGAGGCGCAGCTGGCTGCTCAGTCCAGTCTTCGATTTGCTGCGCTTTCGAGGTCTGGTTTGGGCGACTTTATCGACCCATTCGCGCCACGAGAAACATCCAATCATGCCTCCTGCGAGAACTAGCTCAACAAAAAAGGCCACGCTCGTTGCGGAGCGCGACCTTTCTGTCTTCTAGCGTTTGCCCGATCATCTTGGCGACTGCAAACGGCCTGATATCAACGACCGGGCTTAAAGCCGTTGGGCTCGACTGTTGCCATCGAGGTCGATTACTTGGCGTTTTTCGCCGGTTCTCCCTTGTGGCCAAGCTGCTCAAGCAGGCTACTCATATCTTCCGCATGTTCCTCTTCGACCTCCAGGATTTCCTCCATGAGACGGCGCGTAGTCGGATCAGCGTTTCCAAGATAATCGACAATCTCACGGTAGCTGTCGATCGCAATGCGCTCGGCAACTAGATTTTCCTTGATCATGTCAACCAGATCGTCGCCTTCGACGTAATCGGAATGACTGCGCGTAAGCAAACCTTCCGGGGAAAGATTCGGTGCGCCGCCCAGTTGGGTGATGCGTTCCGCGATTCGATCGGCGTGGCTTTGCTCCTCGTTGGCATGCTCAAGAAACTCTGCGGCGACGCTTTTCGCGTTGATCCCGGATGCCATGTAATAGTGGTACTTATAACGAAGCACGCAAACGATTTCCGTCGCAAGCGCCTCGTTGAGCACGCGAATCACGGTTTCGCGATCCGCTTTGTAGCCGTCCGTGACTGCGCCACGCTCAATATGCTCTCGGGCGCGCTTGCGGATGTTCGTGATATCGGAGACGAAGGGTTTACCTGCGGCCATGGGATCAGCTCCTTAGTTGTCGGTGACGTATCAATGGACACGCCGTCAGCGATGAGTGGGACGGTGGTTTCAGCAAAACTTCAACGCGCTATTGTGCGGAACCACCTGCAGCCTTAGCTGAACGGACGAAGGATTCAGCGCGATTTCGTGTCTGCTCGATCAAGGGCATGACCTCCTCGATCTCACGCTCGTGACGGCGCCACTTCTCGCTTGCGGGTGCCGAAACCGTGTGCTGCGAGTGCGGCAACTTGGCGTCGAGAACGACATCCCAGCCTATGCCCAACTCATTGCACAACCGCCTGCACTCGGCTTGTGGATCGGCCAGAAAAACGTCGTAGCGGACCGTGTGAATCCGTTCGTCTGGCACTTCCTCAAGCGCATCCAGCAGTATTCGCGTTGTGGTCTTCCATTGCCGAGCGACAATTTCAGCCAGTGGACGACCGATCAACTGCTGCCAGCCTGGCACCAGCAACAACGACCATGGCAAACCGGTCCAGCCCGGTAATCTTGGATACGTACGATAGTTTCCCGAATTCCAAGCCTCGATCATGCTCGAAAGAACTTCACGCGGATCACGATACAGATAAACGAAATGTGCTTCTGGAAACACCTTGCGTAGAAACGGGACACGCAACGCGTTCTTCGGGGTTTTTTCCAGCAGGCGGACAGGGCCTGCTGCCGGAGCGCTTCCATCTCGATCTCGCAAACTTGCATCGAAGCGCTCGCGCAACAGCGCAATCACTGCAGGGCTTGCGGCATCGTCGCGAAGCGCATTTGATTCGAAGTTGCGGGCAGCCGGATGAAGGTCATTGATACCCTCGATCTGGATGTGGCTTTCACCACCCACGGTGTACAAATCTGGCGCGCGCGAAAGGGTTTCGAAAAGCAGAGTCGACCCGGAACGAGGCGTTGAGAGAATGAAGACTGGTCGTTTGAAACGCGGATCCGAATCAGCGGCAGAACCGGACGACTCGTTGTCGACGACAGTCGATGCGGGCAACGAGGCGGGCTGATCCGGAGCAGTTACAAACGCATTGGGACCGTAGTCACCCTTGACCTCCAGAACACCCGCGCGAACGCCGGTCAAGGCTGCCTGGATGATCATCGCGCGGAAAGCGTCAAAGAAGCCCATGCCATTCTTGAGTTGCAACGTCTCTGCCAACTCATACATTCCAAGGGCAACCGATTTGAGTGCCGTTTGATAGGCAGGCCAGCCGGCTTCGCTCATCCCGTATCGCGCCCAAAGACCAAGCCAGGTTGAATTGAACTGGGCACAAAGTGCTCGCATCGCCGGCATGTTGGGCGTCTGCGTTGCTTCGTCGAGCAAAAAATTCACATGCTCGCGTAGCTCCCACGGCGTCATGACATTGCCTAAATTCTCCGACTCGAAGATCAACTCGGAGCCGCTTTCCGGATCGGACTCGAACATTCGCGGAGCCCATCCTTTCGCAGGGTGTCCAGGCACGCGACCGTTGCTGATCAGCTCCCAGAATTGTTCGCTGCCTACCGTGTCTGCGACAAGATGGATGCGCTCGGCTGGGTTCGCGTTGATGACTCGGTGCGGGCTCCAGGTATCGAAAATCCAGCACTCACCCTCGGCCATGTTGACCTCGGCGTTGCCGCACTGAAAGCGCACGCTCGGCTGGGTCTTGATCGGAACATGCACACGCACACGATCACGCCAGTAATAGGCAACGTCTGCGTGTCGAGGTACTTCGGCATGGCCAGACAAACGCATCAGACGACTGCGCCCCCACACCGCACCCAGACTGGCGAGCACCTGACGCAGATAAGGACACGCATCCAGATAAGGCGTCGGCCGCATCTTGCCGGTGACCGAATCGCTGGACGGATCGCCATTCTCCGAGATCAAAGGCATCGCCGAATTGCCAGCGTAGCCCTGCGGATGCGGCCGCCAGACACTTTCACCGAGTTGCTCGATTTCAGCTAGCAATCGAGGCGCATCAAAGCTCAAGGGCAATTGGACGAACGGGACTTGAAGTTTCATCTCGGCATTATCGCATTTCGGTCAAGCACAGCCAAAAAAACGCCTCAACGTAGCCTATTCATGCGAGTGCCTGCCCCCGTTCGCGAAGCCGCATCGAGGCCAGTCAAATCGTCTGAGCGAACAGTCGAGAATCGCGTCTTCACGCGCAACGCGGCACAATGGGGCTTGTCTCAAGGAGTCACCATGGATATTCAGCATCCCGATCTGCACCCGTTGTTTGCCACTCATATCGACGTGCTCAAGACGCGCAGCGACGCTGCACTCAAACGTGGGGGATTTGATCACCTGGTGATTCCGGCAGGTATAGCGCGAACGCAGTTTCTGGATGACTGCCACTATCCGTTTCATGTGAACCCGCAGTTCAAGCACTGGCTACCGGTGACGCGCGCGCCCGGATCGTGGATTGTCTACACACCTGGACGCCGCCCGAAGCTGATCTATCTGCAACCGGCCGACTATTGGCACGTGGTGCCCGATGCGCCGGCGGGTTACTGGGTCGAGCATTTCGATATTGTCGTGATACGCGAAGAGGACGAAGCCTTCGCCGAACTGCCGACGGATGTTTCACGCTGCGCGATTCTTGGTGAGGACAACTCGGCACTCAAGGATTTTGTACCGAACAATCCGCAAGGCGTTCTCGACTATTTGCACTATCACCGCGTCATCAAGACCGACTACGAACTCGCCATGATGCGCGTGGCCAACAAGATCGGTACTCGCGCACACCTTGCTGCTGAGCGCGCGTTCCGCACCGGTGCGTCTGAGTTCGATATCCACATGGCCTATCTTTCAGCCGCGCGGCAAGGTGACAACGACCTCCCCTACAACAACATCATTGCGCTCAACGAGCACTGCGCGGTGCTTCACTACATGCAGCTGCAGCACGCCCCGCCAGCGCGCTCCGACTCTTTTCTGATTGACGCCGGGGCGAGCTTCCACGGCTATGCGAGCGACATCACGCGCACCTATGCGGCGGATACCGATTCGGAGTTCCAGTCGATGATCCATGCCGTCGATGAGGTGCAGAAGCGATTGTGCGCCCAAGTCGTCGCCGAAAAAGACTACGCCGACCTGCATATCGATGCACACTATCAACTCGCGGGCGTTCTCAAGGATTTCGGTTTCATCCGCATGAGTGCCGAAAGTGCCGTCGAATCGGGGATTTCCGCCGTGTTTTTCCCACACGGTCTCGGCCACCCAATCGGCCTGCAGGTGCATGATGTGGCCGGCTTTGCCGCGGACGATCGCGGTCGCTTGATCGAGCGCCCACCAGGCCACCCCTTTCTGCGCATGACCCGGAAAATTGATGTCAACGCTGTCGTCACCATCGAGCCAGGGCTCTATTTCATCGACATGTTGTTGGCGACCGTAAAGGACAAGCCATTGGGCAAGGATCTCGACTGGGATCGCATTGACGCATTCCGTCACTATGGCGGCATTCGCATTGAGGATGACGTGTTGTGTACCGCGGCAGGGCCGGAGAACCTGACCCGCGATGCATTCGCCCAACTCGCGAGCAAGTAAGCATCAGGATGAATGGACTGCCAATCTGGACCGCGACCTTGCAACCAAAACTCGCTGCGGATCGTCTGTCAGACTGTAGGGCGCGATTGATTCGCGCCGGTGATCGGAGAACGAAATGCTTAAACTCTTTTCCACTCAGCGTTTGCTCGGTGGATTCCTGATCGGAATTCTACTGAGTGGCCTGTCGATTTCGGCTACCGCGAGAGATATCGACAAGAAGGATTACAACAGCGAACAGGTCAATGTGAGCTGGACTGACCCTGCCAGATTCACCGAGCTTCAGTACGGACTGCAGTTTCGCCAGCCCAAACCCGAGGTCTGGCTCACGGAGTTCCAGAAGAACCTGGTCAAATATGGCGACAAGCTTCTGCAGCCAGGCCAGCATCTTGAAGTGACCATTACCGACGTCAAACTCGCCGGTCGTATCGAGCCTTGGCGCGGCGGTTCCGCTGCTGAGGTGCGTATCGTCAAATCGATTTATCCGCCGGAAATCAGCTTGAGCTTCAAGCTGACAGCGGCAGATGGCACGGTTATCGACAGTGGAGAACGCAAGCTGCGCGATGTCGCCTTTCTGGATCGTGGCTCACGCAATCACAGCGATGCTTATCGGTTTGAAACGCGCATGCTGAAAGATTGGCTCGACAAGGAGTTTGACAAGCGTTCCGGCTCCTGAGGAATGATCGGCGTCAGCTACAGCCTGCGCAGCTGACTGATAGTCGCGAGTTCGGCGGGCAGCGCTGCTGAAGAGACCTCTTTCGCAAAAATTATTGCCTGAAATTTTTCGCCCATTTCGCCCGGCAAGGTTAATCGCTTGATCTGTTGGGCGAGTTCGTAGGTGGTCACCTCATTGGCATCCGCACGTGCCTGCTCGAACCGGCGTTCCAAACCGGACGCAATCAAGAGTTGGGCCTGCGGCACGTAGCCGGCGACCGAAAAACCCGCGTGATGACCCGCTTCGGCCACCGCAGTGAAATCGACGAAAGCCGTGATGTCTTGCAATCCCGGCAATATCAACGCCTCAGCGTGCGCGCGATGGCGGTAGTGACAGATCAACGTACCGTCATTGCGCTCGGCGCGATAAAACTCCGCGCGCGGATAACCGTAGTCGACAAACATCACTACACCCGCTTGAAGGCTGCCGAGCACGGCCTGCATCCAGTAGGGCAACTGGGCAAGAATTTCCGATCGATAACCATTCTCGAAAACAACGCCGAGATCGCGTTCGACATGCCTTACTGCGCCCGCTACAAGCGAATCAGCGGGACGATCGCTACGTGCGAAACCCCCAGAGTCGTCGATCTCGACGTGCTCCTCGAAAACCTCGCCATCGCAAATCGTGAAACGCGTGGTCGGCAAGGCATCGATCACTTCATTGGCAAACAACACGCCATGCCAGTTTTCCTCAGGCGGCTGATCCAGCCACTCGACTCGCGCAAACAGCTCGGCACCCAACGCGTTGTGCAAACGCTCGCGCTGACGTTCGCGCAGATCCGCGCTGGGCTCAAGGATGCGATAGCGCCGCGGCAGAACGCCCGCTTCGGCGAAGGCAAGCATGGCGACTTCTGCAAAGGCGCCACTGCCGCCGCCAAGTTCGCAGAAGTCGGCCTGCTCACCCAGTTCGGCCAAGCAGGGCATCAAAGAATCGGCAATGCATTGAGCAAACAGCGGCCCGAGTTCGGGCGCGGTCACGAAATCACCGGCAGCACCGAATTTGGTCCGTCCCGCGCTGTAGTAGCCGAGTCCCGGCGCGTACAGGCACCGTTCCATGAAGCGCGAAAAAGGCATGGGTCCCTGCGCCCTGATTTCGGCTCGGATCAATTCCACGAGTTGTGCGGAATGGACGAGCTCGTCGTCACTCGGCGTCGGCAGGGAGAGCTTCACTGGTTCGTTGCGTCATCTTGCGGCACTCTGGGCAGGATACCGAGGTCACCCGAGAACACCAATGACGGATTTACCGAATACTCGACCCGTCGTGCTGATTACTGGCGCGGCGCGGCGCGTCGGTGCGACGATCGCGCGCCGCCTGCACGCGGCAGGCTACGATCTCGCTCTGCACTGCCGCAATTCCCGCGCCGAACTCGATGCCCTGATCGATGAACTCGAACAGCATCGAACATCGAGCACGCTCCCCTTGCAAGCCGAACTGGCTGATATTGATAGCTTGTCCGATCTGGTCAATCAGTCGATTGCGCGCTTTGGACGACTCGACGGCCTGGTCAACAACGCTTCGGCATTTTTTCCGACACCGCTTGGAGAGGCGAGCCCGAGGCAATGGGATGAATTGTTCGCCTCGAACGCACGTGCGCCGTTTTTCCTCACACAGGCGGCAGCTTGCCATCTGCGCGATCGCGCCGGTGCGGTGGTCAACCTGCTCGACATCTACGCAGAACGTCCATTGCCCGGCTATTCAATCTACTGCATGGCCAAGGCTGCGCAAGTCGCAATGACCCGGGCACTCGCTCACGAGCTTGGCCCCGAGGTGCGCGTGAATGGCGTCGCTCCCGGTGCCGTGATGTGGCCGGAATCCGGCAAATCGTATTCCAACAAGGACGAGATCATCGCACGCACCCCGCTCAAGCGCGCTGGTGCGCCAGAGGACGTCGCCGATGCCGTGCTGTGGTTGTTGCGCGATGCGAAGTTTGTGACTGGACAGGTGATCCGCGTCGATGGTGGACGATCGTTGGCCATCTGATGATGGTTTGAGTTCTCTCAGCCGTTCGGACTCCGACCGGCGTTTCGGTTTTTGATCACAATGATCATTGATGAAGATCAGATTCTCACTGAGCTCCATCAAGCCCTTGACGCAGATGTGACAGAGTTCACTCGCTCTGCAAGGCGTTACCAAGCGTTTCTTTTTTGCTCGTTACGCTTCTTCGTCTCGCAAATAAGGGAAATCACCTGGCACCGCTGGCCGCGGCGCCAGGTGATGGTCGATCAGACTTTGACCTTGAACGCATCGGCCACCAGAGCCTGGTCGAAACCTGTGCCGGCGTCACCTTGAGTGGCGTATCGATACAAGGCCGCAGCATAAACGCCCTGCAGCGCTGCCTGGATCAGGATCAGCAGCAGCAAGGCGACGACGACTGCAACGATCGCGGTGATCGTGACCGCCAGAATGCCGCTTGACACTGCCAGGGTGATCAATCCGGCGCCAACAACGACGAGTCCGACGATGGCCAGACCAAACACCAGACCAATGCCACCAGTACCGATGAGGTTCTGGCCCCAGGTCTTCTTGAGCAGTTCGGCGCTCCGCTTGACCGCATCAATCGGGCCGATGTCCTGGCTGACCAAGACCGGCACGACGAGGAACGAGGCGACCGTCCAAGCAACACCGATCATGCCCACGACCAAGCGGCCAATAAATCCCGCACGCTCCTGTACCGCGCGCAGGATCACTCCGACGGTGGCGGCAATCACCGCATAACCGAGGATCGCAGGCAATTTGGACATGGCGATACGGAAGCCATCGGCAACCGTTGGATCACCTCCATTGAGGCGAATCATTGCCGACCCGATAAGGGCCGAGTTGAAAAAGATGATGACAAAATACTGGACCACGTAAAACACAAACAAGAAGACGTAAAACAGCGGATTCATGTGCTCACGATCCAGTCCGCTGAACAGCCCGGCAAAGAGCGCAGGTACAAAAAAAGTCGCAGCGACCAGGATGCAACTGATTGCTGAAAGCAACGGAAACACCAGCAGCTCTTTGTCGGACCGCAGCACCGATGCACTCGACTTGATCAACGACCAGCTGTGGGAGAATTTTTCAAACATTGTGTCGTTCCTGTTTTCTGGATTGAGGCTGTCTACCGACAACGAACCGGAAGTATAGCCGGGCTGAATCGCGGCGCTGATAGCACCGCACTCAAGAGCGCATGAGGGCAGTCGGAGACATCCAGCGTAGAATGCCGATTCCGATATCCACACCCGGTTGCGCCCATGGCTGTCAGCGTCTTCGACCTTTTCAAGATTGGTATTGGCCCGTCCTCTTCGCACACGGTAGGACCGATGCGTGCGGCAGCACGCTTTAC
>JBBSVJ010000122.1:0-10089 GCA_038233665.1 Lysobacterales bacterium
GTGCAGTGATCGGTATCGGTCTCATCGCCGCGGAGATCTGGTTGCGTCGCACTCGAATCGAAACATCAACCTGACCGAACCCGTTTCCGAAACCGAAAAAGGCCCGACATTGCTGACAATGTCGGGCCTTTTGTTTGTTTGAAACCATCATCAGGTGATGAGGCTTTCCCGCGCCATCACCGCTGCAACCATCGACGGTTAGTTGATGGAGCTGTTCAATACCTTGTACTTGTTGACACCATCGACACCAAGACCGATCTGATTCAAGTTGACCGCGCCGACCAGCCACAAGCGCACGATGCGACTGCGATCGCGACGAACAACAACCGCGACGTCCTTGCCGGTGTAGAGAACATCGCCACGCTCGAGCTTGGATGGCTCGATACGCTCGACGATGCGCTTGCCTTCGTTGTAACGCTTTTCCATGGCCGCGCGCACCGGATCAGTATCACCGGGCTCATTCGCTTCGAGCATGATCGGTGCTTTCGGATCGACGGTCGCCGGCGCTGACGGCGCTTCGGTTTCCATCGGAGCGTCGGCGACCATTGGTTCGGCAACGGGTGCGGGGGCAGGTTTTTCGATCACCGGCTCAGGCGCAGGTGGTGGTGTTTCCACGATGGGCTGAGGCGGCGCGGGCGGTGGTAGCGCAAGTTTGGGCGGCTCCGGCCGCGCCGCAACGGGCGCGGGTTCCGGCTTTGGAGCAGCGGCGACGGGAGCAGGTTTCGGTTCTGGTTTGGCGGGCTCTGGCGCCTTGTCCTCGACGCGAACCAGCAAGGTTTCGTAGAAACCATCCTTGAGCACGACATCCGCGTTGCCGCCTGCACGAATGCGAGCAGCAATTTGTGCGTGCCAATGCTGCGGGGCAGTCACCACCAGGCGCTTGCCCGAATCGGCTGCCTGACGGCCCAGCGCGGTCAGTTCCGCATTCGCGGCACCGCTCTTGAACTGCTCTGCGTTGATATCAATGTTCTGCTGTGCCATCGCACTTGTGGCAACCATTGCCATCAGCAGGAGAAAATTCTTTTTCATCTGATCACTCCAATTCCTGAAACTCTAAAATCGACCTGAAAGGCAGCCTTCAATCGCGCTGCACTCGCCAGTCGACGCAGCACGCCCGATGGAAATCATCCCATCCGCTTGCCACTCGAAACACGTAGGTAATTGCCTCTGCCCTATGCAGTCTTCATGCTGCCGACGAAGCAATTCCGCCAATCTGGCCGTTAACGCCCTGAGACGCATGTGCCAGACGCCACATTCAAGATGGCCACATACACAAAGCGTGCCATCGTTGACAAAATTTCAGCCTGGGCCGCGCGTGTCGGCCGCCCGGAACCGACCAACGAATCGTTCAGGCGTCCTGAATACCGCCCTTGGTCAAGGCCATCGGATCGAGCAAGCGGCTCAACTCCTTGCGGCTGAGTTGGGTTGTCTCCAAGGCGACATCAATAATCGGTCGACCTTCCTTGTAAGCCTGCTTGGCGGTCGCCGCGCCGACGTCGTAGCCGATCACCGAGTTGAGCGCGGTGACGAGGATCGGATTGCGATCCAGCGCCTCGCGAATATTCTCCTCGCGCACCTTGAATCCTGCGATCGCCTTGTCCGCCAGCGCGCGCGAGGCGTTGGCGAGAATCTCGATCGACTGCAGAAGATTCAAGGCCACAACGGGCAGCATCACATTGAGCTGGAAGTTGCCGCTTTGGCCGGCGATGGTGATCGTCATATCGTTGCCGATGACCTGCGCGCAGACCATCGCCAGTGCTTCGGGAATCACCGGATTGACCTTGCCCGGCATGATCGATGATCCAGGCTGCAGCGCCGGCAGCTCGATTTCGCCGATACCTGCCAGCGGCCCCGAATTCATCCAGCGCAAATCATTGGCTATTTTCATCAGACCGACAGCGAGCGTCTTCAACTGACCGGACAGTTCGACTGCGGCGTCCTGCGTACTGATCCCCTCAAACAGATTGCTCGCCGACTCGAAACCCACGCCGGTCATGCGACTCAACTCCGCACAGATGGCGGCACCGAGTTGTGGATCGGCATTGATGCCAGTACCCACGGCCGTTCCGCCCTGCGGAAGTTTGCACACACGCTTTTGCGCATCATTGAGACGCGCGATATTCGAGCCGATTTGTGCAGACCAGCAACCGAGTTCCTGACCGAAGGTAACCGGCATGGCATCCATCAAATGGGTGCGCCCGGTTTTGGCGACCTTCTTCAACTCCTTCGCGCGCTTGTCGAGGGTTCCCTTCAAATGGCTCAACGCCGGCAGCAGCTGCTCACTGACAGTCAATGCCGCACTCAACTGGATCGCCGTCGGCACCACATCGTTCGAGGACTGTCCGTTGTTGACATCATCATTCGGATGCACCTTGGTCCCCGCCGCTGCGGCAACATGGGCGATGACCTCGTTGGCATTCATGTTGGACGACGTTCCCGAGCCGGTCTGAAACACATCGATCGGAAAATGCGCATCGAACTCGCCCTTGGCCACGCGCTCCGCAGCCCGGCGGATCGCCTTGGCCTTGGTCTTCTTCAAGTGCCCAAGATCGGCATTCGCTTGCGCGGCAGCCGACTTGATCAACCCCAGCGCACGGATGAACTCGCGCGGCATGGTCAGCCCGGAAATCGGAAAATTCTGCACGGCACGCTGAGTTTGTGCGCCATACAAGGCATCAGCCGGAACCTGAAGTTCACCCATGCTGTCGCGTTCGATGCGGAAGTCGCTCATTGCTGGATCCTGGGGAAGTACGAAGTGTGAGGTAGGCGATTATAGCGGGGACTAGCGAATGGGGAGTAGGCATACGATCCTGGATCGCTGAGCTGGGTGGAAGGGATATCACTCGTCAGGGATTTGGCGAAAGGAACACGAAGGATCGCCGTCGTTGTCGCAAACAAGACTTCGCGAGGAGTGCGCACTGTCCGAGTTCTGACGATCCGCATTGATCGCCACCACTCATTCGCCCATCGCGGATTCAACGAATCGTTCATCGACGAGCCGACGAATGCTAGACTTCCGCCCACCCCTAGCCGCCTCCACGGGCAATGCTCGCCAACGTTTCCTACATCCTCGCCGCGTTTTTTCTGGTCATTCTGAACGGATTCTTCGTCGCCGCCGAATTCTCACTGGTCAAACTGCGCCATACCCAGGCGGTTGGACTGGCTGAACGCATTGGTTGGCGTGGCCGCATCCTGCTCGGCGTTCACGAGCGTCTGGACGCCTACCTTTCTGCCTGTCAGCTCGGCATCACATTGGCGTCCCTTGGGCTCGGCTGGATTGGTGAGCCTGCATTCGTCAGTTTGCTCGGCCCGGTCTTTGCGCGATTCGGCCTGGAAGCCGAAACCGTACATGTCATCTCATTCATTCTCGCTTTCACGATTATTTCGTTCCTGCATATCGTGCTGGGCGAGCTTGCACCGAAGACGCTGGCCATCCGCCGACCCGAGCGCATGTCGGTGTGGACGGCGACACCGCTGTATGTCTTTTACTGGGCGATGTACCCAGCCATCTGGGTGCTCAACGGAAGCGCCAATTTCATGTTGCGGGTATTCGGACTCGATGAAACCAACAGCCATGAACATCACTACTCCCGCGAAGAACTCAGACTGATCCTGCACGCCAATCGCGCTGTCCGCGATTCCAGCGAAGCGTTCACTATGATGAGCCATGCGCTCGATCTTCCTGAACTGGTCGCCGGCGATTTGCTGCGTACACGCGACCAATTGGGCGCCTTGCACGATGGTCAGAGTCAGCAGGAAGTGCTGGCGGAAATCCGCGAATCCCAGTTCAGCCGCTATCCCTGGTTTGATGAGGAATCGGAAACCGTGCGCGGCATCTTGCATGTCAAGGATCTGCTGCTGGCGATTGCCGACAAAGAAATGATCGAGGACATCGCCGCCCTGCTCCGCCCCGCCATCATTGTTCCGCTGGATACGCCGATTCTGGAAATGCTGAAGCGCTTTCGGACCGGTCGTACCCAGTTCGCGTTGGTCACCGAAGAAGGCGGTCGTGTGGTCGGCTTCTTCACGCTGTTCGATGTCATGCAAATTATCGTCGGCGATATCGAAGACGAACATCGCAGCCCCGGTGCCGACACGCCACTGCGCGGCGCCGACGGTTCAATGACGATTCCAGGCAGCATGCCGATCTACCGACTCGAACGCCTGCTTGATATGGATATCGACTCGCCCGACGAAGTAAATTCGGTGGGTGGCCTGATCGTGCATCGTCTCGAGCGCCTGCCTGCGGAAGGCGAGTCGCTGGCCTTTGATGGCTTCACTCTGACCGTACGAACCATGCAGGGCGCCAAGGCACAGGCGATTACCGTCAAACCTGATCAACCTTTAGATTCTGCTGGACAAAAATCATCATGAGCCACCCCTTGCTTGCAGTCTCCCCGTTGGACGGCCGCTACGCCGCCAAGGTCGAAGCCCTGCGGCCGATATTCAGCGAATTAGGCTTGATGCAACGACGCGTCCTTGTCGAGATTCACTGGCTGATTGCCTTGTCGGACGAGCCGGGCATCATCGAAGTTGCACCGTTCCCGGCCTCTGCGCGTACCGCATTGATGGCCATCGCCGATGCCTTCAACGTCGCCGATGGCGAACGCATCAAGGCCATCGAGGCGGAGACCAATCACGACGTCAAAGCGGTCGAATACTTCATCAAGGAACGCATCAGCGCATCACCTGAACTGGCTGCGGCAAAGGAGTTCGTGCATTTCGCCTGCACCTCGGAAGATATCAACAACCTCGCCTATTCATTGATGCTGCGCGATGCCCGAGACAAGGTCTTGTTGCCGACGCTCGATCAATTGAGTAGTCGACTTCGGAGCATGGCCAAAGCCTATGCTGAACAACCGATGCTCTCGCGGACGCACGGCCAGACCGCCTCGCCGACGACACTGGGCAAGGAAATCGCCAACGTCGTGGCACGACTCGATCGCCAACTTACGCAGATCGCAAACGTTCAATTGCTCGGCAAGATCAATGGTGCCGTCGGCAATTACAATGCGCATGTTGTCGCCTATCCGGAAGTCGATTGGCCAGCATTCGCACAAAGGTTCGTCGAGAGTCTCGGCCTCACGTTCAATGCCTATACGACGCAGATCGAGCCGCATGACTGCATCGCTGAGATCGGTGATGCAATCCGGCGCAGCAACACCATCCTGATCGATTTCGCACGCGACGTCTGGGGCTATATCTCGCTCGGCTACTTTCGCCAGACCTTGAAAGCCGGCGAAGTTGGATCATCGACCATGCCGCACAAGGTCAACCCGATCGATTTCGAGAATGCCGAAGGCAATTTCGGTATCGCCAACGCCTTGTTCGAGTATTTCAGTGCCAAACTTCCGATCAGTCGCTGGCAACGAGACCTTACCGATTCCACCGTTTTGCGCGCGCTCGGTACCGCCTTCGGCCATACACAGATCGCGCTCGATTCGCTAGCCAAAGGCGTGGCCAAGCTTCAGATCGACGCCCATCGAATCGATGCTGATCTGGCTGCCAGTTGGGAGGTGCTTGCTGAAGCCGTGCAAACGGTCATGCGTCGCCACGGTCTGCCCAATCCTTACGAGCAACTCAAGGCACTCACCCGCGGCCAAGGTATTACCCGCGAATCAATGCGCGTTTTTATCGAAACGATCGATTTGCCGGAAGCCGACAAACGACGTCTGCTGGAAATGACTCCGGCGAGTTACACCGGTCTTGCCGAGCACCTCGCGCGAAGCGTTTGAGGGATGATCGCTGGAGGTCGCGCCCGCGGGTGATGCTTGGAGCGCGGCGTTTCGATTCAGTGAAATCATTCATGCGATTGAAGTTTCAGCGCTTGAGCCTCGCATCAGATATTCCTCGCCAGGCGAGTTACCGAGTTCGATACTGGGTCGTGAAGCCAAGGGGCCAAGTGTTGTATATCGAAAGTTGCAAGATCTTTAAATAGTCTTCGACCTTGGGATAAGGGGTCAACGAGACGCTGACGATGAACATATTCAGGAATCCTTCGATGAGTCGACTGATCGCCCTACTCGGCATTCTTTGCGCAATCGCCCTCCCGGTCGAGCACGCTTCAGCAGCGACAGCTCCTGCATGTCCCGATAACGCCGGCTGGAGCGATCCAGCTCGACCTGCGCATATCTTCGCCAACACCTGGTATGTCGGCACCTGCGCGATCAGTGCGATTCTGGTCACGTCGCCGCAGGGTCATATCCTGCTGGACGGCGCCACCAAAGAAGCCGCACCTTCAATCGAGGCGAATATCCGCGCACTCGGCTTCCAGCTTGAGGACGTCAAGTACATTCTCAGTTCGCATGAGCACCTCGATCATGCCGGTGGCATCGCTCAGTTACAGAAGGATTCCGGCGCGAAAGTGATAGCGCGGGAGCCAGCGGCAACCACCCTGGAACGCGGCGCGAATGATGCGAGTGATCCGCAGTTCGGCATCCTCCATGCGTTCCCGCCGATTCAAAAGACCCAGCGCATCACCGATGGCGAAACGGTCTCGTTGGGCGAACTCACGCTGATGGCCCATGCGACGCCCGGACACACCGCAGGCTCGACCAGCTGGTCCTGGAAATCCTGTGAATCGGGCGACTGCCTCAACATGGTCTATGCCGATAGTCTCACTGCTGTTTCCGCCGACGATTATCGATTCAGCGATGACGCTGCCCATCCCGGGGTGGTCGCAGGGTTTCGCAAAGCGTTCAAAGTGATCGCGGAGCTGCCCTGCGATATCCTGATGACGCCGCATCCTAAGGCAAGCGATCTGTTTGCACGTCTCGGCCCAGGCGCGACCGAGGCTCTCGTCGATGTCGACGCGTGTAAGCGCTATGCCACAAGTGCTGAGAAGTACCTCGATGCCCGCCTCGCCAAGGAAAAAAGAGACTCCGCCGGTGATTGAGATTAAGGCCACCGACAAACACTTTCTCGGCATCAGTGCCGCTGAATTTCTTGGCGATTTCTGGCAACGGAAACCTTTGCTGATTCGTGGCGCCTTCGCAAATTTCTCAACTCCCTTGAGCGCCGACGACCTCGGAGGTCTCAGCTGCGAGGATCACGTTCTCGCGCGCCTCATAACGCATGATGCCGCGCAGGACCATTGGACCGTGCGCAATGGTCCGTTCCTTGAAACCGATTTCGCCGAACTGCCGAGCTCGCACTGGACGCTGCTCGTCCAGGATGTCGACAAATGGGATGTCGATGTTGCCGCCCTGCTGAAACCTTTTGGTTTTTTGCCAAGCTGGCGCGTTGATGACGTCATGGTCAGCTATGCCGAGGATGGTGGGTCAGTCGGCGCGCATGTTGATCATTACGATGTTTTCCTGCTCCAGGGTCAGGGTCGACGACGCTGGCAAATCAGCACCGATACAGAGGCGCCGAAGGCCCATCGCGAGGATACCGAACTCAAGCTCTTGCGCGATTTCGAGCCGACGCACGAATGGATGCTGGAACCCGGTGACATGCTTTATTTGCCGCCTGGCATTGCCCACCACGGCGTAGCCGTTGGCGAGTGCCTGACATTCTCGATCGGCATGCGCGCGCCAGCTATTGCCGAGATGGTTGCCGATTTTTCGGGTTTTCTTGCAGAGAGAATGGGCGACGAATTGCGCTATTCGGATGCGCGAATTGCGCCTGCAAAGCTGGCAGGGGAAATTGATGGAAAGGCGCTGGAAAAGATCGGATCAGCGCTTAAGGATTCGTTGTCGGTTGACCCCTCATTGCTTGGTTGCTGGTTCGGCTCTTTCATCACCCGCTATCGCGCCGCCCATGAAGCCGTTCCTCGCGCAAAGCCCATTGATCGAGAAGATTTCCAGCGTCGAATTGACGGCGGCGCGGGCCTGCAATTCAATCCATGGTCACGCTTCGCCTGGACCCGCGCGTCGCGCGGCGCCAATCTTTTCGTTGCCGGCGAAGTTTTCCATTGCTCACGTAAACTGGCGACAAGGCTTTGCTGTCGCGACACCATGATCAGCAGCGAAATAACCGACCTCGATGCACGCTCCGGTGATGTGTTGCACCGTTTGGTCAACGCGGGACACCTTGCTCTCAATCGCAGCAGGAGGCGCTCATGATAAACACCGATTTCAACGTTGAACCGGCAACCTGGTCCGACGACATGGCAGAGCTCCGCGCGATTCGCTCGGAAGTCTTCGTCATCGAACAGAACGTTCCCGAAGACGAGGAGTGGGACGAGCTTGATGCCGAGTCGCAACACGTCATTGCACGCGATCCTGAGGGTCGACCGATCGGCACGGGCCGCTTGACGCCGAACGGCAAGATTGGTCGCATGGCCGTGTTGCTCGACTGGCGCGGTCGTGGTGTTGGCGAGGCTCTCTTGCGGGTGCTGCTGGAGCAGGCGCGTGCGCGACATTTCAAGCAAATCGAAATCCACGCCCAGACCCATGCAATCGCCTTTTACGAGCGCGCCGGCTTCTTGGCCTTCGGAGAGGAATTCGATGAATGCGGCATCATGCATCGGCATATGCGCATCACTATCGATGCGCCTGAAAGACCGACCCGATCGCTGCTGGCGACGAACGATGCAAACCTGTTGGAGAGCTCGGATCGCGAGAGTGCGCGCGCAGCCATCCTTGCCGTCCTCGCGACGGCACGCCGCGAAGTCGACATCTTCAGTCGGGATCTCGACCCGGATCTGCTCGATCACGGCGATGTTCTCGAAGCCATCAAACAAGTTGCCGTTGCTGGGCCGCATGTTCGTATTCGCATCCTCGTTCTGGAGTCGGAGCGCGCTCGTGCAGAAACCCACCGCCTGATTGCCCTGGGCCAGCGACTGAGCAGCGTTTTTGCCTTTCGAACGCCGACAGAAGACATCGATCGCCGCTACGCAGGCAGTTATCTGGTCAACGATCATGCGGCTTGGTTCGAGCGCCCGCTGGCCAGCCGGTTTGAAGGCGAAGGCAGCAGTTACCAACCCGGACGGGCAGCGCAGCTTCAGGAATCCTTCAACGCGATCTGGGAGCGCAGCGAGGATTGGGCGGAGATGCGCAGGCTGGAAATCTGATCGGTGCTTTGGCTTGAGCTCGACATGCGAGTCATGTCCCCGACCTGAACCAGGTTTCAGGTTTCCGGCGAATACGCTGCCGCAATGCAGCAATCAGTGGCATCAGCCGCTATAATTCGCGGTTTGCGCGTCGGGCCGTTATTTCATGGGCCAGATCTGCGCTTTCGTCATCAATCCCGGACCTGTACAGGCCTTCTTGCCATCGGAGCCCGCGTGACCTCCTCAAGCCTTTTTCAGCAGTTCCAGACCTCCTCCGCTTTTTCCGGCGGCAATGCGGCCTTCATTGAAGACCTCTACGAAATCTGGTTGCAGGATCCCTCTGGAGTTTCGAAAGAGTGGAGTTCCTATTTCGCCGGTCTCAAAGGCAAGCCGGGCAAGGATGTTGCGCATTCCGATGCGATCGCCCGAATCGAAGCCGCGCAGCGCGATCGCCGTTCGAGCGACGCCGTAGGCGGCGCCGTTGTGGACAATATCGAAGCGCAGAAGCAGGCCGGCGTCCTCAAGTTGGTTACCGCGTATCGCTCGCGCGGGCATCTCGCCGCCGATGTCGATCCGCTCGATCTGGCCAACGCCTATGGCAAGGAAGCGCTGCAGACCATGGGCCTGCTTCCACGTCCCGCCGCACCCGATCTCGACCTGGCATTCCACGGTCTGTCGAATGCCGATCTCGATACGGTATTCAATACGGGCTCACTGTCTGGTCCGAAGCGCCTCAAGCTGCGTGAACTTCTTGCCTTGCTCAAGGCGACCTACGCCGCCAGTATTGGTGTCGAGTTCATGCATATCTCCGATGCCGAACAGCGTCAATGGATGCATGAGCAGCTCGAAGGCGTCGCCGGAAAGCTGACCCTCGACAAGCAAGAGAAAATCCACCTGCTCGGCAAGCTGGTTCAGGCGGATGGCCTGGAACGCTACCTGCACACCAAGTATGTCGGCCAAAAGCGCTTTGGTCTGGAAGGTGGCGACAGCCTGATTCCCTTGCTTGATGAAATCCTCCGCCGCGGCGGCAGCAACGGTCTCAAGGATGTGGTCATCGGCATGGCTCATCGGGGCCGCCTCAACGTGCTGGTCAA
>JBBSVJ010000123.1:0-10086 GCA_038233665.1 Lysobacterales bacterium
GATTTTCTAAAATATAGCTGGAGAACCATTCGTGAATTGCCGGCGCCGAGGATTCCCAGATTTGAGCGCCCGTCATTGCGTTGGTGCGGCGTACCCGCAGCAATCTTCCTGTTTGGTTAGCGCCATAGGCAGCATCGAAAACGTCATCTCCATCGGCGAGACTTGATGCGTAGAAACCTTGTACAGTCTGAGGTGGAGTCAGTCTTGGTGTCATCGCGCCACTGGTAAAATCGATTCCTTGAAAGTGGGCGGAATTAGCGCCAGCCGAATATGCCTCTGCCACGCCGAGCAAGCGATTGTCGACAAGTCCACCAAAACCTTTCCATTCGAGCTCACGGCTATCCGCATCTTCGGTTGGCAAGATGGTTGACCAGATTGTCGCGCCAGTGCTTGCGTCGAGCTTGATCAATCCGTGCCCGGCATTGATCAGGGTGGCTATCGAGTTGCCGATAATCGATGCATTGCCGCAATACACGCATGGTGAAAGAGTGACGTTCCAGAGATCGCTGCCCGAGCCTGAAGAGAGTCGACGTATCGAACTGGATTCGATCACGATGGGATCTGCAGAAAGGTCCTTGCTGACAAGAATTTTCGAGCCTTGCGAAATAGGTGTGGTCCAAAGTGTCGATCCATCGACCTTGCTCAATGCGCGAAGATCGGTCTTGGTTTTAACGTAGATGACGGCGTTTCCAATGTCTGCCACCGATCCACCGCCGCTGATCTGTGTCGTCACATTCCATTGCACATCGCCTTGTGCGTTGGTTTGGATCACACGGTAACCAGTGATCGAAGATCCGGTCGACATCGTGAACGAGGCGTAGACATTCTCCGAGCCATCGACGGCAGCATTGCCGCCGTTGCAGTTTTGACCTCGATCAAAGCTACGTTGCCAAAGGACATTGCCGGTTTGAATGTCGGCGATGGTCAGGACATTGCAGTTCGCGTAGGCCAGACGATTCATTCCAAGTCGAAATACGCGTGCCACAAGCGCGTTGCGGGACCAGAGAATATTGCCAGACGAATCCAGTCTTGATATTTCGCCACTAAAGTAAGGTGACTCGGAGACGAGGGTGACAATGGCTCCCCCGTCGTCCATTTCAATCGAGCTACCGATGCTTTCGTCAAGACCGTTGCGGTATCCGTAGAGGCTTGAAGCCCACTTCAGACTTCCATCCGGATTGATACGGGTGGTCTTTCGGTCAAAGCCGGATTCGGAAACGGTGCCAGTAATCACTCCTCCGTCAGTCGTGAATTCCAGGTTCGCGCCTATACGAGAATAGAGCGGCATCGGCGTCGAATATGTCCATGGGCTACTCCAGAGCACTTGCGCAGTCGCTGTAGGAGAGGACAAGACGCAAGCTAATAGCATTGCACCCAAGCAGACACGGATAGGGTTTGACGACATTTTGAATCTTCTCCCTGGATTCAAGGGTTGGGGTGCCTTGCTGACCATCAAGCCGCGCTCATGCTTTGAGCGGCAAAGACACTCGCACCCTTGGCCAACCGACCAAGTTTACGATACGACGCTTCGTCCGGCAGCCATTTTCTCAGTATGCAATCGTGAGCAATTCAACGAAGTCTATCGTTTCCTTTCAACCACGCTTGGCCTTAAGTTGCGCAACCAGCTCGCCGAGTACACGTTGCGCTTCTGCGCTGAACCAGCGTTTGGCAAACTCGTCGTCGCTGACATCGCTGATGCGATCGAATTCGGCGTGCAAGTCGGCGCGTGCGATGCGTCGGGTTTCGCTCATCGCTTCAGGCGGATGCTTGAGCAGATCCTGCATCCAGCCGATGGCTCGGCCGACGACGAGTTCGGTATCGATCAATTCATCAACGAGTCCGATGCGATGGGCTTCCTCAGCGTTGACCATTGCTCCGGCAACCATCAAACGTTCCGCGCGATGTGCGCCGATCAGTCTGCGCATGGCGGCTTGGATGATTTCAGGCACGACCAATCCAACCTGGACCTCATTGAGGCCAATGCGGAAATCGCCACGCGCCATGATGCGGTAGTCGCAATAGAGTGTGAGTACGGCACCGCCTGCCGGGCTATGGCCGGTGATCGCTGCGACGACTGGAACGGACGAGCGTCCGAGGGCCTCGCAGAGTCCGACGAACTCTTTCCAGAACGCAGCCATGGCGGCGCGATCGAGTTGCAGCAAGCTGGGTACATCCAGACCCGCCGAGAACATGCCGGCGTGTCCAGAAAGTACGATGCCGCGTGCGCCATTTTCCGGCGCGGCAAGCACTGCCTTGCGCAACGTCGAAACCAGTTCGGGATTGAGTGCGTTGACCGGTGGTCGCGTCAAGCGAAGTTCGTGGATGGCATCGTGCTGGATGATTTCGAGTACGGTCATGGAGGGTCTCGGGATTCTGAACCGGCGGGAGCGACCTCAGTCGCCAGGAAAAACAACGCGAGTCGATCATTATAGGTCAGCGTGAATACGATTCCGTTCAGTTGAAAAGTTTGCTCCGAATTGCTGCGGCAATCGGCACCCAATCTCGATTCTGGCGCAGGCGTATCATGGTGGGTCACCCTGGAGATGCCGATGAAAGTCATGCAACGTCTGATCGCGATACTTGCCATGTTTGTTCTGGTTCCCAACGTCCATGCCGCAGCGCAGATCGGTGTATCCAATGCATGGATTCCGCAAGCTCCTCCCGGGATGAGCATGATGGCGGGGTATCTGACCCTGAAGAATGACGGTGACAAGGCTGTCAGCTTGCTCGCGGCGCAAAGCGATCGGTTTCGTACGGTCACTTTGCATCAGACGGTGATTGAAGGTGGCGTGTCGAAAATGCGCGAGTTGCATCTGATCGAGATGGCGCCCGGTGAGGAAATCAAGTTTGCTCCTGGCGGCATGCATTTGATGTTGATGCAGCCGCGGCATGCGATTTCGCCTGGTGATCGAATCGAAATCACCTTCCTGCTTTCGGATGGTCAGCGTGTGCCTGCGATATTTGAAGTGCAGGCGGCGAGTTCGGATGATCAGGCTGCCACTCACCATCATTGAGCGGAATTGGCCGGCGCTGCTCGCGGCATCGAATAGTTGAATCAAGCCCGTAGATTGATTTTTGATTTTTGGCAATGACTTGCGCGCTTCTGCATTGATCAGTAAATCGCTGAGATTACTTTCAGCGACCGCCTGTTCGGGTATCTGATTGCGTTTTGCTGCAATGCATCGAAGAATGCACGACTGCCTCCCTGAGCTCGCCAAAGCCAACCCGAACGTGAACTCTTCGAACCCTTCGCTACCGATCGACGCCCCGTGGATCGTCATCAAGTTTGGTGGAACCAGCGTATCCACGCGTTCGCGCTGGGACAACATCGCGAGCATTGCCGCGACTCATCAGGCAGCCGGTAAACGCGTGTTGATCGTTGTCTCGGCGCTATCCGGGGTGACTGATCTGCTCAAGGATATTGGTGAGGCATTCGCCGATGTAGACCGTTGCAACGCGCTGCGTGACACGATTGTCGATCGCCATCACAGGCTGTTTGGTGAAATGGGTTTGCCCAAGCGCAATGCCATCGATGCCTGGATGATGCGACTCGATCACCTGTTGGCCGATTCACGGCGTGCAGACGGCAATCTCGGCTGGCAGGCGGAAGTGCTGGCGTTGGGTGAGCTTTCTTCGAGCACCCTCGGCGCGATGTATCTGAACTCGCTCGGACTGACTACGAACTGGCTCGATTCACGTGAATATTTTCATGCAGAGGCGCTGCCGAACCAGAGCGATTGGGGGCGCTGGTTGTCGGCGTCGGTGCGCGTTCGCCATGAACCCTCGATTGTCGCCGCGCTCGCCAAGCGCGGCAATGTATTCATCGCTCAAGGGTTTATTGCCCGCAGTGGTGAGTCGGCGACGGCGGTGCTCGGACGTGGCGGCTCGGATACCTCGGCGGCGTATTACGGCGCCTTGCTCAAGGCCGAGGCCGTCGAAATCTGGACGGACGTGCCGGGCATGTTCAGCGCGAATCCGCGTCAGGTCCCTGATGCGCGCTTGCTCGCGAAACTCGACTACGCAGAAGCCCAGGAAATCGCGACGACCGGTGCGAAAGTGCTACATCCACGTTGCATCCATCCAGTACGCGATGAACGCGTGCCGATTCGTATCAAGGATACCAATCGTCCCGATCTGCCGGGCACCGAGATCGTCTGGAGCACGCAATCGAGCGCACCGAGTGTCAAAGCGATCAGTTCGCGCAAAGGCATCACGCTGGTGTCGATGGAATCGATCAGCATGTGGCAGCAAGTCGGTTTTCTTGCCGATGTGTTCGAGGCGTTCAAGCGCCACGGCCTGTCGGTTGATTTGATCGGCTCGGCAGAAACCAATGTCACGGTATCGCTCGATCCGTCTGACAATCTGCTGACCACCGATGTGCTGGCGCGTTTGTGTGTCGATCTGGAAGCATTCTGTCGGGTCAAGGTGATTGCGCCGTGCGCGGCGATTACCTTGGTCGGCCGTGGCATGCGTGCCATGTTGCACAAGTTGTCAGCTGTACTCGCCGAGTTCGGCGCGCTGGATGTTCATCTGATCTCGCAATCCTCGAACAATCTTAATCTGACCTTTGTTATCGATGAGGCGCTGGTTGATTCGATGATCCCGCGGTTGCATGCGCTACTGATTCGCTGTGAAGTGATGCGCGTTGGTGACGCGAATGTGTTTGGTCCGAGTTGGCGCGAACTGTCCGAGGAAATCGCCCCTCTTTGTCGTCCTGCGTGGTGGCGTGGAAAGCGCGAGCAACTGCTCGCGCTGGCTGCACAATCCACACCGCGTTATGTGTACGACCTCGATCAAGTGCGTGAGCAAGCGCGAGGCTTGAGCGCGCTCGGCATGGTTGATCGTTGGCACTACGCGCTCAAAGCCAATCCGCATCCACAAATTCTGCACGCTCTGCACGCGGAAGGGTTTGCCTTCGAGTGCGTGTCGTGGAATGAGGTCGAGGCGGTGCGGAGAACGTTGCCGGCGCTGTCGGTCGAACGCATTCTGTTTACGCCAAACTTCGCGCCGCGCGAGGAGTATCGCGCCGCGCTTGCCGCGGGTGTGCGAGTGACGCTTGATGCCTTGCATCCCATCGTCGAGTGGGGCGCTGATTTCGCCGGGCGTGAGATTTTTCTACGAGTTGATCTAGGCGCCGGGCGCGGTAATCACGACAAGGTCAAGACCGGCGGTGCGCAATCGAAATTTGGCGTGTCGCTCGACGAGGTTGAAACCTTCCGCATTCATGCACGGCAGCACGGTGCACGCATCGTCGGCCTGCACGCGCACCTCGGCTCGGGCATCCTTGATGCGCAACATTGGCGCAGTGTTTACGTGCAGCTTGCAAGTCTGGCTGAGCAATTCACTCGCATCGAGGTGCTCGATCTCGGTGGCGGACTCGGTGTGCCGTCACGGCCTGAGGATGTGCCGCTCGATCTCGTTGCCCTCGGTGCAGCGCTGAGCGAGGTCAAGCATGCCTATCCGCAGTTTCAGCTGTGGATGGAGCCTGGCCGCTATCTGGTCGCCGAGGCCGGCGTTTTGCTAGCCCGCGTCACCCAGACCAAGCGCAAGGGCGATGTACGTTACCTCGGTATCGACGCGGGTATGAACTCGATGATTCGTCCGGCCCTTTACGAGGCGTGGCACGAGATCGTCAATCTGACGAGGCTTGACGCCCCGGCCGGCGATCTGGTCCAGGTCGTCGGCCCGATTTGTGAAACCGGCGACGTGCTCGGCAACAATCGAAACCTGCCCACGAGCGAAGAGGGCGATGTCATCCTGATCGCCGAGGCCGGCGCTTACGGCGCGGTGATGGCCTCGCGCTACAACCTGCGTGAACCCGCGGATGAGGTGATTGTTTGATCTCCGCTCGCTTACTTTTGCATGGCTGCGCGTTTGTTCTGCCGCTGCTGCCCACGCTGGTTTGGCTTGCCGCAATGGACAAGCAATTCGACCAAGCGGGCGCGGTAGCGACAGCTTCAATCGGCGGTCCTGCGGTGCTCGCAGCCCAGACGGCCGTATGCTTGCGCTGGCGCGCACTTGATCGGCGCGCATTCGCCAGACAGAGTGCATGGCCAACGGGTCTGCTCATGGGCCTGTTGACGCATCTTTTCTTCGGGTTCTATCTCGCCATTGCTTTGGTCGTCACGGTCGGGTTTCAGGAGTTGCGAGGTGAGACTGGATACTGGCAGGTTCCAATGCAGGCGTTATTCTTAGGGTTCTTCTCGTTGCTCTTCGGTGGAGCGCTCAGTTTGCCGGTGGCCGCATGGGTTGCCCACGTCATATCGCGTCGACGCGAAAAGGAGTTGGCAGTTGAGTCCCATTGATCCCCGATTGGCGAAAACCTTTCGTTTTGTTCGTCGTGAATTTTCCGGCGATGAAGCGAAACTGGTCTATGCGTTTGATGATGGTCCGGAATTGATCGAACGCATCGGGTTTCCTGATGCGCCGGCAGTGCTGCCGGAACGACAAGCCGGGTTCGATGCGGCGCTTGATCTTCTCCACCTGATCGCTGGCGTCAGCTACTACAAGGCCGGCGTGCCGGAAGAAATTCGCGTTGAAAGTACTTCTCTTGATGCGCAGACAGCGACATTTATCGATGCCCTGTATCTGCACGGTCTTGGTGAGTTTGCGTACCACAACAAGATTGATTTGCGCGCAAAGATTCGGTTTCCCTTCAACGCGGGTAGTCCAGGCTCGAGTGGGGATGACGTTGAGGGAACGCTGGATGTTGCCAGCGCGCAAGGTGTTTCGAACGGATTGCCACGCAGCACGCTGGTGCCAATCGGTGGTGGCAAGGATTCACTGGTCAGTGTCGAAATCCTCAAGCGCGCAGGCGAAAACGCGACCGCCGTGTGGATCGGTAATTCGGGTTTGATCGAATCCTGCGCCCAGCACAGCGGCTTGCCCATGCTCAATATCTCGCGTTCGATCTCGCCGGTCCTGTTTGACTACAACCGTGCTGGCGCGATGAACGGGCATATCCCGGTGACCGCAATCAACTCGGCGATTCTCGTCGTTGCGGCGATGCTCTATGGCCACGACGCGATCGCGTTTTCGAATGAACGCTCGGCGTCGAGCGCGACGCTCGAATACGACGGCGTTCCGATCAACCACCAATGGAGCAAGGGCTGGGAGTTCGAGCACGGGTTTCGTGATCTCGTGCATGCAAACGTTGCGGCCGATTTGAATTACTACTCGCTGCTGCGACCCTTGTCGGAGCTTGCTGTCGCCTCACGCTTTGCCCGCAGCAATCGCTACGATGCGGTATTTTCAAGCTGCAATCGCAACTTCAGGATTCTCGGCCCGAAGCCTTCGGATCGCTGGTGCGGCCAATGCCCGAAATGTCATTTCGTATTCCTTGCCTTGGCGCCGTTCATGCCGAAGCCTCGCTTGCTCGGTATCTTCGGACGTAATCTGCTCGATGATCTGACCCAGACGGCCGGCTTCGACGCCTTGATCGAATATCAGGACCACAAGCCGTTCGAGTGCGTAGGCGAGGGCGCGGAGTCGCGTGCGGCGCTGGCGGAACTCGCGCGTCGAGCCGAATGGCGAGAGGACGCAATCGTCGAACGTTTTGCCCACGAAGTTTTCCCGCAGCTCGGTGATTCCGACCTGTCCATCGATGCCTTGCTGGAAGTGCAGGGCGAGCACCGGATTCCGCCTCACCTGCTGGATCTGGTTGAGCGAGTCGATTAGCCGATGCGCATTGCCGACTTAGCCACGCTGCGCGTTGCAATCTGGGGCCTGGGCCGTGAAGGGCGCGCCGCGTATGCCGCATTGCGCCTTCGCCTTGTCGACATTGAACTGACGATCTTTTGCAGTGACGCAGAGGCTCAATCGATGACGAGTGTGCATTCAGGCAATCGGTTTGTGACTGAGGCGCCGACGGCGGCTGATTTGTCGGCATTCGATGTGGTTATCAAGTCTCCCGGCATCAGCAGCTATCGTCCCGAGGTGCTTGATGCACGGCGCAACGGTACGCGCTTTACATCATCAACTGCGCTTTGGTTTGCCGAGCAACCCGATTCACGCGTGATCGCCGTCACCGGAACCAAGGGCAAGAGTACGACCAGCGCGCTGATCGCACACCTCTTGCGCGGACTCGGTCGTTGCACCGCGTTGGCCGGCAATATCGGTCTGCCAGTTCTTGAACTGCTTGATCCGCCGGTTGAGCCCGATTGGTGGGTGATCGAACTTTCGAGTTTTCAGACCCGCGAAGCCGGTCATCCGAAGCTCGCGGTCGTCACCAATATCGAAGAAGAGCACCTCGACTGGCATGGCAGCCGTGATCGCTATGTGGAGGACAAATTGTTCCTCGCGTCGGTTGCTGAAAAAGTGTTGATCAATGGCGGACAGGTTGAACTGCTGGCGCGCACGGCGACACACGCTCAGCGACTGGTCTATGGCGTGGCCGAGGGCTGGCACGTTGATGCAGCATCGATCCGAAGGGGCGGGCAGATTGTCTTCGATCGTTCACGCATGCCGTTGCCAGGCTTTCACAACGCCTTGAACGCAGCGGGCGCATTGGCTGCGATCGAGGCGATCGGCGAGGATGCGATGGGCGCAGCCGAACACCTCGCAAGCTTCCGAGCCTTGCCGCACCGCTTGCAGACGCTCGGTGTTCGCGATGGCATCACCTGGATCGATGACAGTATCGCGACCACGCCGCAGGCGGTGATTGAAGCGTTACGCAGCGGCGTGAGTAGCGAAACCTGCGTGATCGTCGGCGGCCATGATCGGGGCCTCGACTGGCGACCGTTTGTCGGTCATGTGGCGGCGCATCCACCACGCGCGATCATCGTCAATGGTGCCAATGGTCGGCGAATTGAGGCAGTTCTGCGCGAGGTTGAGGGTGCGTTTCAGTTACAACTCGTGGCGGGTCTCGCGGATGCCGTTGCGGCCGCGCGCGAGGTCACCGTTGAAAGCGGCACGATTCTTCTGTCGCCGGGCTCGCCAAGCTTCGATCAGTTTCAAGACTACGCCGAGCGCGGTCGATGCTTCGCGGAATTGGCGGGCTTCGATGCGCAAACCATTGGTCAGATTGATGGACTTGGGATCGCTTGAGTTCAGTTTGATTGCTCGGCCAAGCCCAGCCGCTTAAGAATCGCCAGCGTCGGTTTGGCTCGATTCAATGTGTAAAAGTGCAGGCCAGGGGCGCCGCCATCGACGAGTTTCCGGCAAAGTTCGGCAACCACGTCACTACTGAATTCACGGATCGAGACCGCATCATCGCCAAGCGCCGCCAGGCGCTTGGTCAACCACCGTGGGATCTCGGCGCCACACATTTCCGAAAAGCGTTTGAGCTGACTGAAATTGGCAATCGGCATGATGCCCGGAACGATCGGGATATCGATACCGATTTTGCGTACGGCATCGACAAAGTGGAAATAACCGTCCGAGTTATAGAAATACTGGGTGATGGCCCCGTTCGCACCGGCGTTGATCTTGCGTTTGAAGTGGGTCAGGTCGGCGTGCGCGTCGCTGGCCTGTGGGTGAACTTCCGGGTAGCAGGCGACTTCGATATGGAAGTGATCGCCGGTTTCGCTGCGGATGAATTCGACCAGTTCGCTGGCGTAGCGAAGATCGCCGATACTCGCCATGCCCGAGGGCAAATCACCGCGAAGTGCGACGATTCGGCGAATTCCAAGTGCCTTGTACTCTCCGAGCAGCGCGCGGATCTCCGCCCTTGAGCCGCCCATGCAGGACAGGTGCGGCGCGGCATCCAGGTCATGGCGGCTGCGCAGCACTTTGACCGAATCCACCGTGTGACTCAGCGTTGAGCCACCTGCGCCGAATGTCATCGACACGTACTCCGGGTTCACGGTTTTGAGCTGACCAACGGCTTTTTCAAGTCCGTCACGTTGTTCGTCTGTCTTGGGTGGAAAAAACTCAAAGCTGATCGGTATCATTCCTCAGTCCGAAAAACGCGGGTGGCCGAGTATATCGCTTCATCGCGATGTACGTATATTCTTTGTGAATCAGTCGCATAAACACGGCAACCGTGGCCTACTTGGCAACATGCCGAATGAACCAATAGCCGCTGAAAAACTCGAGGTGCGCAACAGTGCCTACCTCCTGCAAGAACTACGTGAAACCTGCGAGCGC
>JBBSVJ010000124.1:0-10085 GCA_038233665.1 Lysobacterales bacterium
AAAAGCATCACCGGACCCTTGGCCAGCAAACCTGCGGCAAGCGCAACCGCAAACCATCCGAACAGCGGCCGCCGCTCGATATCTCGTCCAGCCAATGCGTTGATCGCGCCTAGTACGCACAACGTCAGCAGCATCTCGTACATAATTTGCAGGCTGAACAGGAATGTGTAACTAAAAGCGGCAAGCAGCCAAGGCGTCAGGCGGGCGACTTCAGGCGAGGCGCGAAACAGCACGCGAGCCAGTCGCCGCGCCTGCAACAGCACGCCGAGCCCTATCAGCACTTCGAGCAATCGCGGCCAGACATCGCCGACGCCACCAACAAACCAACCAGCATGGATCAGCCAGAACAGCAACGGCACTTTGTGACTGTAAGGCAAGCCGTTCGCATACGGCACGAGGAATTGACCACTGTTCCACATTTCCCACGCAACGCCCAAGGTGCGTGTCGAATACAACGGCATGAAACCGGTCTGGAAGATGGCGATCAGCGCAGCCGCCAGCCACAGCGGAATCCACGCCCAGGTTGCGATGCGCGACGAGTCATTCATGGTCGGCGATTCAGGCTATTCGTCATCGGTCGAATCAGGGGCGTCAGCCGGCGGTGCGGGGACCTTGCCGCCGCGGCAGCTTGAAGCCACCGCATCGGATTTGAACATCAACCATTCGCGGCGATTGGCATGGCCGACAACAATCGCCTTGTCGCGATCGATGCACGGCGCCATGACCCGATCAAGAATGAAAACCCAGCGTGTATCAGGATTCTTCTCTTGCCAGCGGATCGCCTCAGCGAGTTGCTGGTTCTTGGGCTTCTTGAAACCGAACTCGGTGACCTCACGATCAGCGAGCAGAAGGTTTTGCTCTTTCCAGCCGACCAGGGCGATCTCGGCAGTTGGCCCGGCGACCTCGCCGGCCTTGCGCATGATTTTTGCAGCAGAGGTCGAATCATTGAGTACGGGATAAGCCCAGAAGCCCCACAAAAGCCAGATGCCGGCGAGAGTCACGCCGAGGCCGATCGCGCTGCGACGAATACGAAACAGCAGGGCGGCCAGTGCGGCGATGACACCGACACCGATGAGGAAGCCCCAAAGCCCGGCACCACCATTGCCAAGGCCACGCTCGATGACGAGCGCATTGGCCGCAGCAATCCAGCCATTCCATGCACCAATACCGGCGGCGAGAAAACCCAGCGCAAACACCATGGTCAGCGCAAACAGCGCTCGTCGCAGCCAGGGTTTTTCAAGCAATTCATCCATGAAAGGTGCTGCGAGCAGGGCAATCCAGGGCAGCGCCGGCATGATGTAGACATCGCGCTTGCCGCTCGGAATCGAGAAGAAAACGATGATCAGCGCAACCCAGCCGAGCGGCAGCAGGAACCGCGCATCGCGCGCCGTGAGCCGCTCGACCCAGCGGGGCACAACGCCAATCAGGATGATGCTGAGCGGCAACCATCCATACGCAATGATTCCGGCGAAATACCACCAAGGCTGAAGGTGATCCCAGGATTCCGCGTAACGCGCCGCGGTCTGGTGAAACAGAATGTCATTGAGATAGGCGTGGTATTCCGCTGAAGCGCTGGCGCGAACGGTCAGCACCATCGGCACGATCCACAATGCGATGGCGGCGAGAAATGCCAGCGCACCGGCCGACCAGCGCAGCGCACCACCGCGGATCTGCGCCAGGTTCTGCCAATGTCGCCATCGCGCAAACGCGAACGGCAGCAACATCAGCAAGGCAAGTACGCCAACACCCTTGGTGATCACTCCAAGACCGGCGGCAAAGCAGCCCAACCAGTAAGCGCGCCAGTTCGGACCAAGCAAGAAGTGTCGCAGCAGACCGTAATTGGCCAGTGTGATGAAAAAAGTGACCAGCGGATCGATCTGTGCGCGCTTGGATTGGTAGGCGAACTGGAAGGTAGAAAGGACAAGAATTCCAGCCCAAAGCCCGACCCGATGATTCCATTGTCGGCGGCCGAAATCGTAGATCAGAAACAAGGTTCCCAATGCCGCAAGCAACGACGGCAGCAGAAACGCGATGCGCCAGTTCCGCGTCAATTCGAATGAGGCCGCCTGCATGGCCATGAACATCGGTGGCTTGTCCGAATACAACTCGCTGCCGCGATGGGTGATCAACCATTCGCCGCTCTCGACCATGTGTTTGGCGGCCAACGCGAAACGCGGTTCATCGGCCGGCCATGGATCGCGCAAACCGATCCCGGCACCGAGCACGATCAGCGCGATCAGCAGAAACAACCAGAATTCGCGTCGTTCGCGGGGTGTTCTGGGCGGTGTGCCGAAGCTTTCAGGTATCACTGAGCGGCTCTGGTTGCAGGAATGAAGTGGGTCAGGATATCGCAGAGCTGGATCAGGCTCGCCCTCGATCGCCGAGAGCTCGCAGGCGCTCGCAATCAGGATGCTGCGATGGTTCCCAGTGGCAGGCGCAAGGTGAATGCTGCGCCGCCGCCTTCACGTTGCTCTGCGCGGACACTGCCGCCATGTTCCTCGGCGATTTTTTTGACCACGGCGAGGCCAAGCCCTGTGCCGCGCGCTTTGCTTGAGGTGTAAGGCTCAAACCAGCGCTCGCCGAAGCCGTCTGGCAGGCCGGGCCCATTGTCGGCGACCTTGATATCGACCCAGGCGTTGTCAGTGTCGCTGACGATGTTGGTGCTGACCACAATCTGCGGCTTGCGCTGATCGCCAATCGCCTCCAGCGCATTCTTGAGCAGGTTGTGCATGGCTTGTCGCAGACGTACCGCATCGACCTTGATCATCGGCTCGCCATCGACGAACTGGCGGCTCAGACTCAGACGCTGATCGCTGCCGTAAAGATCAAGCACGTCGGTGATCAGCGCATGCAGTGCAACCGGGCGTGTCGTCAACTGCGGCGGACGCGCATAGTCGCCAAACGCATTGACCATGGTTTTCAACGCTTCAACCTGGCTGACGATGGTGTGCGTGGCGCGATCGAGCAGCTCGCTGTCGTCGGCCGGAAGACGACCGATAAATCGACGACGCAAGCGCTCGGCGGCGAGCTGGATCGGCGTCAGCGGGTTCTTCACTTCGTGCGCAAGACGTCGCGCGACTTCGCCCCAGGCGGCATCGCGCTGAGCGCTGTTGAGTACGGTCAAATCATCGAATACGGCGACAAAACCGCCATCACCGGGCAAGGCCGCACCGCGCAGCATCAACACTCGGCGACCGCTCGATGAGTCGATCACGATCTCTTCACGCCATTCACGCAAACCTTCGCGCATATGCCGCGCTAGCGGATCGGCGATGCTCGCCAGCTGCGGATGATCACGCTTGATCTCCGCCAGGGTGCGCCCACCGTATTGACCGATTGAAACGCCGAGAATGGTCTCACCGGCCCGATTGGCGACGCGCAGAACGCCGGCATGATCAAAACCGAGAACTCCGGCCGACAGGCGCTCAAGCACGGCACCGAGCCAAGCTCGCTGAGTATCGATTTCCTGCGCGCTGCGCTTGGCGCGCATGCCGGCCAATTCGAGCTCACGCGACATCTGGTTGAACGAGTTGACCAATTGGCCGAGCTCGTCATTGCTGGCCACCGGTAGCGGCGTATCGAATCGACCCTCGCTGATCGCACGGGTGGCGTAGATCAGACGTCCGACCGGGGCGAGCAATCTCCGCGATACACCGAAAGCGGCGAGCACCGCGAACAGCACCGACAACGCCAGCACAAAGGTCAGAATCAAGCCGAAGGTCAACTTCAGCGAGCCACGCAAGTATTTGAGCCGCTGGAAATCGAAACTGGCTTTTTCGATGCTCGTGGTCAGTGGCTGCAGGCGCTCGGGCAACGGGAACAGCCCTTGCAGCAAACGTGGCTTGCCGCCACCGGCAATCGAAGCGATGGGCATGACCACGCGAATCAGCAGCAGGTCACCGAGAGGCTCGGCAGCCGCAAAACGATCCTTGCCGCTGACCCGGATGAGGATCGAGGAATCCGGGAACAACGGCTCCAGGTAGCGCGGATCCGAGCTCGCCAACGCGAGCACGCGACGATCGGCATCGAACACACTGAGCTGGGTCGCGCCGAGCGACTCGATCTCACGATCCAGCGCCGCCTGCAAGTTGCGGTCAAACGTGCTGCCAAGTTCGTCGGCGAGTTCGGCGGTACCGGCTTCGGCCTTGCGCAGATGCTCGTCAATGACAATGCGCCCGACCTCGAGCGCGTCATCGAGCGCGTGTTCGAGACTGACATCAAACCAGCTGTCGACTGTCGCATTGATAAAACGCAAGGCAAATCCATAGACCACAACCACCGGCGGCACTGCCAACAACACAAGGGTCAGCAACAAGCGTCGGCTCAGACGGGCGCCGGGCGCATCGCGACCGAGATCACGTCGCAACCACCACAGGCGCCGGACGATCAAAACGAACAACACCAGCAAGGCGAATACCGCAGCACCCAAGACCCATGGATAGGCATCGACAAAGGCGCCACTGCCGCTCGCGGCCTGTTCTGCCAGCTTCAGCGAAGCAGTGAGCAGGGCAAGCACGGCCAACGTCGGCAAGACGCGGCGACCCATAAGGTTCAGCCAGCGGCGACGGTCCACACGTACTCCGGAGCAGAGAGGCGCCATGCCGGCTCAATCAGGGCTGGCAGACGCAAAGCACCCGGCAACGCCGAGTGATCGAGCTTCACATTCACAGTGAGACGAGTGCCTGCGGGCAAATTGGCAAACGCATTCGGCAAGGGCAGTCGCAAGGCCGCCAACGCATCGGTCAAATACGCGAGGGCGGCGAAACTACGTACATCATCACTGCCGTTGTCACGCAATTGGTAGCGTCGACTCAGCGGAAAATAGCGCAGCTCCACCTGCCGCCGATTATCCACTCGGCCGCGCACACCTTGTGCCCGCAGATGAATATCGAAGGTGATCGGGATGCCGTGCTCCAAGGCGTCGTTGATCGGACCGTTCAGGCGACAATCGAGATTGATATCCAGGCGCATCCCTTCAGCGCCTGACGCGACGCCCGCGTGGCGAACTTGCAAGCTGCCGGGCGCTTGTTCACGCAGCGCATCGCAGCCTGCAAGCAGACTGATCAGGAGCGCACTAATCGCGAGCTTTTTCCACAAGCGCATAATAAAACCCGTCCATCCCCTTGTTGCCCGGCAGGTTCTGTCGGCCGCTGCCGGCAGCTCGCCCGAAACGCTCATCAACCGGCAGTGTGCGTGCATCGGCGTGACTACCCAGCAGCTCGGCCATTACCGCTTCATTTTCTGCACGCAACAATGAGCACGTTGCGTAAAGCATCTTGCCGCCCGGCGCGAGCATAGGCCACAGGGCGGCACCAAGTCTTCTCTGGATCAAAGCTAATGCCGCGATATCGGCAGCCCGCCGGTGCAGCTTGATATCCGGCTGACGGCGAATAATGCCGCTGGCCGAACACGGCGCATCGAGCAGGATACGGTCGAATGGCTGGCCGTCCCACCATGCCTGCGGACGCGTCGCATCGCCATGCACAACGTTCGCCTGCAGCCCGAGTCGGCTCAGATTTTCGCGCAGTCGTGGCAGACGACCGGCATCCGAATCCATCGCCGTCAATTGAACATCGGCATGTTCGAGGATGTGCGCGCTCTTGCCACCTGGAGCCGCGCAGGCATCGAGCACACGCTGACCGTCGCTGACATCGAGCAACTCCACAACACGCTGTGCGGCGCCATCCTGGACCGAAAACCAACCTTCGGCAAAACCCGGCAGGCGGCTGATATCGGTACTTTCAGAAAGGACGATCGCGTCGACAAGATGAGCGGGCGATTCGGCATCGATTGATGCGCCGGCGAGCCGTTCCAGCAGGTTCTCGGTCGTGCACCGACGACGATTGACGCGCAGGGTCAGTGGCGCTTCGCAATTATTGGCGGCGAGGATCGCGGGCACGTCGCGCGGCCAGTCACTCGTGATGCGATCGATGATCCACTGTGGATGTGCAGTCCGGCTGACATCGTTGCGATCGGCCTCGGCAAGCAAGCTGCTGCGTTCGCGCAGATAGCGGCGCAGAATCGCGTTGACCAGACCGGCGAGACGCGGCTGGCCAAGCAAGCGCGCGGCATCGACGCAGGCGGCAACCACGGCGTATTCCGGCATCGCCATGATTTCGATCTGGACAATGCCAACAACCAGCAGACTGTGAATCTCGCGCGCCTTTTTCGGCAAGCCGCGTTCGAGCAATTGCGCCAGCACGGCATCAAAGCGCAACCACCAGCGCGAAGCGGAAAACAGCGTCGCCGAGAGCAATGCGCGATCACGCGGATCGGCATTCCGCGCGGCACGCGCTTCAAAGCCTGAGCGCAGTGAAACTCCATCAAACACGACTCTCGCAAGAATGCGCGCTGCATCGGCGCGAATCGCCGCCCCGGCCTGATCGGCTTGCGCGTTCATGCCTTCTCACCGATCAGCGATTCGGCAAGCAGCGGACGTGCATTGAGCCACTCACGCACGCTCATGCGCCGTCCACCATCGCGCTGGATATCGAGAATGCGCAACACGCCGTCTGCTGTGGCGATGTCCAGTCCCTCGCTGCCGATCGCCTGCACAGTGCCGGGCGGCATTGACGCAGCAACCGGCATGGCTTGCGCCGACCAGATCCGCAAGCGCTCACCTGCCAAGCGGGTTTCGGCAACCGGCCAGGGATCAAACGCGCGCACCTTCCTTTCCAGCGAAATCGCCGGGTGATTCCAATCCAGGCGCGCTTCGGCCTTGTCGAGCTTGTGCGCGTATTCGATGCCGCTTTCCGACTGCGCAACCGGTTCGTCGAGATTGCCAGCGATCAGGCGCCGCAATCCCTCACTCAATACGTCAGCACCGAGTTCGGCCAGCCGATCGTGCAGACTTCCGCCGGTTTCCTGATTGCGCATTGCCAGGCGTCGTTCGAGCAGAACCGGGCCGGTATCCAGCCCTGCCTCCATGCGCATCAAGCCGACACCGGATTGCGCATCCCCCGCCAGAATTGCTCGCTGGATCGGCGCCGCTCCACGCCAGCGCGGCAGCAGCGAGGCGTGCACGTTCCAGCATCCCAGACGCGGAATCGCCAGTACGGATCTCGACAGAATCAGACCGTAGGCCACCACGATCATCAAATCCGGCGCGAACGACGCCAGTTCGCGACGCGCGGCGAGGCTGCGGAAGGAATTCGGTTGGCACACCTCAATCCCCGCCGCGAGCGCTGCCTGCTTGACCGGACTCGGCGTCAACTTGCGCCCACGGCCAGCTGGGCGATCGGGTTGACTGTAAACCGCCACAACATCGCAGCCGGAGTCGCGGCAGCCTTGCAGGGCCGGCACGGCAAATTCCGGCGTTCCGGCGAACACCAGACGTGGACGGGATGTCATCGATCAGGCGCTTGCGGTGGCGTTGGATTCCGCGTGCCGACGCTGCTTTTCGAGCTTCTTGCGCACCATGTCGCGCTTCAATGGCGAGAGATAATCAACAAACAATTTGCCGATCAGGTGATCCATCTCATGCTGAATGCAGACCGCAAGCAAACCATCGGCCTCCAACTCGATCGGATTTCCCTCGACGTCCTGAGCAGCAACACGGATGCGATCGGATCGGTCGACATCGGCAAAGATGCCCGGCACCGACAGACAGCCCTCCTGACAAGTCTGGGTGCCCTCGCGTTCCAGAATGCGCGGATTGACGATGGTCATCGGCGCATTCTTTTCCTCGGACACATCGAGCACGAGCATCTGGATATGGCGATCAACCTGAGAAGCCGCCAGCCCGATACCGGGCGCGTCATACATGGTCACGAGCATGTCCTGGGCGAGCTTTTTCAACTCCGCGTTAAAGAGGGTCACGGGCTGCGCTTTGGTGCGCAGACGCGGATCTGGAAATTCGAGAATGCTGAGAATGCTCATGACAAGGGTCCGGATTCACGGGATCGGGTGACTCACATGGCTCACAATCTGGGGGCAGACAGCGACATGGACAAGCCGTTTCAATCTGAAAAGTCTACCCGTTTCGAGGGCTCCGGGCGATCCGCAAGAGGGCGAAACAAGGGAGTTTCGCCCTGTTGCGGACAATTTTTTGCCGGGCGAATGCGCACTCCGGCTGGCGCCGACATTGCGACAAGGTTCCGGTTTCCTGCGCGGAGTCGTTTTCTCGGCAAGAAGTTTCCTATACACTCGGCAAAGCCTTATGAAAATCAGGTAATTGGCAGTCATGCTTAAAAAACTACTTTCGATTTCGGCGGGGCTTTTGCTCACGGTTTCCGTATTCGCCGCGCAGCAATGGACCGACAACGCACCTCACACCTACACCGTCAAGAAGGGCGATACGCTGTGGAGCATTTCCGCGAAATTCCTGATCAAGCCGTGGCATTGGCCAGAGATCTGGCAATTGAACGGCAAAGTGCGCAACCCGCACCTTATCTATCCCGGTGATGAACTCGTCCTTTCAGACGGTAGCGTCAGCCATGGCGACGGTTCGGTAGGTCCGCATATTCGCGAAAGCTCACTCGACAACGCAATCAAGCCGATTCCGTTGTCGGCCGTGAAGCAGTTCCTCAAGAACACGCGGGTTGTCGGTGATGACGCCATCCGCAACGCTCCTCATGTGGTCGGAATCGAGGAAAACCATTTACTGGGAACTCCCGGGCAATTGGTTTATATCCGCGGGCTCGATGCCATGGTTGGCGATGAATTCGCGCTCGTGCGTCCGATGGGGCGTTACTACGACATGCCGCCAGAGAAAGAGGGAGAGGTTCGCGAGACCTTCCGTCAGTCGCGCGATACCCGTGATGGGCGCAAGAGCCTGCTCTGGCAACATGGCCCGCATGAATGGAGCTTCAAGGGCCGCGTGCGGTTCCTTGGCTACGAGGTTCTCGAGTACGGCAAGGTCCAGGTCACGCGGACCGGCAAACCGAGTTCAGCCATCGTGACGTATTCGGATTTCGAGGTCCGCGAGGGTGATTTCATTCTGCCGCTGGATCCCAAGCCCTACGATGACCAATTCGTTCCGCATCCTCCGGCCAGTGCGCCGGACAACATGCGCGCGATCGCCTTTACTGACGCTTTGGCTGCGGTCGGACCCTTGCAGGTTATCGCGATGTCACGCGGCGCAGAAGACGGTGTCGACAACGGCACCACGTACTCTATCTATACCGATGGCGAAGTGGTCCACGACGATACCGACTATCCGAAGGGAAAATCCCGCGCATTCTTCCATCCGCGCGACTCGAAGGTGCAGTTGCCCCCTGAATTTGTCGGTCATGTCATGGTTTTCCGCACCTTCAAGCGAGTCAGCTACGGGCTCGTGATGGACAGCGTACGTCCGGTGCAGCTGGGTGATTTCATGCACGATCCGGACAGCGTTCCGTAAGCTGATCGACAACCCAAAACAGACGGCGCGATGGAAGACATCGCGCCGTTTTCGTTTGTGGTGTTGCTAGACTCGCCTCCCATTTCATTCACGGAAGCGACCCATGGCCATGGAAGCCTGGCTGATTCTTTTGCGCACACCGGGTTTCGGCCCTGCCTCCTTGCGCAAGCTGATCGGCCTTCACGGAGATGCGGAAAACGCGCTCAGGCATTTGCGCCAAAACAAGCACGCCCCCGAGCTGAGCAATGAGGCGCGCCGCTGGCTCGACGCACCTGATACGCAGCTCATCGATTCAGACTTGGCTTGGCTGGCCGAGCCCCATCATCATTTGATCGGCTGGAATGACGAGGACTACCCCTCGTTGCTGCGCGAGATCCCCGGTGCGCCGGCCGCGCTCTTCATCGATGGGGATCCTAGCCTGCTGTGGATGCCGCAAATTGCCATCGTCGGCAGTCGCAGCGCGAGCGAGGCAGGCTTGGCGATCACCCGCCGATTTTCGCGTGCGCTTGCCCAAGCCGGTTTCGTTGTTACCAGCGGTATGGCCGACGGTATCGACGCCGCTGCGCATCGCGCGGCGCTGGATGCACATTCACCGACGTTAGCGGTGCTCGGCACCGGTCCGGACATCGTCTATCCACGCAAGCATCGCGCACTGGCTGCCGATATCGCCGCCAATGGAGCCTTGATCAGCGAGTTCTCACCGGGGACGCCCGGTAAAGCGGAGCATTTCCCGCGTCGCAACCGG
>JBBSVJ010000125.1:0-10023 GCA_038233665.1 Lysobacterales bacterium
ATCAAAGGATCAATCTTGCCCTGACTGGCCAGTTCATTGAGATTGTTGGCGAATTCGTTCAGCGGATTGGTTCGCGGCTCCTCACCGGCCTCGCCTTCCCGATTGGCCTGCTCGCCACCGGGTGCCTGAGTCGATTCATCACCGAGCTTGGCGATGCCATGGGAGAGAAAATTGACCACATCGAGTCGGCTCACTTCCTGCTGACCGAGGAAGTAAACAGCGTGCGAATCCTTCTCACCGAAGATCGCGACGAGCACGTTCGCTCCGCTGACTTCTTTTCTGCCGGAAGACTGAACGTGATAGACCGCGCGTTGCAGCACGCGTTGAAAGCCTAGTGTCGGTTGCGTGTCGCGCTCGTCCGCCTGCGGCAGAACCGGCACGGTTTCAGCGATGATTGAGCGCAGATCGCGACCCAGTTTTTCGATCTCCGCGCCACAGGCACGCAAAACCTGAATGGCGGAAGGGTTTTCGAGTAACGCCAGCAACAGATGCTCGACGGTCATGAATTCATGACGCTGCTCGCGAGCCTCCTTGTAACACTGGCCAATGGTGAGTTCTAGATCCTTGCTGAACATCCGTTATTGCCTCGCTGGATGATTGATGCTTCGGATATGTGGGGCGTCTCAGGCTTTTTCCATGGTGCACAACAGAGGATGCTGATGAGTCCTGGAAAATTCGTTGACCTGAGTCACCTTCGTTTCTGCGACCTCACGTGTATATACCCCACAAACACCCTTGCCTCGCGTATGCACATGCAACATGACCTGGGTGGCACGTTCACGATCGAGGGTAAAAAATGTTTCCAGAACGACGACGACGAAATCCATCGGCGTGAAATCATCATTGAGAATCACCACCTGATACATCGGAGGCTTGGCCACCTGCGGAGGCGCGAGCTCCACGGCAATGCCATGTTCGTGGTCGTTTTCGTGCTGTGGATCCTGAGGCATGGGCTTCGTAGATGCTTGATGTTGGCTATCAGTATAGGTTGCACCGATCGAGGTTCAAGGGTGAATCGCGCATCTGCGTTAAACTCGCCGCCTATGACGATGGATCAACTTCAACAGACAGCCCTTGAGGCCGAGTCTCGCATTTGGCGCCCGAGGGTCACTGTGGCCACGGTGGTTCCCAAGGATGGACGCTTTTTGCTGGTTGAGGAGGAGGTACACGGGCGCACCGTGATCAATCAACCGGCAGGCCATCTGGAACCGAACGAGAGCCTTCAATCCGCGGCTGTTCGCGAAACCCTCGAAGAGACCGGCTGGGAGGTCGAGCTGGACTCACTGATTGGCGTGCAGCAATGGACCAGTAGCCAATCCGGGAGCCAGTTTGTTCGCTTCACTTTCGCCGCCCACACCGTCCGCCATGATCCGTTGCGAGCGCTGGATAAGGGAATTCTTCGCGCCCTTTGGATGGATCGGGACGAAATCCTTGGGTCGAGCGCGCGTCTACGCAGCCCCTTGATCTTGCACAGCATCGATCAATGGCTGGCCGGGCGCCGCTTGCCGCTGGATTGCGTCAGCCAACTGGCATCCGGCACCTTGTCGATCTGAACGCCATGAACGAGGGACTGACCATGGTCGGCGTATCGGGAGGCGTCGACTCTTCCGTTGCGGCTTTGTTGCTGGCGCAAAGTGGCAAGCCGCTGGCTGGCTTGTTCATGCAGAACTGGGAGGAGGATGAGCGCTTCGGCGCTTGCCGTGCGAGTGAGGATCGAAAGGACGCGCTGGCGATTTGTGCGCGACTCGGAATTCCCTTCCACGCGCGGAATTTCGCCCGCGAATACTGGGATCAGGTGTTCGAGCATTTTATCGCTGAATACCGCGTCGGACGTACTCCGAATCCGGATGTACTGTGCAACCGCGAGATCAAGTTCAAGACCTTCCTCGATCACGCCCGTGAACTCGGCGCGGAACGTATTGCGACCGGGCACTATGCGCGAAATGACTGCCAGGACGGACGCTGGCGTTTGCTGCGTGGCCTCGATGAAAACAAGGATCAGAGTTATTTCCTTTACACGCTTGGCCAGGATCAACTGGCCGCCACCTTGTTCCCCGTGGGTGAACTGCCAAAACCCGAGGTTCGACGTATCGCCCGTGAAGCCGATTTGCCCACGCATGCAAAAAAAGATTCCACTGGCATCTGTTTTATCGGCGAACGCGATATCCGAGAATTTCTCGGTCGCTACATTCCCGCGCAGGCGGGTCCGATTCTTACCCCGGATGGCGTGCATATTGGAGATCACCAAGGCGCCTGGTATTACACCGTCGGCCAACGCGGCGGGCTTGGCATCGGCGGTCGACGCGATTCCAGCGGCGAACCCTGGTACGTGGTTGGCAAACGCGTGAGCAGCAATACGCTTTATGCTGTTCAAGGGAATGCCAATGCGTGGTTGCAATCCACCCGACTGGCCGCAAGCAACCTGAGCTGGGTCGCTGGATCAGCGCCGGCCAATGAATTTCGCTGCAGCGCCAAGATTCGCTACCGTCAGTCCGACCAGGAGTGTTTTGTGACCGTCAATGGAACGGACTGCGAAGTCGAATTCGACGAACCTCAGCGTGCAGCGACAGCGGGGCAATCGATTGTCTTCTACGCGGGCGAGATTTGCCTCGGTGGTGGCGTGATCGAGCGCAGCAACGCGCCGTTTGGGGGATGGTCTTCAAGCGATGAGCACGCTGCGGAGAGTCCGCATGCGTGAGTCACGCGTGATTGCACTGGCCGGGGTATTCCAGGCCTGCTCCCTGGTCCATTCAATGGCCAACGAAGGGCGCGCGGACTCCGCGGCGATCGAGTCCAGTCTGTCCAGCCTTTTCCGGATAGACAGCGACAGTGCGGCCGATGCGTTCGGCGGCTTGCCAGGATTGCGCCTGGGTTTCGAGCAATTGATTGGCAGCTTTGGTAACACCAACCAACCGGTGGCGATATCTCGTCTGGCTATCGGTGTGCTTCGGCTCGAGCGCAAGCTGGCCGGACGCCAGCGCATGCTTCAGCAGCTGCGTGAAGGTATCGAATCCATCCAGCGCCAAGTTGACCACCTTGGCATTGCCCATCCGACGGTGCGCACGCGATTGGCTGAACTCTACAGCGAAACGCTTTCACAACTGAAGCCACGCATCGTCGTTCATGGCAATCCGAGCCACTTGTCCGACCCGAAGCGGGTGGAACACATTCGAGCCTTGCTGCTCGCCGGCATTCGCGCGGCTGTTCTGTGGCGTCAAGTTGGCGGAAGCCAGTGGCGCCTGATGCTGCGGCGCGGCGAATATACGATGCTGGCTCGCGGCCTGCTGACCCGCTGCACGCTTGATCGCGGTTGATTCAAACCTACGCGATCAAGCGTACCCGTCAATCAGTTGGGTGCGCTGATGCGGATGGAATCGTCGTAGTGAATGGTCTGGACAGTATGCGATTTCCGACCCATGGCTGACGAGTCACTGTCGGATCGAATGATCTTGCCAGCGTCATCGATAAAAACCGTGTTGTGGGACGAAATGCTGAAGCCCATGATTTTGGTGTTGACGTCGTAGCTGATGACACGCGCGTTCTTTCCGTCGATCGTTTGCGTTCCTTCGTCCTTGATGTTGCTGGTTCCTGCCCGGATATCGTCGATAGTCGATGGAATCATCCGCTTGAACATTGCGCTCATGTCGACTGGCGGTTGCATCCACTCGCCGTTGCCGGTGCGCATCCAGGTGGCATCCGGCAGAACGATGAACGAAGTATCCGCCGTGGTCGCGCGAAAACGGCTTAGGCTTTCGAATTCGACCTTGGTCCGAGTTTCTGTTCCTTTTGCATCGGTGGAAACCGAGTCGGCGCTGTAAGACGAGTCGATCAACTTCTGGTAGGCGGCAAACAGCACATCACGCGCGCTGCCGTCAGCCGTCGCCGGTGATGAAAACAAGCTGCAGGATACGACCAGAAAGGCGGCGATCAACAGGTTGAGAATACGCGGCATGAGCAGATTCCTCTCGGGCAAAAATCCTATCCTGCGGGAAACCGAGCGTGCTTCGCAAGTTTGCACGATGTCAGCCAGACACAGCTTGGCGCGAGCAGACCTTTGGCGTTTGTAGCCGCACCTCGGCAGGGCTAGACTATGCGCCTGTCAAACCCGCCTCAGCAGTTGTCGTTCGCTGAAATTCTTTTCATTTCAACCATTTGACACCGAAACTTCAGGTCAATTCTCACTTGAAATGTGCAGACGACCTCATACGACCGGTGCAGCATCGCTTGCGGAGCACGTCATGATTTTTGAAACGCTCGCCAAAACCGGCCACGAGGAAGTGGTGTTTTGTCATAACAAGGACGCCGGACTGAAGGCCATCATCGCCATTCACAACACTGTGCTTGGACCGTCGCTCGGCGGCCTGCGCATGTGGCCTTACAAGACCGAGCAGGAAGCGATCAACGACGTTCTGCGTCTTTCGCGCGGCATGACCTACAAGAACGCCGTGGCCGGACTCAATCTGGGCGGCGGCAAGGCGGTCATCATCGCCGACCCGGCCACGGATAAATCCGAAGTCCTGTTCCGCGCCTTCGGTCGTTTCGTCAACTCCTTGAACGGTCGCTACATCACCGCCGAAGATGTCGGTATCGACGTCAACGACATGGAGTGGGTATTCCGCGAGACCTCGTTTGTCACCGGCGTGCATCAGGTACATGGCGGTTCTGGCGACCCCTCCCCGTTTACCGCGTTCGGCACGATGCAAGGCTTGCTCGCGTCGTTGAGCGCCTGCTACGGCAACGAGGATGTCGGCAAGTACAGCTACGCTGTTCAGGGTGCCGGACACGTCGGTATGGAGTTCATCAAACTTTTGCGTGAGCAGGACGCCAAGGTTTACGTGACCGATATCAACAAGGAATTGGTCCAGCGCGCGGTTGACGACTATGGCTGCACGGCGGTCGGGCTCGATGAAATCTACGATACCGACGCCGATGTCTACAGCCCTTGCGCACTCGGTGGCACGCTCAATGAGGAGACTCTGGACCGGCTCAAGTGCAAGGTCATCTGCGGTGCCGCCAACAACCAGCTGGCGAGCAATGAGATCGGTGATGAATTATCACGCCGCGGCGTATTCTACGCGCCGGACTATGCCGTCAATGCCGGTGGCGTGATGAATATTTCGCTGGAAATCGACGGCTACAATCGTGAGCGTGCAATGCGCATGATGCGTACGATCTACCACAACGTCAGCCGTATTTTCGAGATCGCAAAACGCGACAATATTCCGACCTATCTCGCGGCGGATCGACTCGCCGAAGAGCGCATCTTGACCATTGGCAAACTGCGCCTTCCCCACCTGGGTGTAGCCGCACCGAATTTTCAGGGCCGACGCGGCAACTGATCGCCATACCCCGCGCTGAGGTCTTGAACGACCTCGGCGAGCATTATCTGCATAGCTATACGATCGACCGGGGCCGAGAGCTCCCGGTCGATCTGAAGCGCATGGCAAGTCATCGCTGATTAGGATGGCTCGTCGGCCCGAGAATCGTATTCCTGGTCGCTAGATCTGCCGTTTCTGACGCGACGGATCTGGCCTGGGCCAAAAGTGCCATCGGCGAATGCGCGAAATCGATTCGCGCGGCCGATCCGCACATGGCTCGTTAGACAGGGTCACTGCCGCGATTCGCTCGATTCCACGAACCTACGCTCACAGTCCTCGACACCTCCTGATTCGCCCGCTACCCGCCCGCGCAGTACAATCGAGCGACGTTATTCTCCCGGAGTCTCCATGCGCCCTTTTTCACTCAGCGAAGATCTCGATGCCCTGCGAGAAGCCGTGCAGGCGTTTGCCGACAAGGAGATCGCGCCGCGCGCCGATTTGATTGATCGAGAGAATGAATTTCCGGCCGATTTGTGGCGCAAGTTCGGAGAAATGGGTCTGCTCGGCATCACCGCGCCGGAAGAATACGGCGGCTCGGCGCTGGGCTATCTCGCCCATGTCGTGGCAATGGAGGAGATTTCTCGCGCGTCCGGCTCGGTCGGCCTGTCCTATGGCGCGCATTCCAACCTGTGCGTGCAGAATCTCAGCAACAACGCCAACGATGAGCAGCGGCGCAAGTATCTGCCAAAGCTTTGCAGCGGCGAGTGGGTCGGCGCGCTGGCGATGAGTGAACCCGGCGCGGGATCGGATGTGGTCGGCTCGATGACGTGTCGAGCAGAAAAAAGAGGCGATCTCTGGGTCGCAAATGGCTCCAAGATGTGGATCACCAACGGTCCGGACGCGGATGTGCTGCTGGTTTACATGCGCACCGCACCAAAGCCCGCCGGTTCACGATGCATGACCGCCTTCATCATTGAAAAGGGCATGAAAGGCTTCTCGACCGCACAGAAACTCGACAAACTCGGTATGCGTGGTTCGAACACCTGTGAACTGGTGTTCGAGGATTGCGAAATCCCGTCCGAAAACATTGTCGGTCAGGTCAATGAAGGCGTACGCGTTCTCATGAGCGGGCTCGACACCGAGCGCCTGGTGCTGTCGGGAGGACCGATTGGCCTGATGCAAGCGGCAATGGATCTGGTGGTTCCCTACATCCGCGAGCGCAAACAGTTCAACGCACCGATCGGCACTTTCGGAATCATGCAAGCAAAGATCGCAGACATGTACACTCATCTGCAATCGTCTAGGGCGTACGCCTACATGGTTGCTCAGGATTTCGATCGTGGCGTGAAATCGCGAATCGATCCGGCATCGTGCTTGATGCATGCGTCGCAAACAGCGGTTCAAGTAGCCCTTGAAGCCATCCAGACGTTGGGCGGCAACGGCTACATCAACGAATACCCCGCCGGGCGTTTGCTGCGTGACGCCAAGCTCTATGAGATTGGCGCCGGAACCAACGAGATTCGACGCATGCTGATTGGCCGAGAACTTTTCCACGGCAAGAGCTGAAAATTCGTCGCAACATTGCAGGCGGGAAAGTCTCTTGCCGGGCTAGCTGACCACCGGTCCTGCGCAGGAAGCTCTGCGCAGCCCCGTAATATGCCCTTGATTTCACTGTCTTTGGTGGTGCTTGGCCCCGACTGCCCTCTTAACTGCTCAGTCAGACCGAGTGTTACCTGGCGCAAATCTCGCTGCCGCCCACAAATGTTCAAAATACGGCTGGTCAAAACCTCAATTATCTAGGTTAGACTGATCGCGACAGCCACGGGGGAACGATGTGGGGCTGATTGACGACAGTCTGGAATTTTCCGATGACGCCGCGGGTGAATTGGCCCCGTGGAAAGTGCTGATCGTCGATGACGAGCCTGAAGTTCATCAGGTAACCCGACTGGTTCTAGGAAATTTCCGCTTCGCCGATCGTCCGTTGCTGCTCCTTAGCGCTTACTCGAGCAGCGAGGCGGAATCCAAACTGATCGAACATGGCGATACAGCCGTGATTCTGCTTGATGTGGTGATGGAAACCGAGCAAGCCGGATTGGTACTCGTTCGCACGATTCGCGAGCGTCTCGGGAATCAGTTTGTTCGCATTGTTCTGCGCACGGGGCAACCGGGACAGGCGCCCGAGCAGGAAGTCGTTGCCGCCTACGACATCAATGATTACAAAGAGAAAACGGAACTCACCGCACAAAAACTTTCGACAACCCTGTATTCCGCGTTGCGCGCTTACCGTGACATGCGCACGATCGAATCCAGCCGTCGCGGGCTCGAGGTGGTTATCCGAGCCTCGTCAGAGATTTTCTCGCACCAGCAACCGCAACATTTTGCGTCCGTCGTGCTGGAAAAGCTGACCGAGTTGATTGGCCTTGATAGCGGCGCTTTGTGCTGCCGAATCGCCCATCCGAATGGAGTATTGCCGGAACATTTCAATGTCACCGCAGCCAGCGGGGAATACGCCCAGTACATTTCTGGAAACGCCGAAGAGCAACTGCCAGTCCGCGTGGTCAAATCGCTGCACGAGGCGTTCAGGAAAAAACAGCATATCTTCTCCGACGATCACTATGTCCTGCATTTCTGCGACAGTGACGCGACGGAATCCCTGCTCTACGTGGGTGGTTCGCACCAGCTCGATGAACACGCTCACCGCTTGATGCAGGTTTTCTGCGGCAATGTGGCAATCGCCCACGAAAATCTGCATCTAAACCAAGAGCTGTTCGACAGCCAGCTCGACATGGTCTACCTACTTGCGGGAGCGGCGGAATCTCGTTCTCGGGAAACAGCCAACCATGTACGCCGGGTCGGCATCATCGCCAGCCTGCTTGGCCGCATGCATGGGCTTGACGAGGCATCCTGCGAGATACTCAACTTCGCCGCGCCCTTGCATGACATTGGCAAGATCGGTATTCCGGATGCGATTCTCAACAAACCCGACAGACACACGCCGGAAGAAGCCACGATCATGCGGTCACACGCTGAACTGGGTGCGCGCTTGCTATCCGGCTCACGTCGACCGGTATTTCGTCTGGCCAGTGAAATCGCCCTCTCCCACCACGAGAATTTTGACGGCAGCGGTTATCCGAATGGACTCGCGGGTGAGGCCATTCCCATCGCTGGACGAATCACGGCGCTGGCCGATGTTTTCGATGCGTTGGGCAGCCGGCGTTGCTACAAGGAAGCCTGGCCTGACCACGCTATACAAGAATTCATCTCTGCTCAGCGCGGGATCAAGTTCGACCCGGTGCTGACCGATTTGCTGATTGCGAATTGGGAACAGATCTCGTCATTACGCGAGCAACTTCCGGATACCTGAAGCGCTCTGCCGCAAGACCGCGAATCTCAAATTCAGTCGCTGTCGACGCAGCACAAGGTTGAAAGGTCGGTTCACGGCAATACGGGAACGCCTTGATCGATGATGCTGCAGCTAGAAATTTTTCTGCGCTGACTCGTCAATGGATTCTGATTTGAAACGGATGCTCAAGCGAACGCCTTTTCCCGGCGAGCTATCGACCGCAATCGTCCCACCCAGAACCTGAGTGACGAGGTTGTACACGATATGCATGCCCAGACCCGAACCTCCGCTTCCTCGCCGCGTCGTAAAGAACGGATCAAAGATTCGCGCATTGGCAACCTCATCCATGCCTTGGCCATTGTCCAGATAGTCTATTTCGATGGTGCCTTGGCGACGTGACACCCCAATTTCGATGGAGCCGGATCGACCGTCGGCAAAACCGTGTATCACGGAATTCATCACGAGATTGGAAATGATCTGATAAAGGGCACCAGGTGCCGTCTCGCAAATCACCGGTTGCACACAGATGACCTCGATGCGATGCGGCGTCTTTTTCAAAGTCGGGCCGAGCGTTGTCAGGATTTCATTGATGCAAACCCCGAGGTCGATGACTCGTCGATCTTCGGTCGACTGATCGACGGCAACTTGCTTGAAACTGCGGATAAGACGATCGGCCCGTTGCAAGTTTCGAAGTATCAATTGCGAGCTTTCAATCGTCGCATGCTCGAACCGGCGCAGATCCGAACGCGAAACGTTTTCGTTTTCAAGAAGTTTTGAAAGTCGGGCAGCCTCTTCACTCAAGTGCGATGCTGCAGTCACGCTAACCCCGATGGGTGTGTTGATTTCGTGAGCAATCCCAGCCACCAGACCACCCAGTGAGGCCATTTTTTCCGACTCAAGCAACTGTTTCTGAGTGCGCTTCAACCGGTCCAGTGTTTGCTGTAGCTCAAAATTCGTCGTCTTCAGGTCCGAGGTGCGACTTTCCACACGCTGCTCCAGCTCATCGTTGAGCTTGCGCAGCGCCTCTTCAGCGGTCTTCAAATCGGTGATGTCGTGAGTGGTGCCCGCCATGCGCAGCCCCTGCCCGGCTGCGTCACGCTCGACCAAACGACCTCGGCTCAGCAACCACACCCAGTTGTGATTGATGTCAAGGGTCCGGTAACTCGCCTCGAAACTGTCCGACTCTCCCTTGAAATGCGCAATCAGAGCCTTGTTGAACTCATGCAGGTCTTCTTCATTGACGAACAAGTTATGCGCATCAATCGAATCCCCGAGTGCTTCCGAGTTGATTGCAAGATGCTCCAGGCGGTTTTCCCTGACCATCTGACGCGTCAACATGTCCAAATCCCACAGTTCGCTGCC
>JBBSVJ010000126.1:0-10012 GCA_038233665.1 Lysobacterales bacterium
CAAGCAATGACATCTTCAACTACTACGGCCGCAACCAAAACGGAACGTACATTTTTGCGAGCATCGACGATTTCGCAGCCGGCATTCCAAGCACTTCGTCTACCTCCAGTCCCTATACGTATCGTGCTCCGCTTCCAGGCGGAAGCTATGCGGATATTCCGGCAAACTTTAGACTGAACAACACGGGCTTTTTCGTGCAGGACAGTTGGGCAGTTAACTACAATCTCAATGTGACCTACGGTGTGCGCGTGGATACCCCGGATTTCCCGGACAAGCCGCTTTACAACGCGCGCATTCAGGAACTTTACGGCCTCAACAACACCAATCGTCCCAGTGCATCGGTCGTGCAGCCGCGTTTCGGCTTCAACTACAACATCGAAGCCGAACGTCCGACCCAGGTGCGTGGTGGTTTCGGTCTGTTCATGGGCTCGCCCCCCAACGTTTGGCTGTCGGGTATCTATCAAAACACCGGCTTGAACTACGTAGAGTACAGCACACGTTCGAATGGACCGCGCGAAGCGATTTTCAGTCCAGATCCAAACAACCAACCGGTTACCGGTGGCGCAAATCCTCGCCAAAACGTAGATATTGTCGAGCCGGGCTTCAAGATGCCGTCCGTCTGGAAAGCGAATATCGCGATCGATCATGAGCTGCCATGGGCTGGCATCGTGGCCTCGGCGGAAGTGCTGTCGTTCTGGAACCAGGATGGCATCTACTTCAACCGTCTCGATCTGGGAGCGCCGACCGGCGTAAGTCCAGATGGCCGTTCGACCTTTTTCAACGCGAATGGCACCGGCTCACGCGCCAATCGTCCGTCGGACATCGGCGACGTGATCCTGATCCGCAATTCCGACAAAGGCGGCGGCAACCAGATCACCCTGAGCTTGAGCAAGCCGATGACTGATGCAGGTTGGTCATGGTTGGCGGGCTATACACATACCGAAGCCAAGGAAGTCAGCCCAGGTACGAGCTCGCAGAACACCTCAAACTGGAATGGTGCGGCGATCTATGAAGCCAATGCTAACGTGGCATATGACTCGCGTTATGCGTTCGAACATCGCTTCACCGGTATCGTGACCAAGCAGTTCAACTTCTTCGGTGACAACAAGACCACCGCGTCGCTGGTTTATGAGGGACGCACGGGTCGTCCGTACAGTTTCATCTACTTCAATGATGCAAATGGCGATGGTCAGAGCACAAATGACCTGTTTTATGTGCCGAATGGACCTGGCGATGTGGTTTTCACGAATGCCGACGAAGAAACAGCCTTCTTCGAATATCTGGATGCGCATCCGGATCTCAACAAATACCGTGGCCGCGTGGCTCCGGCCAACTCTGCTAAGGCAAAATTCCTCAACAGCTTCGATATGCGGCTGACTCAGGAAATTCCGGGTTTCACAGATAGCCAGAAGGGTGAGTTCACCCTCGACTTCATAAACATCGGCAACCTGTTCAACAAGAACTGGGGCCAGATCGACGACTACGGATTCTTCTCGACTCAGCGCGTCGCGACCTATGGAGGTATCGATCCGGCTACCGGAAAGTATATCTACCGGTTCAACCGCTCGCCCGATAGTCCGAGCACGCAAGAAACCAACGCCGACGGCCTCAACACGGGTGTCTCGCGTTGGTCCATCCAGGCGACGGTCCGTTACAAGTTCTAAATCGCGTCATTGATTTGAATAGTGGAATCGACCGGCGTCCGCAAGGGCGCCGGTTTTTTGTTGCAGCGGGATCCATCCAATGTTCCTGTCGCGCTTTTGTTGACCGAGTCCGGTCAATTCGTCGATGCTAGTCGGCCGCGTGATTGATTCCCCCGTGAACAACGCGATTAAGTCTTGATTGTATGCATGCTGACGGGTAAAGCGATGCGCATTCGAGGGCTGCGATTTTGTCGGCCCGGCGTCATGGCAAGCCAATTCGCGTGTATTGCAACTCTCATGGAAAAAAGAGAAATTGATGAATAATTCTGTTTCGACTCCGGCCGTTCCTGCTACGGTCAGTGCACGCATTGCGCCCGCTCCCGGCCTTGATGTTCTCTCCCGTCAGGAAGTTGCCCGCTTGCGCGATGCCAGCTCAGGCGGTTTGCATCAACTGTTGCGCTGCTGCGCCTTGGCCGTGCTAACCCAGGGGCTGGTGACTGACGATCCGCGTGCAGCGGTCGAGCTGTATGCCGATTTTGATATCGAAGTGCTGCAGCAGGATCGTGGCGTGCGGCTAAAATTGACCAACGCGCCTGCGCACGCCTTCGTCGACGGCAAGATCATTCGCGGTATCAATGAGTTGCTCTTTGCCGTAGTTCGCGACATCGTTTACGTGGCAACTCAGGTCGAGGGTGGCAAGTTCGATCTTGAAACCTCGGAAGGAATTACCCACGCGGTTTTCGACATTTTGCGCAACGCGCGCGTGCTGCGACCGAATGTCGATCCGAATCTTGTGGTGTGCTGGGGCGGCCATTCGATTTCCCGCACGGAATACGATTACACCAAGCTGGTCGGCTATCAGTTGGGTTTGCGCGATCTCGATATCTGCACGGGCTGTGGGCCAGGTGCAATGAAGGGACCGATGAAGGGCGCGACGATTGCGCATGCCAAACAGCGTCGCAAGAAAAACCGATACATCGGTATCACCGAGCCCGGCATCATCGCAGCGGAATCGCCGAATCCGATCGTCAACAACCTGATCATCATGCCGGATATCGAAAAGCGCCTCGAAGCGTTTGTGCGCACCGCGCACGCGATCATTGTATTTCCGGGCGGAGTGGGCACGGCCGAGGAAATTCTTTATCTGCTCGGTATTTTGCTGCATCCCGACAATTCGGAAATTCCGTATCCGCTGATCTTCACTGGCCCGCGCGCATCGGCTGCCTACTTTGAGCAGATTGACCGGTTTCTGCGCCTGGCGCTTGGCGATGATGTGGCGCGCTACTACGAGATCATTGTCGACGATCCGGCCCAGGTTGCCCGCCAAGTTGTCAAAGGCGTCGAGCGCGTGCGCAAGTTTCGCCTCGACAGCCACGATGCGTTTTTCTTCAACTGGGCGATCAATATCGATCAAGCGTTGCAGCATCCTTTCAAGCCGACCCATGAGGCCATGGCGGGATTGAATCTGCATCGCGACCAACCTCAGCATCAGTTTGCTGCGGATCTGCGACGTGCGTTTTCAGGGATTGTCGCCGGCAACGTCAAGATCGATGGCATGCGAGCGATCGAGCAGCACGGACCATTCCTCATCAAGGGCGATGCGGCAATCATGCAGGCGCTGGATGAGCTGCTGGCCAGCTTCGTCGTTCAGCAGCGTATGAAATTGCCCGGTGGAGCCACCTACGTGCCGTGCTATCAGGTGATCAAGGATTGATAAGCGTATCTTTGCAGGAGCCCGTTTACGGGCGAGCTCCTGCTTTGATCTCGACGCAAAGCTCGTCCTTGCGCGGGGCTCCTACGAAAGCGCGAGGTCTGTAGGAGCGCGCGCAAGGGCTTTGCGGTCGTCAGGACTTGCGCGGACGTCCCTTGTTTGGCCCTGAACTCGGATATTGCGCAGGCTTGGCTGCCGGGCGCGGTGGGCGACTTGTTTGCTCACTCGAGTCGTCATCGTTGCCACGCGGTTCGCCGGCTGTTCCTCGACTGATGCGCAAGCGTTGGCCGGCAACCCAGGATTTCTTCAGCACCTGCAGAATCTCCGAGGGCATGCCTTCTGGCAAATCGACCAGGCTGTGATCTTCACGAATCGTGATGCGGCCAATGTGCTTGCTGTCGAGTTCTGCCTCGTTGGCAATCGCGCCGACGATGTTGCCGGGTTTGACCCCATGCATGTGGCCGACTTCAACGCGGAAAGTTTCCATGCCGGATTCTGCCGGTCGGTGTTCGGAGTGGGCTTGCGATTGCGCACGCGGCTCACGCGGTTCCACGCTGCGCTTGCGCCCATCTTCGGCCGGATTGCTGAACGCCTCGGTGCGTGCGGCGCGTGGATGCGCTGGGCGGTCGGCACGAGGACGCTCGCTACGCTCAGGGCGCTCGCCACGTGACGGACGCTCATCGCGGCTACGCTCACCCCGATTGGCATAATCTTTACGCTCGGCGCTCGCTGTCGGATCAAACTCGCGACGCTCGGATTTGGCCTTCGCATCGAGCAACAGAGGCTTGTCGCCCTGAGCCAGACGTGCCAACGCCGCGGCAATCTCGATCGCCGGAACATCATGGTCACTCTCGTACTGCTCGATCAGGCTGCGGAACATGCCGAGATCGCTGGCGGCGAGCGCCGTGGTAATGCGGTCCTTGAAGCGGGTAATGCGCAAATCGTTGACCGTCTGTACCGAAGGCAGATCCATCATCTCGATCGGCTGACGCGTTGCGCGCTCGATCTGGCGCAGCATGTTGCGCTCACGCGGGGTGACAAACAGAATCGCATCGCCCTCACGTCCGGCACGACCGGTGCGGCCGATGCGGTGCACGTAGGATTCGGTGTCGTAAGGAATATCGTAGTTGAGCACATGACTGATGCGCTCGACATCAAGACCCCGCGCGGCGACGTCAGTCGCAACGAGAATATCGAGCTTGCCATCTTTCAGTTGCTGGATCGCGCGCTCGCGCTGAGCCTGGGCGAGGTCGCCATTGATCGCCGCCGCCGCCAGACCGCGTGCCTGCAATCGCGTCGCCAGCTCTTCGGTGGCGACCTTGGTCCGCGTGAAGATGATCATCGCGTCGAACGGTTCTGCTTCAAGAATCCGGGTCAGCGCATCGAGCTTGTGCATACCGCTGACCAGCCAGTAGCGCTGACGCGTTTTCGCGGCTGTGGTGGTTTTCGACTTGATGGTGATCTCGACCGGCTCGCGCAGATGGGTTTGTGCGATGCGTCGAATTTGACTGGGCATGGTTGCCGAGAACAGCGCGATCTGGCGCGTCGGCGGAGTTTTCTTGAGCACCGCTTCGACATCGTCGATGAAGCCCATGCGCAGCATTTCGTCAGCCTCGTCCAGCACGAGACAGCTCAGCTCCGAGAGATCCAGCGAACCGCGATCAAGATGATCGATAACGCGCCCAGGCGTGCCGACAACTACGTGAACTCCCCGACGCAAGCCAGCCAGCTGAGGTCCGTAAGCCTGGCCACCGTAGATCGGCAAGACATGGAAGCCGGGAATATGCGCGGCATAGGTCTGAAACGCCTCGGCGACCTGAATCGCCAGCTCGCGAGTTGGTGCGAGAACCAGCGCCTGCGGCTTGTGCTTGCGCAGATCCAGATTATTGAGGATAGGCAGCGCAAAGGCGGCGGTCTTGCCGGTACCGGTCTGCGCCTGGCCGAGGACATCCTTGCCGGCCAGCAGATGCGGGATCGTTTCCGCCTGGATCGGCGAGGGCGATTCATAGCCCACATCGGCGAGAACACGCTGCAGAGGCTCACTGAGAGCGAGATCCTTGAAGCTTGGAATGGCGGGCGTGACGGGGTTCGCCGGGTCTGACATGAAATTCTCGATGCGTCGACGGCCGGGGACGGCAGGTCGGCGTGGAAGGAAGGGCGCGTATTGTACCGATTTGTGTGCCGCACCGCTCGTTCCGTGAGCCGCTATTGCCGTGCAGAAGGATGACGAATCAGTAGTCGTTTAGGCGATTCTTGCAGACCAAGCCGGATTTGTTGCCGCCCCCATCCACCTTGTTGACGGTTGCCCAAGCCTGGTTTTCGGCTGCGTCTTTCCCGCCACCTGGCTGATGATCGACCCGCTCGATGTGCTCCGGCTTTGCGCTATCGTTTCTCCTTGTAAGCGAATTTATCGCCGCATGGCATGATCCGGGTTCCAAGGCGGCGCAATCGATTGGCTATCGCCATCGTCCTGACTCTTTGCCGAATACATGACGTTGAAATGCCAATGCAAATCAATAATCTGCATTGATTCAGCTTGTTTAAGCCCGGATCAGCCCCCAGAACGAGGGTCGATCTTCAACCTCCAAGAACTCCTGACATGACCGAAATGATTGCATTGGCCGAGCAGCGTCTGCTGCGTCCGGGCGGTATGGCCACTACCGATCTGGACCGCGTGTTCGCCCGCTTGATGACCCCTGCGGTGGATTCAGCCGATCTCTATTTCCAACATTCGCGCAGCGAGTCGTGGGTGCTCGAAGATGGACTGGTCAAGGATGGCAGCCACTCGATCGAACAAGGCGTCGGCGTGCGCGCGCAATCGGGCGAGAAAACCGGCTTCGCTTATTCCGATGACATTGTCATGCCCGCGTTGCTTGAGGCAGCTGGATCCGCGCGAGCGATCGCTCGCGAAGGGTCCAATGGCAGCGGCCGACCGTTGGCCATGGCGTCGAATCGCGCCTTGTATCCGGCCATCGACCCGATCGATTCGATGAGCAGCGAGGCCAAGGTGCGCCTGCTGCGCCAAATTGATGCCTATGCGCGATCGCTGGATGCGCGGGTGAAAGAGGTCATCGTGAGCATTTCGGCCACCGTCGATACGGTATTGATTGCGGCATCGGATGGCACGCTCGCCGCGGACGTGCGTCCGCTGGTGCGTTTCAACGTGCAAGTGATCGTCGAGCAGAATGGACGCCGCGAAAGCGGTGGCAGTGGCGGCGGTGGTCGCTACGACTTGATCGAGTTGCAGGAGAATGATCGAGCCCAGCGCATCGCGCGCGAAGCGGTACGCACCGCCCTGGTCAATCTCGAAGCGGTCGATGCGCCCGCGGGCAACATGACCGTGGTGCTCGGACCCGGTTGGCCGGGCGTGCTGCTGCACGAGGCCATTGGCCACGGTTTCGAAGGTGATTTCAACCGCAAGGGAACCTCGGCATTTTCCAACAGCATGGGTCAGCGCGTGGCCGCGAAGGGCGTCACGATTGTCGATGACGGCACTTTGGCCGGACGCCGCGGGTCGCTCAGTGTGGACGACGAAGGGGTGCCGACAAACTGTACCGTTCTGGTCGAGGACGGCATCATGCGCGGCCTGATCCAGGACAAGTTCAATGCGCGTCTGATGGGCGCGAAGCCGACCGGCAATGGTCGTCGGGAATCCTTCGCGCATCTGCCGATGCCGCGCATGACCAACACCTACATGCAAGCGGGTGACAAGGATCCTGAAGAAATTCTGCGCTCGGTGAAGCGCGGCTTGTATGCGGTCAACTTTGGCGGCGGCCAAGTCGATATCACCAATGGCAAGTTCGTGTTTTCGGCCAGCGAGGCGTATCTGATCGAGGACGGCAAGGTCACCCGTCCGGTCAGGGGCGCTACCTTGATCGGCGCCGGCCCCGAAGTGCTCAAGCACGTTTCGATGATCGGCAACGACCTCAAACTGGACGAAGGCGTAGGTGTCTGCGGCAAGGATGGTCAGAGTGTGCCGGTCGGCGTCGGCCAACCGACTTTGAAAATTGACACGCTGACCGTCGGTGGAACAGCGGCTTGATGGCTAGCAGGCTATTGAAATCCTACTCAGTCGGCGCGATACGGCAGCGAAACGGGCGTCAAAATGCTCATTTACCGCATGTAAACCGCGCTTTTTCGGCCTATTTCGCTTTGCCTCGCACTCGCGCGATCGAATTTCCACAGCCTGCTAGGACGTTTTCGCTTGAAGCTCGCGCAACTGGCGAAACAGCTCGCGTGAGGCTTTTGGAGGCTTCTGCTTTTTCGCTTCGGCACTCGCTTGGCGAATCAAGTCGCGCAAATGTTTTCGATCCGCACCGGGATGCTCGGCGATTACTTCATCGAGAACGCTGTCGCCTTCGGCGATCAGGCGATCGCGCAAGGCTTCAAGCTGATGCAGCGCAGCGCTATCGCGATGGTATTGCTGGCGGTCGCTATCGAGTACTTTGCGCACCGCTTCAATCTCTTCAACTTCGAGGCGACGCATGAGTTTGGCCACGTACTGGGTTTCTCGCTTGCGTGCGATCGGTTGGTGAATGGCGCGTGTGCGCCGAATTTCAACGAGAAGATCGGCGTCGAGCGGTATGCGGGTCAGCTGGGCATCGGTCAATGTGGCCAGGGTTTCCGCCAGTTTGAAGATGGCGCTGGCATCGCGGCGCAACTGGCTGCGGCTGGGGCCTTCGAATTCGTCATCGGGTTCATCAAGAGACATCGGATTTCTGCAGGTAGTGGCCGCTCCGCAATCAATCGGGCGGCAGTCATCGGAACGAGAGGATAAGGCGTGAATCAGGCAATAACCAATCATGATGACAGCGGGGTCGAACTCGACCGGCTGTCCACACTGGCCGAAGACGTGCTCAAACGCTGTCAGGCCAAGGGCGCGAGCGAGGTCGATGTCGGCATCGGCGTCGATGTCGGCTTGAGTGTCAGCGTGCGTCTCGGCGAGATCGAGTCGATCGAGCACAACCGCGATCGTGGCCTCTCGCTGACGGTTTATTTCGGCAAGCGCAAAGGCTCGGCAAGCACGGCCGATCTGAATCCGGATTCCATCGAGAAAACCATCGAGCACGCGTGCGCGATCGCAAAACATACCGAGGAGGATCCCTGCAACGGTCTCGCCGACAAGGATCTGCTGGCCCATGATTTTGCCGATCTCGATCTCTGGCACCCTTGGGATATCACCACCGAAGAGGCCACCGATCTGGCCCTGCGCTGCGAAGAGGCGGGGCGCAATTTTGATCCGCGTATCAGCAACTCGGAGGGGGCAAGCGTGCAGGTTGGATCCTCCTTGGCCGTGGGTGCCACTTCGCATGGATTCTTTTCGCGTGAGCGCGATACCCGACACATGATCTCGGTTGCCCTGCTGGCCGAGGACGACGCCGGCATGCAGCGCGACTATTGGTATGAGTCGGTGCGAAGCGCCGAGGATTTCCCGGATGTGGCCTCAATTGGCCAAAAAGCCGCCGAACGCACGGTTGCCCGTCTTGGTGCTCGCAAGCTTGGCACGCGCCAGTGTCCGGTTTTATTTACCCCGCAAGTCGCGCGCAGTTTGATCGGGCATTTCATCTCCGCGATCAGCGGCGGGGCGCTTTATCGAAAAGCCAGCTTTCTGGTCGATCAGGTAGGCAAGCCGGTGTTTCCGAATTTCATGCAGATTGCCGAGCGTCCGCGCATCCGCCGTGGCCAGGCATCGGCCAATTTTGATGCCGAGGGCGTGGCCACCCGCGATTCCGACTTGGTTACCGATGGTCGCCTTGCGCGCTATGTTCTCGGCAGCTATTCAGCGCGAAAACTTGGTTTGCGTAGCACCGGCAATGCGGGCGGTGTACACAATTTGATCGTCAGTACCGGCGAGGATGATTTTGCCGCTTTGCTAAAGCGCATGGGCTCAGGGCTGGTTGTCACCGAGTTGATGGGGCAGGGGGTGTCGCTGCTCACCGGTGATTATTCGCGCGGTGCATCGGGTTTCTGGGTCGAGAATGGTGAAATCGCTTATCCGGTCGAAGAAATCACCATTGCATCGAATCTGCGCGACATGTTTTCCAATATCGTGGCAGTTGGACGTGATGTCGATCATCGCTCGGCCTTGCTGACCGGCTCGATCTTGTTGGATCGGCTTACTGTGGCCGGTGCATGAGATAAAAACCCTTGGCACTTGAAAAAGGTGTTTAGGAGTCCTACTGTTGTAACACAGTCACTGTTGCAGGAGGATGTCATGAACGAAGAAGTCGAATCGCAGGTAGCACCCGAGCAGGAAATTGTGCCGCTGGGTGATGAGCGTACTTGGGCATTGCTCGCTCACTTGTCCGCATTGAGCGCGTTTATCGTCACCGGAATTGGTTGCGTTCTCGGACCATTGATCATCTGGTTGATCAAGCGCGATACGCATCCGTTTGCCGGTGATCAGGCCAAGGAAGCGCTCAACTTCAACATCACCGTGCTGATTGCCGCCGCGGGCCTGGTTCTATTTACAATCATCACCATCGGAATTGGCGCACTGCTAACCGTTCCGCTTGGTTTCGCCTTGTTCTTTTACTGGTTGATTTTCACGATCATTGCCGCCGTCAACGCGAACAATGGCGTGCGCTATCGCTATCCGCTGACTCTGCGTCTGGTTCAGTAAGGCGTCTGGCGGATCGGAACAGGCAGCTGGAAAAAG
>JBBSVJ010000127.1:0-9967 GCA_038233665.1 Lysobacterales bacterium
CGCTACACCAAGGAGGTTGAAAGCGCGCTGGCTAACGTCAGCAAGCACGTGACCCGCGTGGACGTTCACTTGAGCGATGAGAACGCTGACAAGAGTGGGCAGCACGACAAGCGCTGCATGATCGAGGCCCGTCTTGAAGGGCGTCAGCCGATTGCGGTGACTGAAGACGCTGCCACGCTGGACCTGGCCTTGCACGGCGCTTGCCACAAGATGACCCGCCGGATTGGCGACATCGTAGACACCCAGCGCGACCGCAATCGGCAATCGGATCGCAATCCTGTCGAAGGATTGACGCCTTCGGACGATTGATGAGCGTCACCGCCGCAGCTCTGAGCAGGAAAATCGCCAGCGCGGGCGATCTGCAGTCGGTCGTACGCACGATGAAGGCGGTGGCAGCGGCAAACCTTGGTCAGTACGAGCAATCGGTGCGCGCGCTGGCCGATTACAGCCAGACGGTGGAACTCGGTCTCGGCATCTGCTTCAGGCAAGCCTCGACATCGGTAATGGATGCTGGCGATGTCGTTTCTGCTGATCATGGACCGCCTCTGGCCATCGTATTCGGATCGGATCAAGGCCTCGTCGGTCGCTTCAACGATGAGATCGTGGACTTTGCATCGACCACGCTCGCCACGCTGAGCCGCGAGCCACGCGTCTGGGCGATCGGTGAGCGCGTATACAGTCGACTGGTCGACGCCGGTCTGCAGCCAATCGGATCGCTGCCGGTTGCCAGCTCTATCCATGCGGTGGCCGCGTTGGTCGGGGAAATTCTCGTGCAGTGCGTATCGCCGCAAATGCGTGGGGCTGATGTGTATCTCTTCTATCAACGACCCGTCGCGTCCGGGAGTTGTGCGCCGACAAGCGTTCGACTGTTGCCGCTTGACCAGCAGTGGCGTAGTGGATTGGCTGACAAGGCGTGGCCGGGTCATTGCCTGCCTGATGTGATCGGCAACGTGTCAATGACGCTGGGCGCGCTCATTCGAGAGTACCTGTTTGTTTCATTGTTTCGAGCGAGTGCGGAATCCTTGGCCAGCGAAAATTCAAGTCGCCTCGTCGCGATGCGCCGTGCCGATCGAAATATCGGCGATCTTCTCGAAAGTCTCGGCATGCGCTTTCATAACGTGCGGCAGAACGGAATCGATGAGGAATTGTTCGATGTCATAGCGGGTTTTGAGGCACTCAACACGGCGTGATTGACGCGGTAACGGGTGTCGCTGCGTGGGACGTTAAAGTTGCAGACACACGTTTTGGCGCACACTGCCTGACCTGCCGAAGGTATTACTATCCCGGCACAATCAGCAAAGGCAAGGGCCCATTCAGTGACGCGCATATGCATGAAAGATCTTCCCGTATGGTGAGGCTCCGATGAGTCTCAATTCGTTGTTCGCCCACATGCGCCACGCGATCCATCGCATGTCAACGCCCGCGGAACACGCCGAGGACGAGTCACCGTTGCGCGCACGCCTGCTCAGCGCGGAACAGATGGAGCGTCATGGCAAGCATCTCGCGCGAAGCCATCAAGTCGGCCCGTCATCCTCGCCCGAGCTGTTGCTCGCTCGGCTCAGCGAGAACAGGGAGCTGATTGAAAAGGCCTGCAGCCTGCTCGGCGCGGCGCCAGAATCCGGTAGTCGGCTCACCCCTGCGGATGAGTGGCTGCTCGACAATATCTACCTGATCGAAGAGCAGATCCGCATCGCGCGGCGCCATCTGCCGAAAGGCTACAGCCGCCAGCTTCCTCGCTTGACAGGCTCAGGTGCCGAAATACCTCGCGTTTACGACATTGCGCTGGAAGCGATCTCGCACGGTGATGGTCGCGTTGATGCCGAGGGATTGATCCGCTTCGTCGCCGCCTACCAAACCGTGACCCCGCTGCAACTTGGTGAGTTGTGGGCGATACCGATCATGTTGCGTCTGGCCTTGATTGAAAATCTTCGACGGGCGGCCGCACGCATCATCAGCAAACGCATGGATCGCAATCTGGCGGATCTTTGGGCCGATCGATTCACCGCCATGGCAGCCTCGGATGCAAAAAATCTCGTGCTGGTTGTGGCCGATATGGCGCGATCAAATCCGCCGATGGCAACCACATTTGTGGCCGAGTTGGCACGCCGGCTACAAGGGCAGGGTCCAATACTGGCCTTGCCACTGACCTGGATCGAGCAATGGCTCGGGCAAGCCGGATTGACCATCGAAAGCATGGTGCAATCGGAAAGCCAGCAACAGGCAGCAGACCGCGTATCAATTGCAAACAGTATCGGCAGCCTGCGCTTTCTGCAGGTTCTCGATTGGCGCGAGTTCGTTGAATCGTTGAGCGCAGTGGAGGACCTGCTGCGCAAGGATCCAGACCACACCTACGCGCAGATGGATTTCGCCACGCGCGACCTTTATCGGGGTGTTATCGAGCGCCTCGCCCGGCGCGGTCGACTGGCCGAACACGATGTCGCTGCCAGCGCGCTGAAATTGGCGCAGACACAGGCGAGTGCTGAGATTGAAAGTGCGCCTGGTGCACATGTCGGCTATTACCTGATCGACGACGGCTTGGCCGAACTCGAATCCACGCTGGCGTTGCGCCGTGGCGTGCGTGACCGGCTGAAAAATCTGCTGAAGCGTGCGCCCTTGCTTGCGTATATCGCACCGACCGCGATCATCGTGTTCTTTTTCGCCTATGCCATGGTTTCCGAAGCGTATGCAGAACTGAGTGGACTCGGCTTGGTCGGGCTGGCTGCCATCCTCTCCGTAGTCGCCTACAGCGAACTCGGCGTTGCGCTGGTCAATCGGCTTGCAACCCGACTGGTGAGCCCCAGCCCACTGCCGCGGATGGATTTTTCCAAGGGTATACCCGATGACGCACTCACGTTGGTCGTAGTGCCAACCATGCTTGGCAATGTGGAGTCGGTGCAGATCCTTGTCGAGGCACTTGAGGTGCGCTATCTGGCCAATCGCGATGCCAATCTACGCTTTGCCTTGCTGACGGACTTCCTCGATGCCGATAGCGCCGAATTGCCGACCGATGCCGCCATAGTCGACGCGGCAGAGCACGAAATCGAAGATCTCAACTCGCGTTACGCCGAGAACGGCCGAGATGTTTTCTTCCTGATGCATCGGCCGCGTCTGTGGAATCCGCAAGAACGAAAATGGATGGGCTACGAGCGCAAACGCGGTAAGTTGGCCGCACTGAACGCTTTGCTGCGCCACGAAAGTGCCGCTGAATCGTTCATGCGTCTGGTCGGTGATCGGCGATCGCTTGATCACATCCGCTATGTCATTACGCTGGATACTGATACCCGATTGCCGCGCGAAGCGGCGCGCAAGCTGGTTGGAACGCTGGCGCATCCGCTCAATCGTGCGCGTTTCGATATGCGTAGACGCGTGGTCACCCGCGGTTACGCCATCTTGCAGCCGCGAATCGACATCTACGTCGGCGCGGGCAAACGCTCGTGGTACGCGCGTCTGGATGGCAGCGAATCCGGTATCGATCCCTACACGCGCCTGGTTTCAGATGTCTATCAAGATGTTTTTGGCGAAGGGTCCTTCATCGGCAAGGGTATCTATGACGTTGATGCGTTCGAACTGGCGCTGAAAGGTCGCTTTCCGCCGGGACGCATTCTCAGTCACGACCTGCTCGAAGGCTGTTACGCCCGTGCAGGGCTAGTCAGTGATGTCACTCTTTACGAAGATTCACCCACGCGCTATGCGGTGGATGTAAAGCGCCGACAACGCTGGATTCGCGGCGACTGGCAGCTGCTCCCGTGGCTTTTGCCATGGACGCCATTGCCCGGCGGCAAGCACGAGCGCAATCCACTTTCTATCCTTTCGCGCAGCAAGCTTCTCGACAACCTGCGGCGCAGTCTCGTGCCCTCGGCCATCCTGGCGATGTTTCTGATTGGATGGTTGTTCTCGCCAAACCCGGGCGACTGGACGCTATGGGTTCTTTCCATTTTGCTGGTTCCCGCTTTCGTCATTTTCTTGCACGACATCTCCAGCCGACCGGCCGGAATGCCGCTTTCGGCACATCTGCGCCATGTAATGCTGGCCGTGCGTCGTACGGTATCGCCGCTTCCGTTGGTGCTGGCCTGTCTGCCATTCGAGGCGATGTTCAGTCTCGGCGCAATCGTTAGAACGTTGTGGCGGATGCTGATAACAAAGCGGCATCTGCTGCGCTGGAACCCATCGAGCGAAGTTGAACGAACCCTCGGTGACGGATTTCTGGGATCCCTCCGCTTGATGTGGATCGGTCCGTTCACCGCCATTGCCAGCGCTGCCGCTTTGATTCACCTGGATACGCGGGTCGCCTTGATTGCCAGTCCCATCCTCTTGCTGTGGCTGCTGTCGCCCGCGTTGATGTGGTGGCTTGGACGTCCACTTTCGCGCAAACCGGTCACACTTTCTACCGAGCAGACTCGTTTTCTCGGGCGTCTGTCGCGGCGCACCTGGAGTTTTTTCGAAACCTGGTTGAGCGCAGACGACCACTGGCTGCCGCCGGACAATGTGCAGGAACATCCGACTCTGCAGCTCGCCCGACGCACCTCACCCACCAACATCGGTCTTTCGTTGTTGGCATCGCTTGCCGCCTACGATTTTGGCTACCTGCAGTTGACCCAACTGTTGGAACGCACAGCGAATACGTTGAGAACGCTCGAATCGCTGCCGCGATACCGTGGACATTTCTACAATTGGTACAACACCGAAACGCTTGAGGTCCTGACGCCGGCTTACATTTCCACCGTCGACAGCGGCAATCTTGCCGGCCATTTACTGACTCTGCGCCAAGGCTTGCTGGCCCTGGTCGATGCGCCGGTGCTGGTTGCATCCACATGGGCTGGACTGCGCGATGCAAGCGAGGTGCTGGCCGAGGCCATTGCTGACGGGCCGGGCATGGAGTCGCTGCGGCAAATTCAGACCCAGCTCGATCAAGCGTGTGTCACACCGCCGGCGACGCTGGCAGACGCCGCAACGATACTCGCCGAACTGCAAGTGCTGACTGCGGGCCTTGATGGTGAATATGCGCTGCAACCGGGGCAGCCCACCGACTGGATTCTCACCCTGTCGCGACAGATTCAAGCCGCGCAGGATGAGATGGCTTTGGCTTCGAACGCATCCAGCGCGGTTGAAGGCGCCAGCTCCGCAACGCCCAGTCAGTATTCGCAAACCCCGGCGCGGATCACCGAGCTGCAACGCCTGGCGCATATCGCCGGTCAATGCGCGCAAATGGATTTTGCATTCCTATACGACAGCGGGCGTCATCTGCTCAGCATCGGCTACAACACGGTCGACAGACGCCTGGATTCCGGTCACTACGATTTGCTCGCCTCCGAGGCACGCTTGGCCAACTTTGTGGCGATTGCGCAAAACCAGTTGCCGCAGGAAAGCTGGTTTGCGCTGGGTCGTCTGATCACCGAGGTCGACGGCGATGCGGCTCTGCTCTCATGGAGCGGCTCGATGTTCGAGTATCTGATGCCGCAATTGGTCATGCCCAGTTACGAGGACACCTTGCTCGAACGTACCTCGCAGGCATCGGTGCGGCGCCAGATTGAATATGGCAGGCAGCGAAACGTGCCGTGGGGTATTTCCGAATCCGGCTACAACATGGTCGATGCCCATTCCAACTATCAATACCGCGCGTTCGGTGTACCGGGGCTCGGATTACGTCGAGGCCTTGCTGGCGATCTGGTGATCGCGCCGTACGCGAGCATGATGGCTTTGATGGTTGCACCCGATGCGGCTTGCGAAAATCTGCAGCGCTTGAGCGAATGCGGTTTCTCCGGCAGTTATGGAATGTACGAAGCGATTGACTACACGCCCGAGCGGCTGCCACGCGGGCAGACCTACGCGCTGATCCGCTCGTACATGGCTCACCATCAGGGTATGGGTTTGTTGTCGCTGGCCTATTTGCTGCGTGATCAGCCGATGCAGAAGCGCTTCAGTGCGGATACCGAATTCCAGGCGACGCTGCTGTTGTTGCAGGAGCGCGTGCCACGCACCGGCGCCTATCATCCGCATGTTCAAGAGGCAGCAGCGACCGAAATAGACGGCAGCATCGACGAGACGCGCTTGCGTATCCTGCGCAGCGTCAACAGCCCGCGCCCGGCGGTGCATTTGCTAAGCAATGGCCGCTATCAGGTCATGCTGACCAGTGCCGGCGGCGGCTACAGCCGATGGAGAGATCTCTCGGTGACGCGTTGGCGTGAAGACAGCACGCGCGATAATTGGGGAAGTTTCTGCTATCTGCGCGATATCGATAGCGGTTCGGTCTGGTCGAATGCCTATCAATCGGTGGGCGCCGAGGTCGAAAACTACGAAGCAATCTTCTCGGACGGCAAAGCCGAATTCCGCGGCAGCAAACTCGGCTTCGATACGCACACCGAGATTGCCGTTTCGCCCGAGGACGATATCGAGCTTCGCCGCCTGACCATCAGCAATCGTTCGCGTGGCACACGGACCATCGAAATCACCACGTATGCCGAGCTGGTGATGGCGCCGGGCATCTCCGACGAACTACACCCGGCTTTCAGCAACCTGTTTGTACAGACCGAATTGTTGCCGGCCCAGCAGGCCATCATTGCCACGCGTCGTCCACGCGCCGTCCTTGAGAAACCCCCGTGGAGCATGCATCTGCTCGCCGTTCATGGGGCTGATGTCGACGCCATTTCCTATGAGACCGATCGCGCCAAATTCATCGGTCGCTGCAACGATCTGCGCAGCCCTCAGGCGCTTGGCACTGATGAAACATTGTCCAATAGTGCAGGTTCGGTGCTTGATCCGATCTTTGCCATCCGCTGTCGGGTAACCCTGAAGCGCGAGCAGAAGGTCACCATCGACATGGTCACCGGTATCGCCTCCACTCGTGAGGATTGCGCTGGCTTGATCGACAAATATCGCGACCGCCATCTGGCTGATCGCGTATTTGATCTCGCCTGGACCCACAGCCAGGTGGTCAGGCGCCAGATCAATGCGTCGCAAGTCGATGCGCAGGTGTATGAGCGCCTTGCCGGCATGCTGGTTTATGCCCATGCTGCGATGCGCGCCGATCCTGCAATCATGCTGCTCAACAGTCATGGTCAGTCCGGGCTATGGGGGCAGGGGATTTCCGGCGATCACCCGATCGTGGTCGTCAAGATCGCCGATCCCACCAATATCGAGTTGGTCCGGCAGATGGTTCAAGCGCACGCCTACTGGCATCTGAAAGGCCTGACCGTGGACCTGGTGATCTGGAACGACGACCAAACTGGCTATCGCCAGCAGTTGCAGGATCAGATCATGGGCATGATTTCGGCCGGTGTCGAAGCCAACATCATTGATCGTCCAGGCGGCATCTTTGTGCGTGCTGCTTCGCTGATTTCGCAAGACGAACGCATCCTCCTGCAAACGGTGGCGAGAATCATCGTCAGCGACAAGGCAGGCAGCCTGAGAGATCAGGTGCAGACCAAGTTGCCGGATCCGCTCTCCGTTCCGCTGCTGTCACAAAGTACAAAACCGAGGGCCGCATCTACAACGCCGCTAGCGATCGCCGCCGCGCAAATTGCCGAGCATGCTGTCGAATCCGTGCCGCAAACGCAGCCCGTGGTGGTGTCCGGGCCGAGTCCATACCGTGCAGCAGTCGAACCCATCGCAATTGAAAACGGCATTGGCGGCTTCTCTGCCGATGGACGCGAATACGTCATCTATCTGCAGCCGGGCCAAACCACACCGGCACCGTGGGCCAATGTGATCGCCAATGCCGGTTTCGGCACCGTCGTGAGCGAGAGTTCGCTGGGCTATACCTGGGGCGAGAATGCGCACGAGTTTCGCCTCTCGCCGTGGCACAACGATCCGGTTATGGAACCTTGCGGCGAAGCGTTCTTTCTGCGCGATGAGGAGACCGGTCAAGTCTGGTCACCGACGCCGCTGCCACGTCGCGGAAGCACGCCCTATCGGATTCGCCACGGCTTCGGCTACAGCGTTTACGAACATGCCGAACATGGCATCGCCAGCGAACTCTGGGTTTTCGTTGATCGCGACAAGGCGATCAAATTCAGCGTGCTCAAGCTGCGCAACCTCGATGGTCGTCGTCGTCATCTGTCAGCTACGGGCTATGTCGAGTGGATACTAGGCGACCGTCATGTCGCCACCCAGATGACCGTCATCACCGAGCGCGATCAGGATAGTGGCGTGTTGCTGGCGAGCAATCCCTACAATCAGGAATTTGCCGGTCGCGTTGCGTTTTTTGATGTCGATGCGCCAGGCAACAATGCGCATGAAATCAGCGTCAGCGGTGACCGAGCGGAGTTCATCGGTCGCAACGGAAGCCTGCGCGCACCCGAGGCACTGTTGCGCGAGCGACTATCCAACCGGCTCGGCGCCGGGCTCGATCCCTGCGCGGCGATCCAGGTGCAGTTTCAGATGGAACCAGGTGAAGAGACCGAGCGGGTGTTCCGCCTTGGACTCGGCCGCGATCGCGGCGCCGCACTCGATCTGGCTACGCGAGCGCGTGGCCAGGCAGTCGCTCGTGACGCGCTGAGCGACGTGCATGACTACTGGCAGCGAACGCTCGGCGTGGTCGAGGTGGAAACCCCGGATCGATCGGTGGATCTGCTCGCCAACGGCTGGCTTCTCTATCAAACGATTGCCTGTCGCTACTTCGCCCGCAGCGGTTACTACCAATCCGGCGGTGCGTTTGGTTTCCGCGATCAACTGCAGGACAGCATGGCCATGGTGCATGCCGAGCCTCATTTGGCGCGCAATCATCTGCTGCTATGTGCGGCGCATCAGTTCCCGCAGGGTGATGTCCAACACTGGTGGCATCCGCCGCTGGATCGAGGAGTGCGCACGCGCTGCTCGGATGATTATCTCTGGCTGCCGCTGGCCACCTGTCGTTACGTTGAGCTGACCGGCGACCGCAGCGTGCTCGATGAGCAGGTGTCATACATCGAGGGCCGCCCGCTGAATGCCGATGAAGAGTCCTACTACGATCTTCCGGTCCACTCACACCTGCGCGAAGATCTTTATCGCCATTGCGTTCGTGCATTGGAGCGCGGTTGGGGGCTGCTCGGCGAACGTGGTCTGCCGCTGATGGGCAGTGGCGACTGGAACGACGGCATGAACCGCGTCGGTGATGGCGGCAAGGGTGAAAGCGTATGGCTGGGCTTCTTCCTGTTTGATGTCTCGAAACGCTTCGCGCCGGTTGCACAAGCGCGCGGTGATTACCTGATCGCCGATCGCTGCGAGGAGATGGCTAAACAGTTGCGCGAAAATCTGCAGAAACATGCCTGGGACGGCGACTGGTATCGGCGCGCCTGGTACGACAACGGCGCGACACTCGGTTCGGCACAAAACGACGAATGTCGCATCGATTCGATCTCACAAAGCTGGTCCGTGCTTTCCGGCGCCGGTGAACCGCAGCGCGCTCGCCAAGCCATGGCTTCTTTGAACGATCATCTCGTACGCCGCGATGCCGGCCTGATCCAATTGCTCGAACCGCCATTCGACAAAACAGAAGAAGATCCCGGCTACATTCGCGGATACGTACCCGGTGTGCGCGAGAACGGAGGTCAGTACACCCACGCAGCCATCTGGACAGTCATGGCCTTCGCTGAACTCGGCGATCACGAACGCGCCTGGGAACTACTGCGCCTGATCAATCCAATCCACCATGGCGATACGGCCGAAAAGTTGGCGACGTACAAGATCGAGCCTTATGTCGTTGCTGCAGATGTCTACGGCGTAGCACCACATACCGGCCGTGGCGGCTGGTCTTGGTACACCGGCTCGGCCGGCTGGATGTATCGCTTGATGATCGAGTCCCTGTTGGGTTTGAAGCGTGAAGGGCAGGGGTTGCGGATTGAGCCTTGTATTCCGGCGGATTGGCCTGGTTACTCGATTCGGTATCGGTTTGGGGAGACCGTTTATCGGATTGAGGTGAAGCAGAGGTTGGAGGTTGGCGCGGTGGGGAGCGTTCGGGTTGATGGGGTTGTGCAGGGGGATGGGGTTGTTC
>JBBSVJ010000128.1:0-9963 GCA_038233665.1 Lysobacterales bacterium
ATCTCCTGCGAATTCATCATGAAGCCGCCATCGCCGGCGATCGCCATGACCTTGCGGTTCGGGTAAACGATTTTTGCTGCAATGGCTGAGGGCAGGCCCGCACCCATGGTCGCCAGCGCGTTGTCGAGCAGCATCGTGTTCGGCTTCGTGCAGCGGTAGTAGCGCGCGTACCAAAGTTTGTACATGCCATTGTCGAGGCAAAGGATGCCGTCATCGGGCATCACCTTGCGCACGTCGGCCACCATGCGCACCGGATAAATCGGGAAGCGTGCATCATCGGCACCCTTGGCCAGATGCGCATCGAGGTGTTTGCGCACATTGTCGTCGTAGCTGAAATCCCAATGCGGCTGCTTCGAGAGCATCTCGTTGAAGCGCCAGATCGCATTGGCGATATCGCCGACCACCTCGATTTGCGGAAAGTAGACCGTATCGACTTCGGCGGTCAGATAGTTGACATGGATGACCGTGCGCTTGCCGGCGCGCATGAAGAACGGCGGTTTTTCGATGACATCATGGCCGACATTGATGATGCAATCGGCGTGTTCAATCGCGCGGTGAACGAAATCGCCATCAGAAAGTGCTGCGTTGCCGAGCCAGAGCGGATGGGTCTCGTCGAGAACACCCTTGCCCATCTGGGTGGTGAAAAAGGGAATGCCGAATTTCTCGACAAATTCGCGCAGCATCTTGCTGCTGAGTTTGCGATTGGCTCCGGCACCGACCATGAGGATCGGTCGTTTCGATTCGGAGATCGCCTCGACCGCACGCCGGATCGCCTTGTCGTCCGCAACCGGCCGTCGGTGAAAGCTGGCCTGGAGGACAAATGCGTCGGTCTCATCCTTGGCAATGTCTTCGGGCAGTTCGAGATGGGTCGCACCGGGACGTTCCTCTTCGGCGCGGCGGAATGCTTCACGCACTCGGGCCGGAATATTGTCGGCCGAGACGATCTGGCGCGTGTATTTGGTCAGCGGCTTCATCATGTCGACCACATCGACAATCTGGAAATGGCCTTGCTTGGAAGCCTTGACCGGCTTCTGCCCGGTAATCATGAACATCGGCATGCCGCCGAGCTGCGCATAGGCCGCCGAGGTGACGAAATTGGTCGCGCCCGGCCCGAGTGTGGCCAAGCAGACGCCGGCCTTGCCGGTCAGGCGTCCGTAGGTTGCCGCCATGAATCCAGCCGCCTGTTCGTGGCGAGTCAGAATCAGCTTGATCGATGACGTACGCAGCGATTCGAGCAGGTCAAGGTTCTCTTCGCCGGGAATGCCGAAAACATATTCGACGCCTTCACTTTCGAGGGCCTTGATAAACAAATCCGAAGCTTTCATGCGCAGCTCTCCAATCTCGTTGATGACGGGTGGACGGTGCATCGGTCGGTCGGACTCGATGATTCAATGCGTGCAGCCGACCGAAACCGGACCCCGAGCACGCAAAAATCATTCGATTTGGGTTGAACTGGTGAGTCCGCTCAGCCGATGACTTGCTCGATTGTGGGCGTCGTTCAGGATGTGGGTCAATCGCCGATGTCGATTCGCAGACGCAATTCGCCGTCGGCGACGATGCCGCGCAGTCGTGATTCCGGTCCGGTCTGGGCCACACTGTGGATGACTGCACCGGAATCCGAATCGATCAGGATGGCGTAGCCGCGAGCCAGCGTGGCGAGAGGGCTGACCGCGTGAAGTGCACGCGCGAGCTGGCCCAGATGAGCCCGTTTGCGCTCGATACGATGTTCCATCAAGGCGCCCAGGCGCGTCGCAAGCGTTCGACTCCGATCCGTGGCCAAGCCGAGCAATTGGCGTGGATGTCGCGCGAGGAGTCGCATGTGGCCGCGCGACAGTCTAGCCAGGCGCCGCTCGAAATCGTGACGCTGGATGCGCAACAGCCGAGCGTGCAATTGATCCAGGCGTTCACGACCGCGTTGCAGGCGCAGTGTAGGTCGCTGCAGGTTCAAACGTGATAGCAGATGATCGGCGCGCTGGCCGGATGCTTCAAGTCGACGACGCATGCGCAGATGCAAGCGATTGCGCTGCTGCTCGATTCGCCGGATCAAGTCATTCGCATCGGGTACCAGCAACTCGGCCGCCGCCGACGGCGTTGCCGCGCGCAAATCAGCGACCAGATCACTGATCGAGAAGTCAATCTCATGGCCAATTGCTGACACCACGGGAATTGGACTGCGCACGATGGCGCGCGCCAGTGCCTCATCGTTGAACGCCCACAGGTCTTCCAGCGAGCCGCCGCCACGGGTCAGCAAAAGTACGTCATATCGCGCACTTATCACGGCAGCATCAAGCATGGCGATGATGGCCGCGGGTGCCTGATTGCCTTGTACCGGCACCGGCAGAATCTCAACGTCGATGAGCGGAAATCGACGTGCCAGCACGTTGAGCACATCGCGCACCGCGGCACCGGTCGGCGAGGTGATGATGCCGATGCGTCGCGGCAGCGCCGGGATTTCACGCTTGCGTGAATCGTCAAACAGGCCTTCCGCCGAGAGCTTTTGCTTCAATCGTTCGAACTCGCGGCGCAATGCGCCTTCGCCGGCCTGTTCCATGTGTTCGACGATCAACTGATATTCGCCGCGTGCCTCATACAGGCTGACCCGCGCGCGCGCCAAAACCTGCATGCCGTCGGCCGGTTTGAACGGCAGCCAGGTGCTGCGTGGTTTGAACATCGCACAGCGAATCTGCGCGCTGGAATCCTTGAGGGTGAAATACAGATGCCCGGACCCGGGCCGGGCGACGTTTGATAGCTCGCCGTCGATCCAGACCGACGGCAATGCATCTTCGAGCAGGTCGTGAACCAGGCGATTCAAGGCCGAAGGCGTCAGGATTCGCCGTTCACGCGCCGTCTCATCGTCTGTTTCAAGCGTCATGAATAGAAACCAGCGTGGCCATGTGAGTTTTCGGGGGAACCGTGTTTGCGTCAAACAACCTGCAAGTCTGCCTGCATTGGCCAGTCTCGACCAGTCAGAGCTGCGGCTTGGCGGTGCCGATCACGGCCTGTTTGGCGACACGCGCCTCGCGCCGGGCGATGTATAGACTTGCGCTGATCACCACGGCGGCACCAATCACGGTGTAGTGATCGACGGTTTCACCAAACAGAGCCCAGGCGAGGAAACCGACAATCAGCAGTTGCATGTAACTCAGCGGTGCCAGCGCCGAGGCTTCAGCCATTTTCAGGGCGCGTGTCCAGCAATAGTGACCACCGGTGCCGAGTGCCCCGGAAAGAATCAGCCACGGCCAGATGTTGGCGTCCGGCCATTTCCATACGGTCAGTGCGGCCGGCAGACTCAGTGGCACCCAGAGCAGAGTGGTCAGCAGAACGATTCGATCGGGCGGATCGGTGCGCGACAGATACTTGATGCTGATCGTGGCCATGCCGCTGAGGAGTGCCGCAAACAGGGCGATCAGGGTTGCGCTGCTGAAGTCCGCGGCGGTCGGTCGAACGATGACAATGACGCCGATGAAGCCGACGATGACCGCGCTCCAGCGCCGCATGCGCACCACTTCGCCCAGGGCAACCACCGCTCCAATGGTGACAAACAACGGCGTCGAGTACGACAGCGCCACCGCCTGCGCCAGGGGCAGATGCACAAGCGCCCAGAATGCGCAGAGCATCGACACGGTGCCAACGCCACAACGCAGCAGATAAAAACCAAGCCGGCGCGTGCGCAAGATTTCAAGACCATGCACACGAAGCAGGGGCAGGGCGAAAATGGCGCCGAAAAAGCAGCGGAAGAACGCGATCTCGAAAGGGTGTTGCTGAGCCGAAGCGTAGCGAATCGCGATGGCCATGACCCCAAACAACGATGCACTGGCGAGCATCAGCAAGGCGGCGCGCGGAGGCAGCGCGGGCGGCATGCTGATTGAATCGTTCACTTCAGGGGAGAGCCGTTGCAGAAGCCGGCGCGCATTGTACATCGCGTGCGTGCCTCGGCCGACTCGAATCGCACGGCTGGTCGGATGGGCCATGTTCAGCCAGAATTGGCAGATGACTACGGATGTTGATTTTGTTGTTGCCATTCCCGCACGTTACGGCTCGCAACGTCTGCCGGGCAAACCGCTGTTGCCGATCGTCGGCGTTCCGATGATCGTGCACGTGGCGCGACGTGCCCTGCAAGCGGGTGCGCGTGAAGTGGTGGTTGCCACCGATGATCAGCGCATTGTTGATGCGCTTGAAGATAGCGGCGTTGGCGTGGCGTTGACTCGGGTCGAGCATGCGTCGGGAACGGATCGGCTCGCCGAGTTGCGTGGGATGCGTGGCTGGGATGATCAAACCATCGTGGTCAATCTGCAGGGTGACGAGCCTCTCGCGCCGGCCAGCGGCATTCGCGCCGTGGCCATGGCGTTGGCCGCCAGCAACTGCCCGATGGCGACGTTGGCGACGCCTTTGATATCCAGCGAAGAAATGTTCAATCCGAATTGCGTGAAGCTGGTTCGAGATGCGTCCCATCGCGCGCTCTATTTCAGTCGCGCGCCGATTCCCTGGCCGCGTGATGCGTTCGCACAGAGTCGCGAATCGCTACCGGGCGATATTCCGTTTCTGCGGCATATCGGCATCTATGCGTATCGCGCCGGGTTTCTCGACACCCTGGCCGCCTTGCCTCGCACGCCTTTGGAGATTGCCGAATCGCTTGAACAACTGCGCGCGCTCGAACACGGCCATTCAATTGTCGTGGCGATCGCGCCTGAGCCTTTCCCGGCCGGCGTCGACACCGCGGAGGATTTGGCCCGGGTCGAGCAGATTCTCACGTCACGGAGTCAACCATGAGGATTCTGTTTGTTTGCATGGGCAATATCTGCCGCTCGCCAACGGTCGAGGCAGTTGCTCGGGTCGAGTTTGCCAAGGCTGGGTTGGAGATCGCGGTTGATTCGGCGGGCACGGAGAGCTACCACATCGGCCATCACGCCGATCCTCGGGCAATCGCCTTGGCCGAAGCGAATGGCTATCCCATGCAGCAGCATCGGGCGCGTCAGGTTTGCGAGGAAGATTTTTCGCAGTTTGATCATCTGCTGGTGATGGACAAGACCAACTTGCATGCCTTGATGGCCAAGACACCGGCAGGCGCCCGCGATCGCGTTCAACTATTTCTGCCGTTCGTCGGAATTTCCAAGCCTGTTGAGCTGCCCGACCCGTATTACGGTGGTCAAGGCGAATTCCAGCTTGCACTCGACCTCGCCCGCAATGGCATCATGGGGCTGATTGGCCGACTTGCTGAAACGTCGGGCCACTGAGATTCGCTACAGGGGAAAAGGATGGAGTCACGATCACCCGCGCCGGAATTTCCTGCGGTCCTGGATTGGGTCAACGTCAGCGAAGCGCCCGAGCTGTCAACGCTGCGTGGTCGCGTTGTGCTGCTCTGGTTCTGGAGCTACGACAACGTCCACTGCTGGAATCTGCTGCCGGATATCGCCTGGCTGGAAAGTCGGTACAACGATGGCTTGAGTGTTTTCGGCATCCACTGTCCCAAGTATCCGCATCAACGCGATTCGGAAACGGTGCTCAAAGCGGTCAATCGCCTCGGCATTCGTCATCCGGTCGCCAGCGATGCCAATCTGGATCTCTGGAAACAATACGACGTCGATGCCTGGCCGAGCGTGGTGCTGATCGATGCCTCCGGCTTGGTCGCCGCAGTCATTCCAGGTGAAGGTCGGCGCCAGGATCTCGACGAAAAAATCACCCAGTTGCTCGATGAAGCGGCCGAACAGGATCTGCGAGAGTACGAGTCAGCGACCGTGGCATCTCGCCCCGAGGCGCGGCTGCCGTTGCGGTTTCCGGGCAAGTTGCTGGCCACCGAGTCACGTCTCTATGTCGCCGACAGCGGTCACGATCGCGTGCTTGAGTGCAATCACGAGGGGCGCATCCTGCGTCAGTTCGGCTCCGGTGATCGCGGCTATTGGGATGGCCGCAACGAGGAGTGTGGTCTGGCCGATCCGCAAGGCCTCGCTCTGCGCGATGAATTCCTTTATATCGCCGATCGCGGCAACCATGCCGTGCGCCGCGTACGCCTGGAAACCGGGGAGATGGAAACCGTGCTCGGCAATGGCGAGCCGGGGCGCATGCGACCGCACAACGCCGATGCTCTCGCGACACCGATCGGCAATCCATCCGATCTCGCGATTGTTGCCGACAAGCTTTATGTGATTTCCAGCAGCCAAAACCAGATCTGGGAGCTGGATCTTGGCCGCGATACTGTGGATGTTTTCGCCGGCAACGGAAAGCTCGGCATGCAGGATGGCTTGTCACTGGATTCAAGCTTCGCCCAGCCCAGCGGCATCACCACCAGCGGATTGCAGCTGTTGATTGCCGATGCGGCGTCTTCATCAATCCGCTTGGTGCGCTTGATTGACGGACGTGTTTCGACCCTCGTTGGCAGCGGCCTCTACGAATACGGTGATGTGCCGGGAGCGCGAGATACCGCGAGGTTGCAGAACCCGCTCGATGTGGCGATGGATCCGCGCGGCATCGCCTTTATCGCCGACAGTTACAACGGCAAGATCAAGGCCTTGAGCTTGAAAAGCGGGGCAGTCCGCGCGCTCAACGTCAACCACGAGTTGAAGGAGCCTGGCGGTCTCTCGATTGCTGCCGGTGCGCTGTGGATTGCCAATACCAACGCTCACGAAGTGTTGCGCATTGACCTGTCCAGTGGCCTCGGTACGCGCGTGCCAATTGACGAGTAGATAGCACCCGGCGCGAATTTTTCGGTCTCGATGCTTCTATCGCCATCTGCCGCAAGGCATCGGGCATGAATGTTTCTCTCGAATTTGCGGTAGTCCTGAAGATCATCGCAAACCGGTAGAAGCCCGCTCGGGCGAACTTTTGCGGTGGTCTGGAAGAATGGCTCGCTGCTGAAGGCGCGCCTGCAAAAAGCAGCGATGTAAGTCGCTGGAGCGCCTCCGCGAATTTTCCTCAACACCGGCCCAACGGTTCCCGATTCATGCGTTCCGCGCCACAATCGCCCCCATGCAAGATCCGATTCCATTTGACGGCAAGGCCTTTGTCGCCAACCTGAGCAGTGCGCCCGGCGTTTACCGCATGCTCGGTGCGACGGGCGATCTGCTGTATGTCGGCAAGGCCGGCAATCTCAAAAAGCGCGTCGGCAGCTATTTCCTCAAGCCAGCCCTGCAGCCACGCATTGCCGCGATGGTCGCGCAGATTGCGCAGATGGAAATCACCCTCACGCGCACCGAAGCCGAGGCCTTGCTGCTCGAAGCGCAGCTGATCAAAAGCCTGCGCCCGCGTTACAACATTTTGCTGCGCGATGACAAAAGTTATCCATACATCCATTTGACCCCGGGGGATTATCCGCGACTCGCCTTCCATCGCGGTGCGCGAACCGGCGGCGGGCGTTATTTCGGGCCGTATCCGAGTGCAATCTCGGTTCGTGAAACCCTGAGTCTGCTGCAGAAACTGTTTCGTATCCGCAATTGCGAAGACAGCTATTTCAAGAATCGCTCACGGCCCTGCCTGCAATATCAGATCGGTCGCTGCAGCGCGCCTTGCGTGAATTTTATTTCCGCCGAGGATTATCAAGGCAGCGTGCGGCATGCCGTGATGTTCCTCGAAGGCAAGAGCAACGCCTTGCTCGACGAGTTGATAGCAGGCATGGAGCAGGCCAGCATAAAACTCGATTTCGAGCGCGCCGCCCTGATGCGTGATCGTATTGCGGCGGTGAAAAAAGTCCAGGCTCGCCATTACGTGCATGGCGCCGGGCAAGATATGGATATTCTCGCCTGCAGTATCGCCAACGGCATTGCCTGCGTCAGCGTGATCTTCTTCCGTGATGGCATCAGCCTGGGCTCGCGAGATTTTTTCCCGCGTCTTGGTCTCGATGCAAACGAGGCGGATGTGATTGGCTCGTTTCTCGGTCAGTACTACCTTGAGCGCCCGCTGCCGGCCGAATTGATTCTCAGCCATGAGCCCGATGGCATCGCGGTTTTGAGCGAGGCGCTCAATGTACATGCCGGACACAAGGTTGAACTGAAAACCTCGGTGCGTGCCGATCGTGCTCGCTTCCTTGATATGGCCGTGACCAACTCGGCGGCAGCGCTTGCGGCGCGTCTGGCCAGCCGCCAAACCTTGGTGACCCGATTCGAGGCTTTGCGCGATCTGCTCGGCCTGGATCAAGTGCCGACGCGTATCGAATGCTTCGATATCAGTCATACGATGGGTGAGGCGACCGTCGCCTCGTGCGTGGTGTTTGGTTCCGAAGGGCCGGAAAAATCGCAATATCGGCGCTTCAATATCACGGGCATCACCGGCGGTGATGACTACGCAGCCATGCATCAGGCTTTGGAGCGTCGCTACAAGCGCATCAAGGCCGGCGAAGGTCGTCTTCCGGATCTCCTGCTGATTGATGGTGGCCTCGGCCAGGTGCGCCAGGCGCTGGATGTCCTGACCACGCTCAACATCGAAGGCGTGCAGGTGGTCGGTGTGGCCAAGGGCGAGGCGCGCAAGGCCGGTCACGAAAGTTTGATCCTTGGCGATACCGGCCGCAGCTTATGGCCTGGGCCAGAGTCTCCGGCATCGCATTTGATCCAGTCGGTGCGCGATGAAGCCCATCGATTCGCGATCACCGGCCATCGTGGTCGCCGCGAAAAGGCGCGTGAGGCATCGAGTCTGGAAGAAGTTGCCGGCGTCGGAGCCAAACGCAGATCGGCCTTGTTGCGCCAGTTTGGCGGCCTTGCAGGCGTCACTCGTGCCGGAATCGAGGAGCTCATGCAAGTCAACGGAATCAATCGTGAGCTCGCCGAAAGAATCTATGCGGCCCTACACGGGTAAACTCTCACCATGCGACTGACCCTTCCCACCATCCTCACCCTGTTTCGGATCGGCCTGCTGCCGGTCATCGTGGTGGTTTTCTATCTGCCGGAGTTTTTCCCGAGCACGCGAAGTTGGTCGAACCTGGCCGCGGCCGCCATTTTTATCGCCGCCGCCATTACCGACTGGCTGGATGGCTGGATTGCCCGCCGCTACAACATGAGCTCGGCATTCGGCGCGTTTCTCGATCCCGTCGCCGACAAGCTCATGGTCGCCGTTGCCTTGTTCCTGATCGTGCAACAGAACCCGAGCATGATGATGGCCGTGGCCAGCGCCGTTATCGTCGGCCGCGAGATCAGCATCTCAGCGTTGCGCGAGTGGATGGCCGAACTTGGCCAGCGCGCCGCCGTCAGCGTGGCCTGGATCGGCAAGCTGAAAACCGTAATGCAGATCGTCGCCATCGTGGTCTGCCTGCACCAACGCGATTTCCCCGAGCTGCGTCTTTACCGGATCGGAGAAGTTCTGCTGGTGGTCGCCGCCGTGCTCACCATCTGGTCGGCCTTCGTCTACGTGCGCGCCGCTTGGCCGATCATGCGCGATGCCGATAGCGGCAAGATCTAGTCACTGCGAAATGTCCCCGCAACGCGCCGTCGCGGCTGCGCATGCAGTCGAGTGATTTCATCCTTCGTCAGTCAAGACTAAGCCGCAAAGACGCGCGAAACACCTATCGTTCGCTACAACCATCCATCAATCACCGTCGCCCCTGCGCAGGCAGGGTTCGAGTGCCTCTGCTTTTGCTATTCGTGCGCGCCGAAAGCCGCGCAATCAGTGGATCAAGATGCGCAAGCGGGGCGCGCGTTGGAATCAGACAAGAAGCAAAGGCACTGGGTCCCTGCCTTCGCAGGGATGACGAGTGGTGGAGTGGGAAGTTAGCGCGTTGGAATCAGACAAGAAGCAGAGGCACTGGGTCCCTGCCTTCGCAGGGATGACGAGTGGTGGAGTGAGGTGTGAGGGCGGGGCTCGGTTCACGCACTCGCTTGGCGAAACGACGCCATCCCAAAATGCCCAACCATCAATAGCCGTCGCCCCTGCGCAGGCAGGGGTCCAGCGCCTCTGCTTTTATTATTCGTTCGCGCCGAAAGCCGCGCAATCGATGGATGTATACGCTCAAACGCGAAGCACGATGGAATCAGACAAGATGCA
>JBBSVJ010000129.1:0-9940 GCA_038233665.1 Lysobacterales bacterium
ACTTGCCGATACTGGATTCTCACTCAACGAGGAGAATCCTGATGAAATCCATCATCCCGAGCGTGCTTGGCATTGCTCTGATTTCAACTTCAATCGCGCGCGCTGCAGATCTGACCGTAAAGGTCGATGACATCCGCGCGGACAAGGGCAAACTCATGCTCGCCGTCTACGATTCCGCGGCTGGCTGGGATGGCACAGCGAAGCCGGTCGCCGCGCAGGCACTGGATGCGTCTGGCGACAGCGTGACTTTTCATTTCGCGGGACTCGCCGCTGGTACCTATGCGATTTCGGTCATGCACGACGAAAATGGCAACGGCAAGCTCGACACGAATTTCGTCGGCATGCCGATCGAAGGCTATGGCTTCAGCAACGACCCGAAGGTCATGCGTAAAGCGACGTTCGCTGAAGCGTCGTTCGCGGTTGATGACAAGGGAACTGCCATCGAATTGCATCTGCGTTGATCGGGAGCGAATCGATGAATCGTCGAGGTTTTCTTGAGCAGCTACTGATCGGTGCGGGCGCACTGGCATTTGCGCCAATCGGCTTGCGTGCCAAAAGCGTGCAAAACGATGCCACGAAGGCGTTTGCCCGCGGCCTTGAGCAACATCGCTGGCTGGCCGGTTGGAAATCAGTCGGCGTCGAATCGTTTGAGCCTCGCGCCGCAACGATTGAAGGACGCTGGCCGCAAGGGCTGAGTGGCGCGTTGTATCGAAACGGTCCGGCCTGGTTCGAACGCGATGGCGTTCGCTATCAGCATTGGTTCGATGGCGACGGCATGCTGCACGCATGGACGATCGGCAAGCACGGCATCCGGCATCGCGCGCGCATGATCGAGACACCGAAGTTCAAGCGCGAGCGACGCATCGGGCGGTTTGTCGTTCCCGCCGCCGGTACAAGAATCGAGAACGCCGTCTCGATCCGCAACAACGACGATGCCAACACCGCCAACACGGCGGTCATGCGCATCGGCGATCGCGTCTTCGCACTATGGGAAGCAGGTTCGGCTTTCGAGGTGGATGCCGATGATCTGGCCACGATTGGACCGCTGACGTTTCGCGATGATCTGACAGCGGCGCCATTCTCAGCGCATCCTTTGCACGATCGCGATGGAACGATCTGGAATTTCGGCTCTCTCGATCTGCTCGGTTCGAGCGGTTTGCTGATCTGGCATGTTGGCAGCGATGGCAAGCTGATTCGCGCTACAACAATCAAGGATGAGCAACGCGGCTATCTACACAGTTTTTCGATGACCGATCGGCATCTGATTTTCGTGTTGACGCCGTACCGCATGGAAGAGGGCAAGGCCTTCTTCGAGCGCATGCGTTTCGCCGAGGATTTGCCGTGTCGCGTGGCGGTTGTCGCGAAGGATTCCCCAGAAAGCGCGCGCTGGTTCGATGTCGATTTCGGCATGGTCTATCACTTCGCCGATGCGTTTGAGCAAGGCAATCAAATCGTCGTACGTGCCGCGCGTCACGCCAGCGCCAAGGCGGCGCGCTCGCCGATGGCGGCAGCCATGCAGGGACGTGCCGACAAAGTGGATGATCACGTCGACCTGGTCGAGTTGCGTATCGACTTGGCCCAGGGCAGGGCGCAATGGCATGACAGTGGAATGGGCGGCATCGAATTCCCGACCTTCGATCCGCGTGCGACGACCGCCAGGCAGTCGACAATCTACGCACCGATTCGAACCGCCTCGGCCATCGCGCCCTGGTCGAACGCGATTTCGGCGATTGACCTGCATCGCGAGCACAAGATCGTCCATAGCTATGGCGATTCGGTACTCGCGGAAGAACATCTGTTTGTGCCAAAGCCGGGCAGTGATCGCGTGGGAAACGGTTGGCTACTTGGAACGGTTCTCGATTTCAAAGCGATGCGCAGCGGTCTCGTTGTGCTTGATGCAGACCATGTGGATGCAGGGCCGCTGGCGACGGCGTGGTTGCCTTATGGTTTTCCGCTCGGTTTCCATGGCGCGTTTGCTTCTTCAGGGTGATCGTTCACTTTTCCGGGTCGGGAGATGCCGCACTTTTCCGTATCATGGCGGCATGCCACGCAAGAAGACTGTTTCGACCACGCCGCTTTTCGCCGAACCTGAAGGGCTCAAGCCACTCGCCGAGCGCATGCGTCCGCGCACGCTCGACGAAATCGTCGGCCAGACCCGCCTGCTCGATCCGGGCAAGCCGCTGCGCCGCGCGATCGAGAGCGGCAAGCTGCATTCGATGATCCTGTGGGGGCCGCCGGGTTGCGGCAAGACCACGCTGGCCTTGCTCCTGGCGCGATACGCCGATGCCGATTTCAAGGCGATCTCGGCGGTGCTCTCAGGGTTGCCTGATGTACGTGCCGCGTTGGCCGAAGCCGAGGTGAATTTTGGCCAAGGCCGACGCACCGTGCTGTTTGTCGACGAGGTGCATCGCTTCAACAAGACCCAGCAGGATGCATTTTTGCCGCATATCGAGCGCGGCATCATCATCATGGTCGGCGCGACCACCGAGAACCCTTCGTTTGAATTGAACTCGGCGCTGCTCTCGCGCTGTCGCGTCCATGTGCTTGAATCCTTGAACGTCGAACAGATTGTCGCCGCGCTGCAGCGTGCATTGGACGACAGCGAGCGCGGTCTCGGCGATCAACAACTCAAGATCGAACAGGAATCGCTGCGCCTGATTGCACAAGCCGCCGATGGCGATGTGCGGCGCGCGCTGACCTTGCTTGAAATCGCCGCCGAACTGGCTGATGACGGGAAAATCGATGAGGTCACGCTGACCCAGGTGCTGGCCGATCGCACACGCCGATTCGACAAGGGCGGCGAGCAGTTCTACGACCAGATCTCGGCCCTGCACAAATCCGTTCGCTCGTCCGATCCTGATGCGGCTTTGTACTGGCTCACGCGCATGCTCGATGGAGGCGTTGATCCGGCCTATCTCGCACGGCGTCTCACGCGTATGGCGATCGAGGATATAGGCCTGGCCGATCCGCGCGCACTGACGCTTGCACTTGAAGCCTGGAATACCTACGACCGTCTTGGCTCGCCGGAAGGCGAATTGGCGTTTGCCGAACTCGTGATCTATCTCGCCATCGCGGCCAAGAGCAATGCCGCCTATGCCGCGTTCAACGCGGCACGCGCCGAAGTACGCGCCAACGGCACGCTCAAGGTGCCGATGCACTTGCGCAACGCGCCAACCAAGTTGATGAAAGGGCTCGGCTACGGCAAAGGCTATCAATACGATCATGATGCCGAAGTTGGAGTCGCACTGGATCAGCAATGTTTGCCGGATGCGCTCGTCGGTCGTGAATTCTATGCCCCGGTCGAACGCGGACTGGAGTTGAAAATTGGCGAAAAACTGACCCGCTTGCGTGCAGCGCGTCGCGATGCGATCAAATCAGGGAATCCGTCATGAAGGTTTTACTGGAGCGGGCCGCGCTGAGTGTGCTCGCTGTTTGCCTGATTTCCGTCCCTGTTTTGGCCAAGGACGCCAACGATCTTTCAACAACCAGCGACTCCAGCCTTGCGAGTTTGGCCCGGCACATCGATGCGCATCTGGCTGAACCGGTATTTGCCCATGCTTCCTGGGGCGTTCAAATCGTCTCGCTTGATACCGGCAAAACGCTGTATTCGCACGATGCCAACAAGTTGTTTGTACCGGCATCCACTGCGAAGCTCTACACCGCGGCGCTGGCACTCGACACGTTTGGTCCCGAGTATCGCGTGGCAACGAGCGTTTTCGCATCCGAGAAGCCGGGCAGGGATGGCGAACTGCGTGGTGATCTGGTTCTGGTCGGCTACGGCGATCCGACACTGGGACTCGACAAACGTGTGTCGTGGGCGGACACGCTGGCGACTTCCGTACGCAAGTCGGGGATCAAATCTGTACGCGGTGCATTGATTGGTGATGCAAGCTGGTTTGCCGCGCCGCTGTATGGGAGCGGCTGGGAGGCAGCGGATCTGCAGAGCTGGTTTGGTGCGCCGGTATCGGCGCTAAGTGTCGATGAAAATGTCGTTCGCATCCAGGTTCGACCGGCCCCGCAGAGTGGAAACAAGGCGCGCATTGCATTCGATCCGCCAGAATCGGCACCGGATCTCGACAATCAGTTGACTACGTTGCGCGCCCCGGCACGCACAGACATCAGCTTGTATCGCGCACCGGGTACGGCGACCTTGCATGCGTTTGGTACGATCGCGAGCAACGCGGAGGTCCAATATTACCGTCAGGCGGTGGATGATCCTGCGTTGATAGCGGTTGATCAATTTCGCGCTGCCTTGCTGCGACAAGGGGTTTCCGTAAAGGGCAAATCGCGGAGTCTGTATTGGCCAGAACGCAATGACGCATTGTCAGGCGACAAGGTTCAGCACATCGCGGATGTCTTCTCGCCTCCGCTCGCCGAGATCGTCAATCGCGGCCTCAAGGTTTCGCAGAATCTGTATCTGCAAAACTTGCTCTTGATGGTTGGAGCAAAAGACGCCGCCGATGAGCGTGCCGCTGGCGAAGAGTCTGCCGTGTTTTCATCCAGCGAATCACGGGGTATCCGGGCGATGCGTCGATATCTGCAACGCATCGGTGTCCCGCTCGAAGGGGTATTGATTGAGGACGGGCCTGGCTTGTCACGCAGAGATCTGACTTCACCAGCTGCGCTGGCCAGCCTTCTGGTCAATCTCGGCGACAGCCCCGGCGCCAAGGCATTGCGATTGGGGCTCCCAGAAGCCGGCGTCGATGGCTCCTTGACTTGGCGCATGCGAAATAGCGCTGCCAAAGGGCGCATCCATGCCAAGACCGGCAGCATGGCGCATACCTACGCGCTCGCAGGCTTCGCCCTGACCGCGGCGAATGAGCGCCTTGCCTTTGCCATCATGCTCAACAACTACAAGCGACCGCGTGATGCCGGGAGATCATCCGCCGAACTCGATGCGATCGCGATCATGTTGGCTGAGTTGAGCGAGCGCAGCGCGCCCTGATAGTGCGGTGATGTTTTAGCCACATGACGACGATCAATAACGCTGCTTGTTTGCGGCAAACGAGTGGCGCGGCGATAATCCGCGCCCTCGTTGTTTTTCGGATTCCCCGTCATGCTTGATCCAGCCCTTCTGCGCGGGCAACTTGAACTCGTCGCCGAGCGCCTCGCCCGGCGCGGCTATATTCTCGATACCGTCGCCATTGAATCTCTCGAATCGCAGCGCAAAGCGGTCCAGGTAGAAACCCAGGAACTGCAGAACACGCGCAACACGCGATCCAAAGCGATCGGCATAGCCAAAAGCAAGGGTGAGGACACGGTCGCGTTGATGGCCGAAGTAGCCGGCATCGCTGATCAGCTCAAGGCGAACGAAGCACGGCTGGCTGAAATCCAGCAGCAACTCGCTTCAATCACCCTCGGAATTCCAAATCTGCCTGACGAATCCGTGCCGCAAGGCAAAGATGAAAACAGCAACGTCGAGAAACATCGTTGGGGAACTCCTCGCGAATTCGATTTCGCGGTCAAGGATCATGTTGAACTGGGCGCACACAAGGGCTGGCTGGATGGGGAAGTCGCGGCGAAGATTTCAGGTTCGCGCTTCACCGTGTTGCGAGGCGGGCTTGCTCGTCTACATCGTGCGCTGGCGCAATTCATGCTCGATCTGCATACCGAAGAGCACGGCTATCTCGAAACCAACGTTCCGGTTATCGTCAACTCCGACTCAATGCAAGGGACCGGTCAGCTTCCAAAGTTTGAGGATGATCTGTTTGCGATCGAGGTCAACGAGAGCCGCCGCTATCTGATCCCGACCGCCGAAGTGCCATTGACCAATATCGTTCGCGACACCATCAGCGATGCCGACCAGTTGCCGCTGCGCATGACAGCGCATTCCTTGTGCTTTCGATCTGAAGCTGGGTCGGGCGGCCGTGATGTGCGCGGCATGATTCGGCAACACCAGTTCGAAAAAGTTGAACTGGTCAGCATCAGCACGCCTTCCGAGAGCGAGGCCGAGCACGAGCGGATGACGCGCAGCGCCGAGGTGGTGTTGGAGAAACTCGGCTTGCCGTATCGGCGCATGCTGCTGTGCACGAGTGATATGGGTTTCACCGCAAGCAAAACCTTCGATCTTGAAGTCTGGCTGCCGAGCCAGAATACCTATCGGGAGATCTCATCTTGCTCTAACTGTACTGATTTCCAGGCCCGCCGCATGCTCGCCCGCTGGAGAAACCCGGAAACCGGCAAACCCGAACTCGTTCACACCCTCAATGGCTCCGGCACAGCGATCGGACGCGCACTGATCGCTGTGATGGAGAATTATCAGAACGCTGATGGCTCGATTGATGTGCCCGAGGTGTTGTGGCCGTATATGGGAGGCATTAGTCGACTCAGCTGATTTTCCCTCTCCCGCCGGGAGAGGGTGCCCCGAAGGGGTGAGTGAGGGTACGCGTGGGAACGAAATTTGAGTCTCGCAAAAACCCCTAATCCGGCGATCGGCCATCTTCTCCAGAGGGCAGATGGTCGAACGCTTGGGAACATCCCGCGACTAGGCTAAACTCCGCCACCGGTTAACCAGTAGTGTCAGGCTTTCAAAGCAAAGTCACTGGACACCGGCCTTCGCCAGGGTGACGAGAATTAGGAGAGATGGCCGAGTGGTTTAAGGCAGCAGTCTTGAGTGCGGAGACAGGAAGCCGAAGCCAACATCGCCACAGGCGATGGCCCGAAGGGCGGAGGGCTGGAAGCCCGGAGTCAAACTGCCGTGGTGGCTTGCAACGCAAGCCGCGATGAGCGGAAGAATTAGGAGAGATGGCCGAGTGGTTTAAGGCAGCAGTCTTGAAAACTGCCGTGGGTTTGCGCCCACCGTGGGTTCGAATCCCACTCTCTCCGCCAGACACACAAAAGGCCCCCACGCGGGGCCTTTTGTGTGTCTCAGGGTGCGGGTGCGTGGACGAACCGACCTGGATTCGACAAATTCATCTGGAATGAATTTGTACAGCCGAAGGGCTGGCCCGCAGCGCGCAGCGCGGAGGGTGAGGCTCATGGATGAGTCGAACACATCCGACTATCTCCGCCACCTACGAAAAAAGCCCGCTAATGGGGCGATTTTTTTCTGGCTGCCACTGCGATTGATCGAACGACTCGAAAAATGAACCGCACAAGAGTCGTGCCTTGACGGCACTCCAGATTCCGGTCAGGGTTAAAAGGAATTCCCTAGGAGCATTCATGCCAACCGCACCCGCCGTTTTCGATGAGATGGGCTGGCCCGATCAGATTCGGGCTCCGTATGCGCTGGTCGATGCCTGGCTCAAGTCTATTCCCGCAGAGCAGTTGGCGTTGAAGCGTCGAGAGGCCGAGGTCCTGTTCCGACGTATCGGCATTACCTTTGCGGTATATACCGAAGGTGGTGATCCGGAACGCCTGATTCCTTTTGATCTGATTCCGCGGGTGATGGCGCAAGCGGAATGGCAGAGCTTGAGCAAGGGACTTGAGCAGCGCACGCGCGCCCTCAACGCGTTTATCCACGATGTCTATCACGATGCCGAGATCGTCAAGGCCGGGCGGATGCCCGAGCGTCTCGTGTTCAATAATTCCGAGTTCCGCGCCGAGATGGTGGGCCAGGATCTCCCGCACAACGTCTATTCGCATATCGCTGGTATCGACATGGTTCGTACCGGGCCGGACGAGTATTACGTGCTTGAAGACAATTGCCGCACACCTTCCGGTGTCTCCTACATGGTCGAGAATCGCGAAGTGATGATGCGCTTGTTCCCTGACCTTTTTCGCAAGGCTGGCGTTGCGCCCGTGGCGCACTATGGCGACTCGTTGTTGCAGACCCTGCGCTCGGTCGCGCCGCCAAATTGCGAGGGTGAGCCGACCGTGGTCCTGCTGACGCCGGGCATGCACAACAGCGCTTACTACGAGCACGCGTTTCTTGCCGACGAGATGGGCATCGATTTGGTCGAGGGTGCTGATCTGCTGGTCAAGAATGAGATTTGTTACATGCGCGGTACGGATGGTCTGACGCGCGTCGATGTGATTTATCGGCGAATCGATGACGACTATCTTGATCCGCTGGTATTCAAGCCGGAGTCGATGCTCGGTGCGCCTGGCCTGCATTTCGCTTCACGTGCCGGCAATCTGACGTTGACCAATGCCATTGGCGCTGGCATTGCCGATGACAAGGCCGTGTATATCCATGTGCCCGAAATGATCCGCTTCTATCTCGGCGAAGAGCCCCTCTTGCAAAATGTGCCAACGCACGACTGCAGCAACCCTGAGGATCTTGCCTACACACTGGCCCATATCAATGAGTTGGTGGTCAAGGCTGTTCACGGTTCGGGCGGCTACGGCATGCTGGTCGGCCCGCACGCGAGCCGTCAGGAGACAGAAGATTTCGTTGCCCAGCTCAAAGCGCGGCCGAGCGACTACATCTCGCAACCGACGTTGGCGCTTTCGACCGTGCCGACCTTCGTCGAATCGGGTGTCGCGCCGCGACATGTCGATCTTCGACCGTTCGTATTGAGCGGTGAGGAGATTCGAATTGTTCCAGGCGGGCTGACCCGTGTGGCTTTGCGCGAAGGATCGCTGGTCGTCAACTCATCACAGGGAGGCGGCACCAAAGACACCTGGGTGCTGGAACGCTGATGCTTGCTCGTACCGCTTCCAATCTTTTCTGGCTGGCTCGCTACATGGAGCGTGCCGATTACATCGCTCGCTTGCTGCAGGTGGCTGGCCGCATGAGCGCGGTTCGCGTTGACGATGCCGAAGATAACAGCGAGTGGGAATCGGCGATTGTCGCCGCCGGTTGCGATGAAACGTTTTATGAAAAGCACGAGGTTGCAAACTCGGAAACGGTGATTTCCTATTTGACATTCGATCGCGACAATCCCTCATCGATCTGCAACTGCATCGAAACCTCACGTCGCAACGCCCGCGCTGTGCGTACCGCGTTGACCAGTGACATGTGGGAGGCGGTCAATTCGAGCTGGCTGGAGCTGCGCGAGTTCGAAACAGCGGAGCCAATGAGTGAGGATCGACTCACCGAGTTTCTGGATTGGGTCAAGTCGCGTACCAGTCTCGTGCATGGCGTGTACGCCAACACGATGCTGCGCCGTGATGGTTTTCACTTCACCCGTATTGGTCAGTTTCTTGAACGAGCCGACAATACTGCACGTTTGCTTGACGTCAAATACCACGTTCGACTGCCAAGCGCGCAGGATGTCGGCGGTGTGGTTGATTACTATCAATGGTTGGCGATCCTGCGCGTGGTCGGCGCAAGACGCGCATATCGAGTTCTGTTCAAGGGCCAGGTTGAGCCATCACAAGTCGCAGAGCTGTTGATTCTGCGACCGGAATTCCCGCGCTCGCTGGTGTTCTGCTTCGAGCAGATTACGCTCAACCTCGACGCGATTGTCGCGCACGACCCGAAGCTCAGCTCAGAAAGCAAGCGCATTGCCCATTCCCAATATGCGGGGCTTCGATTCGGGCGGATTGAACAGATCATCGAGCAAGGTTTGCACGAGTACCTGAGTGAGCTTATCGAGGGCTGCGAGCATCTCGGCGCTGAAATATCAAACGGTCATTTGTTCTGATGTACCTGACGATCCGGCACCGAACCCACTACCGTTATGCCGAACCCGCCTTGCGTGTGACCCAGGCATTGCGCCTCTGGCCAGCAAAGGTTGATGGTCAGCGTACGATCGACTGGAATGTCGAAGTCGATGGTCGGCGCTTGAAATCGATCACCACGGATGGCTTCGCCAATCCGGTGGCAACGCACACAGCGGATGGCGCGGTCAGCGAAGTCAGCATCGTGGTCTCAGGTCAGGTTGAAACCAGCGATCGTCAAGGCGTCGTCAGCGGAACCGTCGAACAATTGCCGACTCGATTCTTTTTGATTGAAACGCCACTGACCCACATCGACGATTCGATTCGCGCGTTGGCTGCTGAAGTTCCCACTGAAGAAAACGACATCGCAAGGCTGCATGCCTTGTGCAATCAC